>NZ_JAUYAN010000008.1 GCF_030693485.1 Bradyrhizobium sp. | reverse complement strand
GGCCTCGCGGTGCATCCGCCGATGCTCTATCTCGGCTATGTCGGCTTTTCGATCTCGTTTTCATTCGCGGTCGCCGCCCTGCTCGAAGGCCGCATCGATGCGGCCTGGGCACGCTGGGTGCGGCCGTGGACGCTGGTGGCGTGGATCTTCCTCACGCTCGGCATCGCGATGGGCTCGTACTGGGCTTACTACGAACTCGGCTGGGGCGGCTGGTGGTTCTGGGATCCGGTCGAGAACGCCTCACTGATGCCGTGGCTGGCGGGCACCGCGCTGCTGCATTCCGCCGTCGTGATGGAGAAGCGCAACGCGCTGAAGGTATGGACCATATTGCTGTCGATCCTGACCTTCTCGCTGTCGCTGCTCGGCACCTTCCTGGTGCGCTCCGGCGTGCTGACATCGGTGCATGCGTTCGCAACCGATCCGACCCGCGGCGTGTTCATCCTGCTGATCCTGTGCATCTTCATCGGCGGCAGTCTTTCGCTCTATGCCTTCAGGGCGACGGCGCTGAAGCAGGGCGGGCTGTTCGCGCCGATCTCGCGCGAGGGCGCGCTGGTGCTCAACAACCTGTTTCTGACAGCGGCGTGCGCGACCGTGTTCATCGGAACGCTGTATCCGCTGGCGCTGGAAGTCCTGACCGGCGACAAGATTTCGGTCGGCGCGCCGTTCTTCAATCTGACCTTCGGGCCGCTGTTCCTGCCCCTGATGCTGGCGGTGCCGTTCGGGCCACTGCTGGCGTGGAAGCGCGGCGATCTGCTGGGTGCGGCGCAGCGCCTGACCGCAGCCGGCATCGCGGCGCTGCTCGCGGTCGCCATGCTGTGGGCGTGGACGCGCGGCGGCAACGCCTTCGCGCCGCTCGCCATCGGGCTGGCCGTCTTTGTCATCGCGGGTGCCTTGACCGACCTCGTCGAGCGCACCGGCCTGTTCCGGGTGCCGTTTGCGATCGCGACGCGGCGCGCGCGGGGGCTGCCGCGTGCGACCTGGGGCTCGGCGTTCGCCCATGCCGGCGTCGGCGTCGCCCTGATCGGGATCGTCTGCGAAACCACGTGGAACAGCGAATATATCGGAACGATGCGGCCCGACGACGTCGCGAAAATCGCCGGCTACGAGTTGAAGCTCGACAACGTCTCGCAGCGGAAGGGACCGAATTTCAGCGAGATGCTGGCGCAGTTCAGTGTCAGCCTCGATGGCCAGCGGCTCAGCGACATGACGCCGTCGAAGCGCAATTTCGCAGCGCGGGGATCCTCGACCACCGAGGCCGCGTTGCTGACCAACGGCGCCAGCCAGCTCTATGTCTCGCTGGGCGAAACCACCGCCGATGGCGCCATCGCGGTGCGCATCTATCACAAGCCGATGGTGCTGCTGATCTGGTGGGGGCCGATCCTGATGGCGCTCGGCGGCGTGCTGTCGCTGTCCGACCGCCGGCTGCGGGTCGGGGCGCCGAAGCCCGCGAAGTCGCTGCGCGGCCTGCAGGCAGCGGAATAAGCGACCTGAAGTGCCTTCAACGCTGTCCGCGCCGACCTTTCATATCCGCAACTACTTGCTTGCGTTTGGCGAACCTTGCCGGATCAGCCTCCTGCTCCGACACCGCAATTGTTGAGAGCATATCAAGCGGTACCCCGAGCGCTCGCGCGAATTTGCGGTGTAAGGCCAGCGGCCCTTGGCGTTTGCCAGCTTCGAGGTCGGACAGATAATTCTGCGTAATCTGAACTCCTTCGGAGTTTGCCAACTCAGTTTGGGTCCAACCGCGGAATTGGCGCAACACACGAATTGGATTCTCGCCGTTTGCTAGACGATCTACGACATCCTTCGGCAACACCGGCGCGCCGTCTGCAACTTCCTTCTTTGCTCGCGCAACCAACCGTGCAGTACCTCTGTCTTCCTCGGCCTCCTGTTCGAAAGCCTTGAGACGTTCATATTCCGCACGTGGGACAATGGCCACTTCACCGTCGGGAGTAGTCTTGAATTTTATCTTCATCAACTTCCTCTCAATCATAGATTTCACGCCGGTGCCCGACCCCTACGACAACAATGGATCCTGCTTCCTCGTAAAAAATAACACGCCAGTCGCCGACACGAAGCCTTGCACCAGCCTGGCCTTTCAGCTTCTTGATATCGCCGTGACCGGTCTCTGCAAAGGCTTCTAGTTTCTTCTTGATCCGGTCTCGAACTTGCGGTGAAAGCTTGAGCCATTGGCGCGTTGCAACGGGTGTGAATCCGACCTGACTCATGGTTTGAATTATCGCATAATGCGATATAGATGTCCAGCCGAAATTTTGATGACGCCCTTGGCGATGCGGAGTAGAAGTTCCAGATGAGGTTGACGCGCATCATTCTGCTAGCTCTGGTCGGCTTGATTTTCTTCGCTTCAATGGCGGCCTATGCCGTGCAGCCCGATGAGGTGATGTCAGATCCGGCGAGGGAATCGCGGGCGCGGGATCTGTCGCGCGAATTGCGCTGCATGGTGTGCCAGAACCAGTCGATCGACGATTCCGATGCGCCGCTGGCGCGCGATCTGCGGCTTCTGGTGCGCGAGCGGATCGCGTCCGGCGACAGCGACGCCCAGGTGATCGACTTCCTGGTGGCGCGTTACGGCGAATTCGTGCTGCTGAAACCGAGGTTCAACGCCCGCACGCTGCTGCTGTGGCTGCTGCCGCCGCTGGCGCTGGCGGGTGGCGGGCTGGCGCTGTGGGTCAATATGCGGCGGCGCTCCGCGGCTTCCGCATCGGAAGACGATTCGCTGATCAAGCTGACGGCGGACGAGGAAGCCCGGCTGGAACGGCTGCTCGATGCGGAAACCTCGCCGCAAAAGCCGGTCTGAGCCTGCGGCTAAGCCGTTGTCTGCCCTGCGATATTCCGCCGCAGCGAGAATTCCCTTCATTACAAAAGTTTAATTCCCCCGCCAGCGCGCGGTAAGGCTGCGGCCCCCATCTTCAGACTCGTAAGGTGCTCGCCCCCGCACCGTCGAATCAGGCTCTGGAGATTGCTACATGACCGAACGTCCCACCGATTTCTCGTCGCTTCCGTCCTATCGCGCGCCGCGCCGCCAGCTGTTTTCCGCCCGCAAGTTTGCGCTGATGGCCTCGGTCGTGGCCGGCCTCGGCGTCGCCGTTTACGGCTTCAGCCCGTCGCATGGTCCGGTCGATGTCTTCTCCAGCGCGGCGCATGCGCAGGTCAGCACCGAAGTCCGCAAGGTGGAGAAGCCGATCGGCTTTGCCGACATCGTCGAGCGCGTGAAGCCGTCGGTGATTTCGGTCAGGGTCAAAATGGCCGAGAAGACCGCTTCCAAGGACGACAGTTCCGGCACCACCGAGGATTCGCCGTTCCAGCCGGGCTCGCCGATGGAGCGCTTCTTCAAGCGCTTCGGCGGACCTGAAGGCCTGCCCCCGGGTCTGCGCGGCGGTCCCCGTGGCGGCCGTACCCCGGTGTCGGGTCAGGGCTCGGGATTCTTCATCTCGGCGGACGGATTTGCCGTGACCAACAACCATGTCGTCGACGGCGCCGACAAGGTCGAAGTCACGCTGGACGACGGCAAGACCTACACCGCCAAGGTAATCGGCACCGATCAGCGCACCGACCTCGCACTGATCAAGGTCGACGGCCGCACCGACTTCCCGTTCGCCAAGCTTTCCGCCGGCAAGCCGCGGATCGGCGACTGGGTGCTGGCGGTCGGCAATCCCTTCGGCCTCGGCGGTTCGGTGACGGCAGGTATCGTTTCGGCCAGCGGCCGTGACATCGGCAGCGGTCCGTATGACGATTTCATCCAGATCGACGCGCCCGTGAACAAGGGCAACTCCGGTGGCCCGGCGTTCGATACGTCAGGTGAAGTCATGGGTGTCAACACCGCGATCTATTCGCCGTCGGGTGGCAGCGTCGGCATTGCGTTCTCGATCCCGGCATCGACGGTCAAGACCGTGATTGCGCAGCTTCAGTCGAAGGGCTCGGTCAGCCGCGGCTGGATCGGCGTCCAGATCCAGCCGGTGACGGCCGACATCGCCGACAGCCTTGGCCTGAAAAAGGCTGAAGGCGCGCTGGTTGCGGAACCGCAGGCCAGCGGTCCGGCCGCGAAGGCCGGCATCCAGTCCGGCGACGTGATCACGGCGGTCAATGGCGAAACGGTCAAGGATGCCCGTGAGCTCGCCCGCACCATCGGCGGCCTCGCGCCCGGCGACGCGGTGAAGCTGAATGTATTGAGCAAGGGCCAGGACAAGGTCATCAACCTGACGCTTGGCCAGTTGCCGAACACGGTGGAAGCCAAGGTCGACACCGACAAGGACAAGGGTAGCGCGACCAGGGGCACCGACGAGCCGAGGCTCGGCCTGACGCTCGCACCGGCCAACACCGTTGCCGGCGCCGGCAAGGACGGCGTCGTGGTGACCGAGGTGGTTCCGAAGAGTGCGGCGGCAGAGCGTGGCTTCAAGGAAGGCGACGTGATTCTCGAGGTCGCCGGCAAGAGCGTCACCAATGCCGGAGACGTGCGCGAAGCCATCAATGCGGCGCGTACCGATAACAAGAACAGCGTGCTGATGCGGGTCAAGAGCGGTGCGTCGTCGCGCTTCGTCGCGGTGCCGCTGGCGAAAGGCTGAGCATCGGACGGTTCAAGAGATGGAGGGTGTCGCCGGCATTAGTCGCCCCCGCCGACGGCTCTTTCCGGGGGGCGGGTCTTAAAGCCCGCTCCCACCAGTTCCCTTTCGGTGGAATACGCCCCCCTCCGTCGGAAGGGTTCAAAGGGCGGTGAAGTCCCCCAGCTTCACCGCCCGCTTTTTTCGCTTGATCGCGAGGCGACGGGTCGCCTTGCATGAGGATGCCGGCCGCGCCATGGTGACAGAGAGCTCAACTTTCCTGACCGCACCCGATCGCCATATGCGCCTTTTGATCATCGAAGACGACCGCGAGTCCGCCGACTATCTGGTCAAGGCGTTTCGCGAGGTCGGCCACATCGCCGATCTCGCCGGCGACGGCGAGGAAGGCCTGTCGCTCGCCGAATCCGGCGACTACGACGTGCTAGTGGTCGACCGCATGCTGCCGAAGCGCGACGGCCTGTCGGTAATCGGCAGCCTGCGTGAGAAGGGCAATCGCACGCCGGTGCTGATTCTCTCGGCGCTCGGCCAGGTCGACGACCGCATCAAGGGCCTGCGCGCCGGCGGCGACGATTACCTGCCGAAACCCTATGCCTTCGCCGAACTGCTGGCGCGGGTCGAAGTGCTGTCGCGCCGCCATGGCGGTCCTTCCGAGGAAACCAGCTACCGGGTCGGCGATCTCGAACTCGACCGGCTTTCGCACCGGGTGGCGCGCGGCAAGGACGAATTGACGCTGCAGCCGCGCGAGTTCCGGCTGCTGGAATATCTGATGAAGCATGCCGGGCAGGTGGTGACGCGAACCATGCTGCTGGAAAATGTCTGGGACTATCATTTCGATCCGCAGACCAACGTCATCGACGTGCATATTTCGCGGCTGCGCTCCAAGATCGACAAGGGTTTCGAGCGGCCCTTGCTGCACACGATCCGCGGCGCGGGCTACATGATCAGGGACGGGATACGCTGAATCCCGCGCTGTCCGCCTTGAACCTCTTCGTGCAGCGTGAGGCAGGCCGTCCAACGTCGCACGTCGTCGATCTCCATGCGGGCAGAAGGCGTTTCGAATCCGTGAGTGAGCAGTAGATCGTCGATAAAGGATCCCGCCGGTGGGCCAAGATCACCGGGAATCCCGGCGCGGCGCCATTTTTCGTTGAAGAGATGGACGAATGTCGCGTTTTCACACCGGGCGTGAAGCTGGTCGCGCCGGGCCGGATCGAACATCGAGGGAACATCGAGCGTGGATAACGGATACGTCGTGTCGATCGATCGGCCCTGGCGCGCGATCCGGTATTTGCTCACCATTTCGGTAAAAAGCACGGTTGCCGTCTCGCCATAGAGCGGCGTCTCGCCGGCCGCGACACATCGCGCCACGCATTCCGACAGCAAGGGATGCCCGGCCGGAAACTTCAGCACGGAGTTCGTCGCCCGCATCGGATCGACGGTTTCCAGCGAGAAGAAGATGTCCTGGGCGGGAAGCTCCTGGCGCAACAGGATGACGTCCTGATCGATCCACCAGCCGCCCAGTCGATGCAGCATGGCATAGCGAAAAAGATTGGCGTGCAGGGCGAAGCTGCCGCGGCTGATGTCGTTCCGGTAGGTCAAAACGTGATCGGTCGGCCAGATTTCGTTGGCATCCCTTCGGACGATCCACGCGGGAACAATGATGGCAGGATCGTAGGTGAAGAGTTCGACGAAGTGGCCGAGGTCCACAAAACTCCGCATGCCCATGAGCTGATAGGGGCCGAGCTGACTGCCATGCCAGAAGAAGCGTACGGTCTCTGCGCAACCCGACAAGTTCAGTACTTCGCGACGACGGGCGCTCCGCCCAGGTCGAACAGATAGTTCGCTCCGACCTTGAATGTCTGCCTGATCAGCGAGCGGCTGACATCGACGGGATCGCCGCCGGGCGTCACATGTGAGGCCAACAACCGCGAACCGAAATCCACGTAATTGTATTCGAACTTGATGGTCCAGTTGCGCGTCAACGCGTGTTCGATGCCGGCACCGACCAGAAAACCGTTCAGGCTGCTGCTTCCCGATCTTTCGGAGAGAACCTGTATACCAAGGGCGCAGCAAATGAAGGTGGAATTGAAGTCAAACGATCCCCAGGCCCAGCCGGCCTTGCCGTAAACCAGCGTGCGGTCGACGGCGATACCGGCGCGGCCGGCGATACTGAACTCGTTGGTGTTCTTCGTGGCAAGCGTCTCGCTGGCAGCGGCCGAGAATGCCGGGGAGTTGGTCGCCTTGCCGTTCGACCAGGCGCCTTCGCCTTCGACACCGAACATCCAATTGCCTTGCTGGTAGTTGCAACCCAGCTGACCGCCAGCGATGACGCCGGTACCGTTGTCGTCTGCTGTGCGACCCGTGCCTTCGAAATTCGTCGCGATAGACGTGCTGATATTCGTGCCGCCAACGTGGGCACCGACGTAACATCCGGTCCAGCTGAACGCCGGCACTGCTGCGATGGATGCTTTGGCAGGTAACCTGAGGTCAGCTGCCGTAGCCGCCGCTGAAGCGATTACCAAAAAGGTCGACGACAGCAGAAGCTTCTTCATTTGCCGTCTCCAAACTAACAAAATGAATCGTGAACCAGATCCCGCATTCTTCTCTACCAGACGAGCAGGCCGAGGCGTGTAACTGAAATGCAACACTGTTCCAATAACGGGAACCCGACGCCTCACCGGCAAGCCAAATTGAATTCAGGCGTATAATCAATGTTTTGCGGGCCATTATGATGCGGGTCGCGGGTGGCTTCCCGTAGTTCCGAGTGTTACGGCGGGTCTGCTTCTCTTGAGAAAGGCACGGCTCCTTCATGCCATTCAGCTTCAAAGACCGTCCTCAGAACATCAGCGGATACGGGGAACAACCGTTCGCCTTTCTCGAGCCGGACGCCCACCAGATTGTCGGCCATATCGCATCCATCGATCTCATCGAAAACGGCGATGGGGCCGCGCGGGTACGCTGGCAAAAAAAGCAACTGGGCAATCTCATCAACCATGCCTACGTTCGGTCCGATTTCTGGCGTCAGAGGATTCCAGCCGGCGTTACTCCGCAAGACGCGTTACAGAGACTTCCGATCCTGTCGCGAAAAGATATCGCCATGCAGGCGCAAAAGGAGGGCTCGCTCTTCCACGACAAGAAACAGGGCAGCCCCGCTACGTACGAAACAACGGGGTCGACGGGCACGCCGCTGAAAGTGTTCGTTTGCGAGCAGAATGGTTACTACAACGAGGTCCGCAGCCTCGCGCAATATTTCATAGACAATCTGCCTCTCGATGAAAACCGCGTTGAAATCAGGCCGGTCGTCCGCTCCGTTGACCTTCGGAGAAAAACGGACCTTCCGACCGTCGATCCGCACTGGGCGGGCCCGTTGAGCAAAATCTATTGCAACGGTTCCAATAGAACGCTGAGATTCAACAATGACGTTGATGGGCTCCTGAGCGAATTAGCCAAGGACCGCGTCGGCTATCTCGTATGCCCCAGTCGAGTCATTGAGCAATTGCTGGATCGCGGTCCGGATCTCGTTGAAAAACTCGGCATCAAGGTCTGGCTTCATCTTTCGGACTATCGAAGCCGGGAGGTCATCGGAAAATTGAAAAGAATAGGGGTACCGAGCCTGTCGAATTTTTCCTCGGGAGAAACCGGGCCGATTGCGTTCGAATGCAGGATGAATGAAGGCTATTACCACGTCGCCCATTCCAACGTCATCGTCGAATGCGATCGCACGCTGACAACCGAATTCGATGGGGAGGTGGTCAGCCGGCTTCTGATCACGCACCTGCACTCCTATGCAACGCCCCTCATTCGCTACGACATCGGAGATTTCGGCAAACTGCATGAGGGATGTCCTTGCGGACATAACGGTCCCACGATTTCTCACATTTATGGAAGGGGAAAGCACTTTCTGCGGCACCCCGATGGGAGATTCATTCCGTTTTATCTTTCCACCCGGTTGCTTCGTGAAGCCGTCGATTTTGAGGAATGCCGGTTTCGGCAAGATGCCCTCGATACCATCACGGTTCAGATCGGAGGGCGGGAGACCCTTGATCGGGACGAAGAGGAAAGACTGAAGGCGACCATTATCGCCGCGACCGATCCGGCGTTTAGCGTGGTAATCAAGCCGGTCCGCGAAATCGACTGGTCCGACAATCCGAAGCGGTTGTTTTTCTCCAGCTCGGTGGTTTGAGGGGCCGATCGGGTATCAACCGTGCTTGTCGCGGGTCTTGGGAAGATCAGGGCGGATCCTTTTGGAAGTCGCCTTCCATTGCTCGTTCCTTTCGTGAACGCTTTGTCACTTTTGGCCGCCGTTAACGCCTGATAGGCTACCAAATGACGAGCACTTCTCAATGAATTCAATGCCCTGTGAGACATGACCCGTGACGGCATTCGGTAAGCTGATCCGCACCACCGCGTTCCGGTTGACGCTGGTCTATCTGTTGCTGTTTGCGCTTTTTGCCGCTTCGCTGCTGGGCTATTTTGCCTGGAATACGCGCCGGCTGATCACCGAGCAGATCACCACGACCGTGAATGCGGAAATCGGCGAGATCAGCGACATCTATGCGCGGCGCGGCTTGCGCGGGCTGGTGTTCACGATCGAGAACCGGGCGCTGCGGCCGGGTGCCAATCTTTATCTCGTGACGACGCCGACCGGGCAGGCCGTCGCCGGCAATGTCGGCTCGCTGTCGCCGGGCGTGATGGCAACCCAGGGCTGGTCGGAGACCGCCTACCGGCGGCTCGACGAACAGGATAGCCGTCACCATCGCGCGCTGGTCAGCGTCACCGAACTCTCAAGCGGTTTCCGGCTGCTGATCGGGCGCGACCTCGAGGAGCGGCGTCGGCTGTTCGGCATCGTCGTGAAGGCCGCCAACTGGTCGTTGCTGGTCGTCGTGGTGCTCGGGCTCGGCGGCGGCGTCTTTGTCGCGCGCAGGGTGCTGCGGCGGATCGACGCCATGACCGGCACCACCCAGCGCATCATGGCGGGCGATTTGACCGGGCGGCTGCCGGTCGGGCGCAGCGGCGACGAACTCGACCGCCTGGCGGAAAACCTCAACGCCATGCTGGAGCGGATCGAGGCCCTGATGACGGGGCTGAAGGAAGTTTCCGACAACATCGCGCACGATCTGAAGACGCCGCTGACGCGGCTGCGCAATCGCGCCGAAGAGGCGCTGGCGAAATCCGGCAGCGAGGCCGATTACCGCAGCGCGCTGGAACGGACCATCGAGGAATCCGACGGCCTGATCCGCACCTTCAATGCGCTGCTGATGATCGCGCGCGCCGAGTCCGGGCAGGCGCGCGGCAACATGGATGATTTCGATGCCGCCGACGTCGCCAGGGGCATTCAGGAACTCTACGAACCGCTGGCCGAAGACAATGACATGACCTTGCGCGTCAAGACCGCGCCGGCACCCCTTCACGGCAACCGCGAATTGATCAGCCAGGCACTCGCCAATCTGGTGGAGAATGCAATCAAATACGGCAAGCCGCTTCCCTCCATTCAGCCACTTGGCAACGGCGCGGTCGACGGCACCCATGAAATCTGGATCGAGGCGCGGCGCGACGGCGCTTCCGTGCTGCTGAGCGTCACCGACCACGGGCCGGGGATACCGGAAGCCGACCGCAGCCATGCGGTGGAGCGGTTTGTGCGGCTGGAAGCCAGCCGCACCCAGCCGGGCTCCGGGCTTGGCCTCAGCCTGGCCTCGGCGGTGGCGACGCTGCATGGCGGCGAACTCCGGCTCGGCGACGGCCATCCCGGCCTGACCGCGACCTTGGCCATCCCGGCCCGGACCGGCGCCAGTGACAGGCTTGCGGCCCAAACGCCGGATGTGCCACAGAAGGTGGCATGACCTCATCCGCGAAGGGCGACGCGGACCAACATCGTCTGGCCGCGCGGTTCGTGGACGGACCGCATGTGTCCGACGCCGAAAAGGCCGAACAGCGACTGGCAGACTGGCTGACCGATCTGGCGCCGGCGCAGGCGGCTGCAATCGCCGATCTGACCGGCCGCTCGCCGCGCGCCAGGACCGTTCTTCTCGGCATCGCCGAAGCCTCTCCCTATCTGTTCGATCTCTTGCGCGCCGACGCCGCCCGGGCGATCCGGCTGCTCGAATGCGAGCCGGAGCCGCATCTGACCCGGCTGATCGAAAACACCTGCCGCGACGTCGCGGCCGCGTCGGCCGAAGCCGACGTGATGCAACTGCTTCGCCGCATGAAATCGGAGGCGGCGCTGCTGATCGCGCTGTGCGATATCGGCGGCCTCTGGCCGGTCATGCAGGTAACCGCGGCGCTCACCGATCTCGCGGTCGCCTCGGTGCAGGCGGCGCTGCGCTTTCTGCTGCGGCAGGAAGCCGGGCGCGGCAGGCTGGTGCCGCCGAGCTTTGATTCTCCCGAGGACAACAGCGGCCTCGTCGTGCTCGCGATGGGCAAGATGGGCGCCGGCGAGCTGAATTATTCCAGCGACATCGACCTGATCGTGTTCTTCGATTCCGAAGCGCGGACGCTGGCGCCCGACATCGAGCCGCAGACCTTCTTCGTGCGCGTCACCCAGGCGCTTGCGCGAATCTTGCAGCAGCGCAACGGCGACGGCTATGTGTTCCGGGTCGATCTGCGGCTGCGGCCGGATCCATCCTCCACCCAGGTCGCGATCTCGATGGCCGCGGCGCTGCATTATTACGAGCGGGACGGGCGGACCTGGGAGCGCGCGGCCATGATCAAGGCGCGGCCCTGCGCCGGGGATGCCAAAGCCGGCGAGGCGCTCGTGGCGGAAATCGCCCCCTTCGTCTGGCGCAAGCATCTGGATTTCGCGGCGCTGGCCGACGTTCACGACATGAAGCGGCAGATGCAGACCTTTCGCGGCCAGAGCGAGATCGCGGTCGAGGGGCACAACGTCAAGGTCGGGCGCGGCGGCATCCGCGAGATCGAATTTTTCGCGCAGACCCAGCAATTGATCGCCGGTGGCCGCCATCCGGAATTGCGGGTGCGGCCGACGCTGGAAGCGCTCGGCGTGCTCGCCACGAGCAACTGGATCACCTTCGAGGCCCGCGACGAGCTCACCGCGGCCTACATCTTCCTGCGGCGGGTCGAACACCGGCTGCAGATGGTCGCGGACGAGCAGACCCATGCTCTGCCCGACGACGCCGAGGCGATGGAGCGTTTTGCGAATTTCTTCGGCTATCAGGGCCGCGCCGCTTTCGCCAGCGACCTGCTAGGCCATCTCAATGTGGTTCAGGGGCATTACGGCAAGCTGTTCGAGGGCGATCCCGCCGGCACCGCGCAATTGCCCGCGGCGGATTACAGCGCCGGTCCCGATGACCCCAGGCTGATCGAGCATCTGGTCTCGCTCGGTTTCAAGAAACCGGTCGTGGTGGCGGGAACCGTCCAGCAATGGCTGACCGGCGATTATCGCGCGCTGCGCATCGAGGCGACGCGCAACGCCTTCGTCGAATTCATCCCGGGGTTGATCGACGGCCTGGCGCATTCCGAACAGCCCGACAATGCGGTATCGGCATTCGACCGCTTCCTCGGGGCGTTGCAGCGCGGCGGCCGGCTGATCTCGCTGCTGAGCCAGAACCGCGAGCTGGTTGCGCTGGTGGCGCTGATCCTCGGCACCGCACCCCGGCTCGGCGACATGCTGGCGCGGCAGCCGCAGATCATGGACGGGTTGATCGATCCGCGCTTCTTCGGCGCCATGCCGGACCAGCGCGAACTGTCGATGCGGCTCGCCGCGACGCTGGCGGACGCCAACGCCTATGAAGAGTTTCTCGACCGGTTGCGGTTGTTCGGCCAGGAGAGCCTGTTCCTGATCGGCACGCGGATCCTGTCCGGCACGGTCTCCGCCCAGCAGGCCAGCGTCGCCTTCGCCGACGTCGCCGAGGGCATCGTCCACACCGTGCATGGCCTGGTCACCGACCGGTTCGCGGCCCAGCACGGCCGCATCAAGGGTCAGCAGACCGCGATCCTGGCGATGGGCCGGCTCGGCAGCCGCGAGATGACGGCATCATCCGATCTCGACCTGATCCTGCTGTATGATTTCGATCACGAGCATCCCGATTCCGACGGCGAGCGGTCGCTGCACGGCGCGCAATATTTTGCCCGCTTCACCCAGCGGCTGATCAGCGCCTTCACGACGCGGACCAATTACGGCGTGCTCTACGATGTCGACATGCGGCTGCGCCCTTCGGGGCGCGCCGGGCCGGTGGCCTCGCGGATCGATTCCTTTGCCGACTATCAGGAGCGCGAAGCCTGGACCTGGGAGCACATGGCGCTGACCCGCGCGCGCGTGATCTCGGCGCCGCCGGAATTGCGCGCCCGTATTGAGAGCGTCATTCGCGCTGCGCTGACGCGGCCGCGCGACCGCGCCGCCGTTGCCGGCGACGTCGCGGACATGCGCCGCGCCATCGCGCAGGAGAAGGGCGAGGGCGACGTCTGGGACCTGAAATATGCCGCCGGAGGCCTGGTCGATATCGACTTCATCGCGCAGTATCTCCAGCTGGTCCACGCCGCCGACAAGCCAGATATTCTCGACGTCTCCACGATGCAGGTACTCGACAGTGCGGCGCGGCTCGGCGTGCTGCCGCAATCGGCCGCGGAGACCTTGCGGTCGGCGACGCGGCTCTATCATGATCTCACGCAAATCCTGCGGCTCTGCGTCACCGAAAAATTCAAGCCGGAGACCGCTGGCGAAGATCTGCTGCGCGTGCTGGCACGGGCCGGCGATGCCCCGGACTTTTCCTCGCTGCAGGCGCGGGTCAAGGAAACCCAGACCGAGGTAAGGCGGGTGTTCGGGGAAATCCTCGAGGGGCGGAGCTGAAGCACCGAAGATGATGACGCCCCGCTTTCGAACAAGCCGTCACCTCCCGGTGACCTTGTCCGAGAAATTCGCTCAGACCGAAGGTGGCATCGTCAGAGCGGGGAGCTGGACGGCGATCAAAGTCAGATGCGACGAAGGCACAATCCAGACCGTCGGCGCGGGCCGCGAGCCGGCGTCCCTCCGGTTTTTAGCCTTTCGGCCCAGCTAGCGGAACAAGAACAAGGGTGATGCGTTCCCTTCACGGAATTGCCAGGCCATTGAGGGAAATCAATGACAAGCCCGAGCTCGTCTAGTTTGTTGATGGCATGGGTTTCTCCTTGTCGATGAGGTGAACGATGACGGCTTTCGCTCGCACGGCAGCGTTCCTTGTCGCCACGGCTGGGTTGATGGGATGGGCTCTGGCGCAGGACCGGCCGGCCAAGCCGCAAGGTCATGCTCCCGCGAAGTTCGACCTGAAAACGCTCGGAGTACCCGACATCTCGACCCTGCCCGACACCGCCGACGGCAAGATGATCAGGTACGGCCACGAGCTCCTGACCGAAACGTTCGCGCATATCGGCCCGGAGGCCGCGGACGCCGGCAGGCGGTTCTCCGGCAACAACCTCTCCTGCCAGAGCTGCCATCTCCAGGCGGGCGCGCAAACCTACTCGATGCCCTATCTCGGCGTTTGGGGCGCTTTCCCGCAATATCGCGGGCGCGAGAACGAGGTGTCGACCCTGGAGGAACGCATCAACGGCTGCATGCATCGATCCATGAACGGCAAGCCGCTGCCGCTCGATTCGCGCGAGATGAAGGGAATGCTTGCCTATATGAAATGGCTCTCGACCGGCGTGCCCGTGGGGGCCAGCCTTGTCGGCGCCGGCACGCTCCCGATCAAGGAGCCCAACCGGGCCGCCGATCCGGCGCGCGGCGCCGAGGTCTATGCCGAGAAATGTGGCGCTTGCCATGACGACAAGGGCCAGGGTGTCCGTCACGGGGAGGTCGGCGACGCAAAGGGCTATCAGTTCCCGCCGCTCTGGGGCCCGGACAGCTATAACAATGGCGCCGGCATGTATCGCGTGCTGACGGCGGCGGCCTTCGTCAAGAACAACATGCCGGCGGGCACGACCTTCGCGGACCCGGTTATCTCGGACGACGATGCCTACGACGTCGCAGCATTCATCAACAGCCAGCCGCGCCCGGAGAAGGCCGATCTCGACAAGGATTTTCCGGATCGCCTGAAGAAGCCCGTCGATGCACCGTTCCCGCCGTGGATCGACGGCTTCAGTGCGGAGCAGCACAAGTACGGCCCCTTCGCGCCGATCCGGCAGAAGATGAAAGAGTTGAATGCCGCTGCTTCCAAAGCACCTGTACGCGAGGTTAAGTAACCCTGTACCGGAAAAATCCGACATGATCCTTCATGGGCGCCGTGGACACGTCGAAATGCGGAAAACGAGCGGCGCGACGGTCGTGTTGCCGCCTCCGTCGAACATGCCCCGCTCATTGTAAGCGCTGTTGTTCAGCGACACCATGGTCCAGGCGGCCGACCGGCAGTAGATCAGTGGCGGTGTTCAATCCGGCGAGAGCGGCATTCTGGATCTCCACGCCGCTGTCGGGCAGGCCCACAACGGCGGAGCATTTCGGTTGAGCTCCTTGATGGAGCACTGGATGCCGCAGACGGCACCTCTGCGAGGTCGATCACGATGATCCCTTGCACACTGGATGATCTCTAGAATGCAAGAGGATGATGGATTGGTTTCGAACTTGGTCGAGAAGTCGCTCCGGGCTAGCTAGCTAGGCCGCCACGGAGATCTTGGCCCTGGCCTTGCGGGCGTCACGCGGCAGCGAGACGCAGACCACGGTGCCGGCGCCGAGTTTCGAGCGCAGCTTCATCGACCCGCCGTGCAGATTAGTCAGCGAGCGCGCGATCGCCAGCCCCAGCCCGGAGCCGTGATAGGTTTTTGTCAATTGGCTCTCGACCTGCTCGAACGGCCGGCCCAGCCGCAGCAGCGAATGCGGGGCGATGCCGATGCCGGTGTCGGCGATCATCAACACGATGGAATCGGCGAGCACCCGGCTTCGCACCACCACCTTGCCGCCATCGGGCGTGAACTTGACCGCATTGGACAACAGGTTGACGATGATCTGCTTGACCGCGCGGCGATCGGCCACCACCGAAATCGCGCCGTCGATGTCCGCGTTGAGCGACAAATGCTTGTCGTCGGCGCGTCCGGACACCACCCGCAGCGATTCCGCCAGCGTTTTCGACAGGTCGAGCTGCTCCATGTCGAGCTTCATCCGGCCGGCCTCGATCTTCGACATGTCGAGGATATCGTTGATGACTTCCAGCAGATAGTGCCCGCTGGTGAGAATGTCGTGGCAGTATTCCTGGTATTTTTCCGAGCCGAGGGTGCCGAACATCCCGCTTCCCATGATCTCGGAAAACCCGATGATGGCGTTGAGCGGGGTGCGCAGTTCGTGGCTCATATTGGCCAGGAACTTTGACTTGGTCTGGTTGGCTTCCTCGGCGCGGTTCTTTTCTTCGGAGTATTTTTCGGCGAGGTCGGCGAGTTCGATCTGCGAACGCTTCAGGTCGATCACGGTGGCGCGCAGGCGAAGGTCGTTGTCGACCAGCTTCTGTTCGTGCTCCTTGATGCGGGTAATGTCGGTGCCGACCGAGACATAGCCGCCATCCTTGGTGCGGCGTTCGCTGATGTGCAGCCAGTTGCCGTCATCCAGTTGCGCCTCGAAGGTGCGCGCGCCCGGCGCCCGAGAGGCTGAGTCGTGCAGCCGGGTGCGGACTTCCGGCATGGAGCCTACTTCGATCACGGTTTCATAGGAGGTGCCCGGCGTCACGGCGGTATCCGGCAGCCGGTGCAGGCGCTGGAAGTGCGAATTGCAGAGCACCAGGCGGTCTTCCGCGTCCCACAGCACGAACGCTTCCGGGATGGTCTCGATCGCATCGCGCAGCCGCAGGTCGGCCTCCACGGTTCGCTCGGCGAGGCTCTTCTGCTCGGTGATGTCGACGGCAATGCCGATCAGATGCAGGCCGGCATCGGTCTCGCCCCGGCTGAGCTCGCAGCGGACCCGCAGCCAGATCCAGTGGCCGCTGGAATGCTGCATCCGGAAACTCTGGTCGATTTGGGTGATCTTGCCGGAGATGAGCTGGTCGCCGATCGCGAACAGGTCGATGTCGTCGGATTTCACCAGCGCGTTGACCTCGCCGAAGGTCAGGAGGTCGTTGCGGGTGTCGAGCCCCAGCATCGTGAACATCGATTGCGACCAGAAAATCCTGCCGCGTGACAAGTCCCAGTCCCACAATCCGCAGCGTCCGCGGTTGAGCGCGGTATCGATCCGGCCGCGCACCGCGTCATTGATGAGATCGCCCTCGCGCGCCCGGGTCGACTGCCAGTGGAAGGCAAAGCCGAGGATCAGCACCACGAAGCCGGTGGTGGCGGAAAGCGTCACCGACAGTGCGGCGTCCGACCGCCAGATCGAATCGACCTTTTCCTGGATGATGATGACTTGGCCGGGCAGCGCCTTGACGACACGCTGGATTGCCAGCGCGCCGTTGCCGTTGGGCAGCACGATGTCGGTGACGTTGCCCTGCTGCGACGTTCCGCTGAGCGCCAGCGCGGCGCTGATGGCCTCGAGAACGCTGGCGGTATCACCCAGCACGGTTTCGATCGGGACGCGGGCGAGAACCCGCTGGTCGGCGCCGGTGACGATGACGTGGCGGCCGGCGGCGACGCCCCAGGATGGAATGAGGCCGGGCAGCAGGCTCTGCAGGCGCTCGATGGTTGCGGCCCGATCCTGCCGGACCGAGGTGATGCGGTCGAGACGCTCGGTGAGCAGATCGGCGACCGCCGCAAGGTCGCGCTTGAGCGTCCCGCGCTTCTGCCGGTTCTGATCGACGACCTGGACGAATGCGCCAAGGCAAATCGTGATCAGGAAGGCAATGATGAGTGTAGGCACCGCGCGGCGGAGCGCAGGCTCCGCTACCAACAGCCGATGGTAGGCCGGTTTCGCGATCGACTGCGCCAATCCCTTGATCGAATCGGATTGGACGCACGCGCTCGCCGCGTCTGCGCGCGCCATACCTAGACCCCCTCGGAGAACCTTCTGCACCGGTTCGGAAGCGGCCCCAGTCACTTCCGAATCACAGGGATTTGAATCCAGTTTGGCCGGGCTGTCGAGAGTCAACGATTCGTTAATTAAAATAAATGTTGTCCAACGGCGAATCGAGACTCGGAAATGCCCGCAAAATCACCGGCAAGGTGAGTCCGAAAGCAGAACGCTCGCCCGATGCCGGTTTTCACGCCGGGTGCGGCGGCTCGGCGTGGCTGATGACGCGCTTCACCGTCGGGAACGCGCGGCGCAGCGCGCGCTCGATCTCGTCGACATTCTCATGCACCTTGATCACGCTCATCGAGGGCGCGGCGCGGCAGTGGAAGTTGACGATCTCGCCGGCATCGGTGTCGCGCACCCGCACATTATGCACGTCATGGATGGCGCCGTCGGCGGCAAAGCGCGTCAGCGCCGCCTTGATGGTTTCGACCCGTTCCGGCGCGGCATCGGTCCCCTGCGGCAGTTCCGGTTCCAGCGGCTCGATGTGGGTGTCGACTTCGACGTCTTCGCCGAATTCGTCGCGGATGTTGCGCTCCAGCCCGTGGGCGATGTCGTGGGCCGCCGTCAGTTCCATCTCGCCGTCGACTTCGAGGTCGATGCTGACGGTCAGCCTGCCGCCGAGGTCGTGCACCGTGACATGGTGGACCGCGAGGCCGGAATTGCGCGCGATCACCATGATGCGTTCCCGCACGCTTTCATTGTCGCGTGCGACCGGCACGGCGGTGAACGTCAGGTCGGCGTCGCCGAGCGCCCTGCTGACGGCGGCCTGGGCCACGCGCTTGATCTCCTCGACGCGATCGATCGGATAGGTGCGCGGCACCTGCACGATGGCGTCGATGAAGTGGGTGGCGCCGACCATCCGCACCCGCAGCCGCTCGATATCGACCACGCCGGGCGCCGTCCTGATCGCGGCATCGGCCTTCTCCGGGACGCCCGCGGGCGCGCGGTCGAGCAGGGTCTCCACGGTGGAGCGCGTCATCCTCACGCCGAGCAGGCCGATGATCAGGGCGACGGCGATGGCGGCAGCCGCATCGCCCCACCAGAAGCCGAGGCCGGCCAGGATGAGGCCGGCGATAACGGCAAAGGAACCGAACATGTCGGAGGCGAAGTGCAGTGCATCGGCGGCGAGCGCCTGGCTGTGCGTTTCGCGCGCGGCACGGTGCAGCGCCCTGGCGCGCCACAAATTCACGGCGATCTCGACCACGAGCACGATGAAGGGGATGGCCGAGAGGGTCGGCGGCGGCGCGCGTTCGCTGAGGCGGCTCCAGGATTCGACCAGGATGCCTCCCGCCAGCACATAGAGCAAGGCGGTGATGCCGAGCGCCGAAAGGCTCTCGAACTTGCCATGGCCGTAGTGATGTTCGGCGTCCGCAGGCTGGTCGGAAACCCGCACCACCGCCCAGGTGATGATGGTGGCCACCATGTCGATCACGCTGTGCAACGCATCGGAAATCATCGCCAGCGAGCCGATGGCGATGCCGACGGCGAGTTTCGCCGCGGCCATGGCGGCGCTGGCGAAAATCGAGATCGCCGCGACGCGGGCCTTGAGGTTGTGAACGGGGTGAACCATGGGCCGTCGTGTAGCAGCCCGGCTTGCCGGTTAAAAGCGCGGATCGGCCGGTGCAATCGCCACTCACTCGCAGCAGGGATTGTTGCGAATTGTCCTGATTTAAGGCGCGGCTCCCCAGGGTGGGCAAAGCGCAGCGTGCCCACCCTTCAAGATAGCTGGCGGGCACGGCGCGAAGCGCGCCTTTGCCCACCCTGCGCGCATCATGCGCTACAGCGTCACCACGATCTTGCCGAGGTGCCTGTTGGCTTCCATGTGCTCGAAGGCCTTGCCGATGTCGTCGAAGGCAAACACCTTGTCGATCGGCAGTTGCAGTTTTCGCGACTCCACCGCGGGCCAGATGTCCTTGCGGACTTCGTTGAAGATCTCGCGGATTTCCTCGATCGAGCGGGTGCGGAAGGTGACGCCGATATAGTTGATGCGGCGCGCGGCGTGCAGATCGAAGTTGAAATCGCCATGGGTGCCGCCGAGCCGGCCGACATTGACGATGCGGCCCTTGACCTTGGTGGCCTTGAGATTCTGGTTGGCGACCGGGCCCGAAATCTGGTCGACGATCAGGTCGACGCCTTCGCCATCCGTCGCCTTCAACACCTGGTCGACCCAGCCGGGATCGGACGAATCCACCGCGAGGTCGGCGCCGAAATCCTTCAGCCGTCCGCGGCGCATCGCGTCGGTCGAGGAGCCGATCACGGTTTTCGCGCCCTTGAGTTTTGCAATCTGCAGCGCCATCAGGCCGACGCCGGAACTGGCGCCCTGGATCAGCACGGTCTGGCCGGGCTGCAGGGCGCCGTTGGTGACGACCGCGTTGTGCATGGTGGCGAGCGCGACGGGCAGGGTGGCCGCGTCCTCGAAGCTCATATTGGCGTTGGCGGGAACGTGGAACAGCCGGCCGTGATCGGCCAGGGTATATTCCGCGAACGCAGCGCCGCCGGAGCCCATCACTCTATCGCCGACCACAACGCCCCTGGTGTCGGCGCCGACTTCGGCGACCTCGCCCGCCCATTCCATCCCGAGCACGGTGCCGGCGCCGCCGGCGCTGCCATGGACATGGCCCTTGGTCATGCCGAGGTCGGCGCGGTTGAGGCCGCAGGCGCGCACGCGAACCAGCACCTGGTGGGCTTTCGGCGATGGCTTCGCGACATCGGTGATTTCGGCGCCATTGGCGCCGTAGACATAGGCTTTCATGCGATCTTTCTCTGCAGGTCGGTGGATGCCGCCGCTATTCGGCGGCTTGACGGTGGCTGCCGGACAGCATGCCTGCGAACCGGCCCTGAATGATGGCTTCGGCGTCGCGCATGATGCGCCCCACCAGTTCGGCGCAGGTCGGGATGTCGTGGATCAATCCCTGCACCTGTCCGGCGGACCAGATGCCCTCATCGGCATCGCCGGTCGCATAGACCATCTTGCCGCGGGCGCCAGCGACGAGGTCGCGGACATCCTCGAATTTCGCGCCTTCCTTTTCCATTGCGACGACCTTGCTGCTGATCGCGTTCTTAGCGACGCGGGAGGTGTTGCGCATGGTGCGGAAGATCAGTTCGGTCTCGCGCTCGTCATTGGCGACGATCTTTTCCTTCACCAGCTGATGGATCGGGCTCTCCTTGGTGCACATGAAGCGCGTGCCCATGTTGATGCCCTCGGCGCCGAGCGCCAGCGCTGCGACCAGGCCGCGGCCGTCGGCGAAACCGCCGGAGGCGATCATCGGAATTTTCACCTTGTCGGCCGCCGCCGGAATCAGGATCAGGCCGGGAGTATCGTCCTCGCCGGGATGGCCGGCGCACTCAAAACCGTCGATCGAGATGGCGTCGACGCCCATCCGCTCGGCCGACAGCGCGTGGCGCACGCTGGTGCATTTGTGCAGCACGATGACGCCGTGTTTCTTGAATTCGGTGACGTGTTCCTGCGGCTTGTTGCCGGCGGTCTCGACGATCTTGATGCCGCTTTCGATGATGGCCTGGCGGTATTCCGCGTAAGGCGGCGGCTTGATCGAGGGCAGAATGGTGAGGTTGACGCCGAACGGCTTGTCGGTGAGGTCGCGGCAGCGCGCGATTTCCTTGACGAGATCGTCGGGCGTCGGCTGCGTCAGCGCGGTGATCAGGCCGAGCGCGCCGGCATTGGCGACCGCCGCCACCAGCTCCGCGCGCCCCACCCACTGCATGCCGCCCTGCACGATCGGGTGTTCGACGCCGACGAGTTCGGTGAATCGCGTTTTGATCATGATGGGCCCTCTGTTTCCCCGGCGCGGAACAAACCGCGCGCCAATTTTTGGAATTGAGGGGAGGATGCCGTTATGCCCGGCAAATGTCTACCGGGCACCGGGCCCTTGAAACGACGCGATCGTGCAGAAACAGGGGTTTTTGTTTCCGCCCGGCGGACAATTCCTTCATTCGACAAGACGGCTCTCGCGAACTGCGAGCGCCTGGAGACCAGGCCCGTCGAAATCGACGGAAGCGTTTTTCAGGCAGCAAAGACGGTTTGCGTGGCCATGGCCTCGTCATCGAACGCGGTGGAAATATCGCGGATGCTGATGACGCCGATCAGGCCGTAATTGTCGATCACCGGCAGATGGCGGATATGGTTCTTGTTCATGACATGACGCACGTGTTCGAGCGTATCGGTGGAGCTGCATGACACCAGCTCCTGCACCGAGATCAGTTGCGAAATTTTCAGGTTGACGCCGGCCGCGCCGTGCTCGGCGATGGCGCGAACCACGTCGCGTTCGGTGAACATGCCGACCGCCGTATTGCCCTCGGTCCGCACCACGTCCTTGATCACGAGCGCGCTGATGTTGCTGGCGCGCATGAGCTGGGCGGCAATACCGACGGTTTCGTTCATCCGAATTGTCGCAACCCGCGCCGTCTTCTTGCGCAGGATGTCTCCGACTTGCATCGCAACCTCCTTCAGATAGCTGTCCCGATTTCAAAGTACCATGCAATATTGGTATACATTATGCCAATTGTCAACGTGGATCGGTTGTGCCGCCCCTTATTGCAAAAAGCGGCAGGTTTACTGACACTTCTGCCTTAGTGCTGCTCGCGCCGGCTCGCTGGCGCGCTCCGTCGAGATCGGCTGAAGGCCCCGCATGTATACCAGGAACGGGTAAGCACAACGCAAAGCGCGCGCTCATCGAGGGATGGGCGCGCGCTTCGCAGTGGGAGTTTGTCGGCGGTGTCAGGCGGCGGCCGTCCGGGTTCCGCGCAACCGGGTGATGCCTTCCTGGATCACGGACCAGAACAGCGCGATCAATCCCAGCACCATGATGGTCGAGACCAGCGGATTGGAGAAGAAGATGCCGAGCGAACCCTGCGATCCCAGCAGCGATTGCCGGAACGCCTCTTCCGCCTTGTCGCCGAGCACGATGGCCAGCACCAGCGGGGCGAGGGGATAGTTGCACTTCTTCAGGAGGTAGCCGACGACGCCGAATACCAGCATCAGCATCACGTCGAAAGTGCTGGAGTGAACCGAGTAGGCGCCGATCGCGCACAGCACCAGGATGAGCGGCGCGATGATGCTGAACGGCACCCGCAGGATCGCCGCGAAGATCGGCACGCAGGTCAGCACGATGATGAGGCCGAACAGGTTGCCGAGATACATCGAGGCGATCAGGCCCCAGACGAATTCCTTCTGCTCCACGAACAGCATCGGGCCGGGCTGCAGGCCCCAGATCAGCAGACCGCCGAGCAACACGGCGGCGGTCGGCGAGCCGGGCACGCCGAGCGACAGCATCGGCAGCAATGCCGCGGTACCGGCGGCATGGGCCGCGGTCTCCGGCGCGATGACGCCTTCGATTTCGCCCTTGCCGAAATTGTTGCCGTTCTTCGAAACCCGCTTGGCGATCCCGTAGCTCATGAACGACGCGGGCGTGGCGCCCGCCGGCGTGATGCCCATCCAGCAGCCGATGAAGCAGGAGCGCAGCATGGTCAGCCAGTATCTGGGCAGGCCCTTCCAGGTCTGCAGCACGACCTTCAGATCGATCTTCGCCTTGCCGCCGCGGAAGGCCAGTCCTTCTTCCATCGTGAGCAGGATCTCGCCGATGCCGAACAGGCCGATGACGGCGATCAGGAAGTCGAAGCCGTTGAGCAAATGCGTGACCCCGAAGGTCAGGCGCAATTGTCCGGTGATGGAGTCGAGGCCGACGGCGGCCAGCGCAAAGCCCATCATCATCGCCGCGATTGTCTTGAACGGCGGTTCCTTGCTCAAACCGACGAAACTGCAGAATGCCAGGAAATAGACCGCGAACTTCTCCGCTGGCCCGAATTGCAGCGCGAAGCTCGCGACCAGCGGCGCGACCAGCGTGATCATGATGACGGCGAACAGCGCGCCGACGAAGGAGGAGGTGAAGGCGGCGGTCAGGGCCTCGCCGGCCTTGCCCTGCTGCGCCATCGGGTAGCCGTCGAACGTCGTCGCCACCGACCATGGTTCGCCGGGGATGTTGAACAGGATCGAGGTGATGGCGCCGCCGAACAGGGCGCCCCAGTAGATGCAGGACAGCATGATGATCGCCGATGTCGGCGGCATGCTGAAGGTCAGCGGCAGCAGGATCGCGACGCCGTTGGCGCCGCCCAGTCCCGGCAACACGCCGATGATGACGCCGAGCACGATGCCGAGCACCATCACCATGATGTTGAAGGGCTGCAGCGCCACGGCGAAGCCGTGAAACAGATTGACGAGTTCTTCCATGGTGTAAGTCCTGCGACCCTGAGCTGACGCTTTTGTTGAGGTGGCGCTTATGACGATCGGGCTTTAGATGCCCAACCATTCCTCGATGGGCCCTTTGGGCAGCGGGACCAGGAAGTAACGCTCGAAAATGAAATAGGTGACGATCGGCATGCCGAACGCCACGCCCAGCACCGTCAGCCAGCGGTATTTGCCGAGCCATCGCATGAAGTAGCCGATGAAGATGATCGAGGCGAGGTAAAGGCCGGTAAACGGCATCGCGCCGACATAGATCGCGGTGGGGATGACGACGCTCATGACCTGGCGAAGCTGTCCCCACTCGGCGAACAGGGCGCCGTCCCCGTCACGCAGCACGTGCCAGAAATTGATCGCGCTGGAGACGACGATGAGCAGCCCGATGTAGAACGGGAAAAATCCGGCGCGCGGACCCTCGGCGCCCCAGTTGATCCCGGCTTTCACGCTGCCGATGATCACGATGACCCCGAAGACCGCGATCAGCAGGGCGACGCCGGCTTCCACAACCTTGTGCCTTGGGCCGGCGGCGCCTGAACTATTTGTCGTCATGAAAGCTCCATGCGGAATCACAGCTTCGCATTCGCAGCCGTTTCTGCGTCACACGCTCGTCGCTCGGCTCAATTGAAGTGATCAGTTTCCGGTGCTGAGGAAACCGGCCTCTTTCATGAGAACTTCATGACGCTTTTCCTCGCCCTCGACCCACTTGGCATAGTCGGCCCCGGTCAGGAAGGTCGTATTGAAAGCGCCGCTTTTCATGAAATCCTGCCACTCGGGAGTAGCGCGCACCTTCTTGAACAGCTCGATGTAGTAGTCGACATGGTCCTTGGTGGCCTTGGGTCCCATGAAGATGCCGCGCAGCATCAGATACTCCATATCGAGACCCTGCGATTTGCAGGTCGGAATATCCTTCCAGCCCTTGCCGTCCACGATCGGCTCGTCATAGGCCATCGGCTTGCCGTCGAACACGCAGAGCGGACGAAGCTTGCCGCCGCGCCACTGCGCCACCGCCTCGATCGGATTGTTGACGGTGGAATCGACGTGGTTGCCGACCAGCTGGACGGCGACTTCGCCGCCGCCCTTGTAGGGAATGTAGGTGAACTTGCTCGAGATGGCCTTTTCGACCGCGACCGTGATGATCTGGTCTTCCTGCTTCGAGCCGGTGCCGCCCATCTTCATGCTTCCGGGGGGCGCCTTCTTCACGGCGTCGACGTAATCCTTGACGGTCTTGTACGGCTTGTCGGCATTGACCCAGAGCACGAACTCGTCGAGCGCCAGCATCGCGACCGGCGTCAGGTCCTTCCAGTTGAAGGGAATGCCGGTGGCCAGCGGTGTGGTGAACAGGTTCGACAGGGTGATGATGATCTTGTGGGGGTTGTTCGCCGCCGACTTCACGTCGAGGAAACCTTCGCCGCCGGCGCCGCCGGACTTGTTGATGACCACCATTGGCTGCTTCATCAGGCTGTGCTTGGTGACGATACCCTGGATCGTGCGGGCCATCTGGTCGGCGCCGCCGCCGGTGCCGGCGGGTACGATGAACTCAACCGGGCGAACCGGCTCCCAGGCCGCGGATGCGATGCCGCTGGTACAGAAGGCGGCAACGGTAACCAGCGCAACTCGCAGAACAGAACTTCTCATGTCTCTCTCCCATTTCATTCAAGCGCGCCGGTCTTGGCCGGCTTTGCCATCAAACTGATTCCGGGCGGCCCTTCGGGCCTGATCCCGGCCGATCGTACCGCAACATTGTCGCTGCGAGACGGTTGCCAGTTAGAATTGTATGAGGGACCCTCCAGCGTGGCATCCGCTTCTTTCGGATCATTCCGAATGGATAGCACGATCACTCCCCGGAAGGTCGATGGGCGGTCTTGCGGACCAGCCATCTTGAACCTTGTGTCCTGTTTGCTCCCCATGCCGCGCTGTTTGGCCGCGCTAATTCCGGCATATTGGTATGCGATATGCCAGAGTGCAAACGAATAGTCCGTCCGGATTAACGGTAGGCCAATTTGTCGCAGCAAGTCCGGTGTTGCTCAAACCTTGGCCAAAGGCCAGCGAACACAACGCTGCTGAACAAGGATCGGCTCGAACCTATCAGCGGGATTTGGTGCGCTTTTCCCTTGCGCCGCGCGGTAAGGCTTCCGATCGGAGTTATAGGTATACGAAATGCCAACAGAAGGGGTGCGCGGCCGACTCGGCGCACCCGATCCATAAAAAAAGGCCGCCGGAACGCACGCCCGGCGGCCTGTCTACGGCGTGTCTGGAGCGCGGCCTATTCGGCGGCGACCTTGCGCGGCGGGTCGAGCGCGCCGGAATCGTGGATCTCCGCGACCTGGTGGTCGCTGAAGCCGAGCACCTGGCGCAGGATTTCGTCGGTGTGTTCGCCGAGCAGGGGGGAGCGCGTCACCTCGGTCGGGCTGTCCGACATCTTGATGGGGTTGCCGACCGAGAAGTACTTGCCGCGCTCGGGATGGTCGACCTCGACCACGGTGCCGGTGGCGCGCAGCGACTGGTCCTCGATCAATTCCTTCATCGACAGGATCGGCCCGCAGGGGATGTCATCCTTGTTGAGGATGTCCATCGCCTCGAATTTCGTCTTCGTCATCGTCCATTGCTCGATGCGCGCAAAGATGTCGTTGAGGCGTGACAGCCGGGCCGGGGGCTTGGCGTAATCCGGATGGGTCTTCCAGCCGGGCTCGCCGATCACGTCGCAGATCTTCTCCCACACCGGCGCCTGGGTGATGAAGTAGATGTAGGCGTTGGGATCGGTCTCCCAGCCCTTGCACTTCAGGATGCGGCCAGGCTGGCCGCCGCCGGAATCATTGCCAGCGCGCGGCACCGCGTCGCCGAACGGAATGCCCTCGCCGAACTGGCTGTATTCCTTCAGCGGGCCATGGGCGAGCCGCTGCTGATCGCGCAGCTTGACGCGCGCCAGATTGAGCACGCCGTCCTGCATCGCGGCGGTGACCTTCTGTCCCTTGCCCGAGACCGTACGCTGATACAGCGCGGTGACGATGCCGAGCGCGAGATGCAGGCCGGTGCCGCTGTCGCCGATCTGCGCGCCGGTGACCAGCGGCAGTCCGTCGCGAAAGCCAGTGGTCGATGCGGCGCCGCCGGTGCACTGCGCGACGTTCCCGTAGACCTTGCAGTCTTCATAGGGGCCGGGACCAAAGCCCTTGATCGAGGCCACGATCATCTTCGGATTGATGCTCTGGATCTTCTCCCATGGAAATCCCATGCGGTCGAGCACGCCGGGGCCGAAATTCTCAACCAGCACGTCGCAGCTCTTGATCAGTGCGGTCAGGACTTCCTTGCCCTTGGGGTTTTTGGTGTCGAGCGTGATCGAGCGCTTGTTGTGGTTGAGCATGGTGAAATACAGGCTGTCGACGTTCGGCACGTCCTGCAGCTGGCCGCGCGTGATATCGCCGACGCCGGGGCGCTCGACCTTGATCACGTCGGCGCCGAACCAGGCCAGCAACTGGGTGCAGGTCGGCCCCGACTGGACGTGGGTGAAATCGAGAATGCGAACGCCCTTCAGCGCCTGAGTCATTGTCTTGCTCCTGAGATTTACACTATTGTCGTCATGCCCGCGAAGGCCGGCATCCAGCAATCACCGTTGGTTCAGTCGGCCAGGCTTCGTTTCTCGATAGTTCCGTGGTTACTGGATTCCCCGCCTTCGCGGGGAATGACATGATGGGTGATTGCGTTATTTCTTCTTCAGCTTGCTTTGCGGGTTGAGGTTGCCGATGCGGCCGCTCTCGCTGCCGGCGGCCGGGTCCAGCACCGCGTTGATCAGGGTCGGCTTGCCGGAATCCATCGCCGCGTTGACGGCGCGCCTGAGTTCGTCCGGCGAGGTGGCATTGACGCCGACGCCGCCGAAGGCTTCCATCATCTTGTCGTAGCGCGAGCCCTTGACGAACACGGTGGGCGCGGGATCCGAACCCGCCGAATTGAC
The DNA here is from genome assembly GCF_030693485.1 of Bradyrhizobium sp. Taxonomy (GTDB): domain Bacteria; phylum Pseudomonadota; class Alphaproteobacteria; order Rhizobiales; family Xanthobacteraceae; genus Bradyrhizobium. Next base: position 11,052 of record NZ_JAUYAN010000008.1, on the reverse strand, counting down.
GTCGGTGCCGCGATAGATGCCGTCATTGTTGAAGACGACGATGCAGACTGGCAAACTGTAGCGGCAGATCGTTTCGACCTCCATGCCGGAGAAGCCGAAGGCCGAGTCGCCTTCGACCGCGAGCACCGGCTTGCCGGTCTCGATCGCGGCGGCGATGCAATAGCCCATGCCGATGCCCATGATGCCCCAGGTGCCGACATCGATGCGCTTACGCGGCTGGTACATGTCGATGATGCCGCGCGCGAGATCGAGCGTATTGGCGCCTTCGTTGACCAGGATGGCGTCCGGCCGTTCCTTGATGACGGTGCGCAGCACGCCGAGCGCGCCGTGATAGTCCATCGGCGAGTTGTTGTTCATCAGCCGCGGCGCCATCTTGGCGACGTTCTCGTCGCGCTTCTTGGCCACAGCGCCGGTCCACTCTGACGGCGGGGCCGTCCAGCCGCCCATACCCGCGAGCAGTGCGGCGACGCAGGAGCCGATGTCGCCGACCACGGGGGCGACGATCTCGACGTTGGAGTCCATTTCCTTCGGCTCGATGTCGATCTGGATGAATTTCTTCGGCGCATCGCCCCAGCTCTTGCCCTTGCCGTGCGAGAGCAGCCAGTTCAGCCGCGCGCCGATCAGCATCACGACGTCGCTGTCCTTGAGCACCGTCGAGCGCGCCGCACCGGCGCATTGCGGATGGGTGTCGGGCAATAGGCCCTTGGCCATGCTCATCGGCAGGAACGGAATGCCGCTCTTCTCGACCAGGCTGCGGATCGCATCATCGGCCTGCGCGTAGGCCGCACCCTTGCCGAGAATGATCAGCGGACGCTTTGCGTTCCTGAGCACATCGAGCGCGCGCTTGATCGCATCGGGGGCGGGGATCTGCGCGGGGGCCGCATCGATCACCTTGACCAGCGACTTCCGTCCGGCTTCGGCGTCCATCACCTGGCCGAAAAGTTTTGCAGGCAGATCGAGATAGACGCCGCCCGGGCGTCCCGACACGGCGGCGCGGATCGCACGCGCAAGGCCGATGCCGATATCGGCGGCATGCAGCACGCGGAACGCCGCCTTGCACAGCGGTTTGGCGATGGCGAGCTGATCCATTTCCTCGTAGTCGCCCTGCTGCAGGTCGACGATCTCGCGCTCGGACGAGCCCGAGATCAGGATCATCGGAAAACAGTTGGTGGTGGCGTGCGCCAGCGCGGTCAGGCCGTTGAGAAAGCCGGGCGCCGAGACGGTGAGGCAAACGCCGGGTTTCTTGGTCAGGAAGCCTGCGATCGAGGCGGCGTAGCCGGCGGCCTGCTCGTGGCGGAACGACAGCACACGGATGCCCGCGGCCTGGGCCATGCGGCCGAAATCGGTGATTGGAATGCCCGGCACGCCGTAGATCGTGTTCAGGCCGTTGAGCTTGAGCGCATCGATGATGAGGTTGAAGCCGTCGGTCTGTTCGCGCTCGTCGGTCGCGCTGGTATCGATGCTTTGTACTACTGCGGACATTCCGCTTCTCCCTGATCGTTTTTTTGTTACGGACTGGTCCGCCGTCTTCGTTGAAAGAGCCGTCTTGTTAGAAGAGTTCCTGCCCGTGGGCTTCGACATAGGCGGCAAGGCCGAGCGTGTGATCGCGGGCGCGCTTCTCCGCAAGCTCGGTGTCGCGCTCCTCGAGCGCCTCGATGATGGCCATGTGCTCCGGCAACGAGGTCGCGGTGCGGTCGACGCGGCCGATGGTCAGCTGCCGGTAGCCGCGAACATGCAGCAGGATATCGTTGGTCATGTCGACCAGAACAGGCGATTCCGACAGCGAGATCAGCGCCTGGTGAAAGGCGATGTTGGCCCTGGAATATTCGTCGACGTGATCCTGCGGCAGGCGGTCCTTGCCAAAATCCTTGAAGAAGTCGCGCAGCGCCGAGATGTCCTTCTTGCGCGCGGTGGTGGTGATCAGCCGCGCCGCCATGCTTTCCAGCGCGGCCCAGGCGCGGATCATGTCGACGATTTCGTTCTTGGTGCGGCGCACGACCACGATGCCGCGGCGTGGCACGGTTTTTACAAAACCGTCCTGCTCCAGCATGGCGATGGCTTCGCGGATCGGGGTCCGGCTGACGCCGAGACGCTCCGACAGCGCGCGCTCGTCGAGCATCACCTGTTCGGGCGTCGCGTAGATGTCCATCTTGAGAATGGCTTCCTTCAAGGCTTCGTAGGCCTTGTTCTTGAAGCTGGTCTCCGGCGCAATGCGGACGATCGCGATTTCAGCCTCAGCCATGGGTGGCGGTGCCTTGGTTGGTTTCCGTGCGGGCATGACGGGTCTCCTCAGGTGCGGAGACGTCTTTTAACAGAAGAAATCTGAAACAATTTTTGGCATACCAAATACCACCATGTCAAGTTGCCAGTGTTTTCGGCATTTCCACCCCTGAGCCTGCCTTGACAATCCTGTCTCTGGCATACCAAATGCCATAACTGGCCAGGATTGGCCACACCAGATGCTGCAGTGGACGCGGACCCGCGTTTGCGATCACCGGAACCCCGACCGAATCGGCGCCCCCAAGCGCGGTTCCGGTGTTCGTGCCCGCTGCCGATGGAATTAAAAAACAGACGTCAAGGAGGAAGCCAATGTCGAGTTCCAAAGATGCGGTCCGCAAAATTCTGGATGCGGTCAAAGCGGACAAGCGCACGAGTCTGACGGCGCCGGAAGGCAAGTTGGTCTGCGATGCCTACGGCATCCCGGTTCCGAAGGAAGGGGTCGCCAAATCCGCCGCCGAGGCGGCCAAGCTCGCCGCCGACATGGGCTTCCCGGTCGTCATGAAGATCGTTTCGCCCGATATCCTGCACAAGACCGAAGCCGGCGGCGTGATGGTCGGCGTCAAGACATCAGCCGACGCCGAGGCGAATTACGCGACCATTCTGGCCAACGCCAGGAAATACAAGGCGGACGCCAGGATCGAAGGCATCCAGGTGCAGCAGATGCTGATGGGCGGCCAGGAGGTCATCATCGGCGCGGTGACCGACGGATCGTTCGGCAAGCTGGTGGCCTTCGGCCTCGGCGGCGTGCTGGTCGAGGTGTTGAAGGACATCACCTTCCGCCTCGCGCCCGCGACCAAGGACGACGCGCTGTCGATGCTCGACGGCATCCAGGCCGCCGAGATGCTGAAGGGCGTGCGCGGCAGCGATCCGGCCAACCGCGACGCCATCGCCGACATCATCGTCAACGTCTCGAAGCTGATCACCGATTTCCCCGAGATCAGCGAGATGGATCTCAATCCGGTATTCGCGACAAAAGCCAATGCGATCGCCGCCGACGTCCGCATCGTCGTCGACTTCGACCCGCCGGCGCCGCGTCCGCGCCCCAACCACGACGACGTCGTGCGCCAGATGAACCGGATCATGAAGCCGAAGGCGGTGGCGGTGATCGGCGCGTCCGCCGAGAACGGCAAGATCGGCAACTCCGTGATGAAGAACCTCATCAACGGCGGCTACAAGGGCGAGATCTACCCGATCCACCCCAAGGCCGATGAGATCATGGGCAAGAAGGTCTACAAGTCGATCAAGGACGTCCCCGGCGAGGTCGACATTGCCGTGTTCGCCATTCCCGCCAATTTCGTCGCGGCGGCGCTGACCGAATGCGGCGAGAAGAAAGTCGTCGGCGCGATCCTGATTCCCTCCGGCTATGCCGAAACCGGCAACATGAAGGGCCAGGAGGAAATCCAGGCGATCGGCCAGAAATACGGCATTCGCCTGATGGGGCCGAACATCTACGGCTTCTATTATACCCACGCCAATCTGTGCGCGACCTTCTGCACCGCCTATGACGTCAAGGGCTCGGCGGCGCTGTCGTCCCAATCCGGCGGCATCGGCATGGCGATCATCGGCTTCTCGCGTTCCGCCAAGATGGGCGTCTCGGCGATCGTCGGCCTCGGCAACAAGTCCGATATCGACGAGGATGATCTGCTGACGTTCTTCGAACAGGACGAAAATACCCAGATCATCGCGCAGCATTGCGAGGATCTCAAGGACGGCCGCGCCTTCGCCGAAGTGGCAAAGCGCGTCTCGAAGAAGAAGCCGATCGTGGTGCTGAAGGCGGGCCGCACCTCGGCCGGCGCCAAGGCCGCGAGCTCGCACACCGGCGCGCTGGCCGGCAACGACAAGATCTACGAGGACGTCTTCAACCAGTCCGGCGTCATCCGGGCGCGTTCACTCAGGGACATGCTGGAATTCGCCCGCGGCATTCCGGTGCTGCCGACGCCGAAGGGCGAGAACGTCGTCATCATCACGGGAGCCGGCGGCTCCGGCGTGCTGCTGTCGGATGCCTGCATCGACAACAAGTTGTCGCTGATGACGATCCCGCCCGACCTTGACGCCGCGTTCCGCAAATTCATCCCGCCGTTCGGTGCGGCCGGCAACCCGATCGACATCACCGGCGGCGAGCCGCCGATCACCTATGTCAACACCGTGAAGCTCGGCCTCGAAGACCCGCGCATCCACGCGCTGATCCTCGGCTACTGGCACACCATCGTGACGCCGCCGATGGTGTTCGCGCGCAACATGGTCGAGGTGAAGAACGAGATGAAGGCCAGGGGCATCGAGAAGCCGATCGTGGCCTCGCTGGCCGGCGACATCGAAGTCGAGGAAGCCGCCGACTATCTCTACCAGAACGGCATCGTCGCCTACGCCTACTCGACCGAAATCCCGGTCGCGGTGCTCGGCGCCAAGTACAAGTGGGCGCGGGGTGCGGGGTTGCTGTAATAGGCCAACGGTTCAACGACGAACGCCGCTGCGGAGACACCCGGAGCGGCGTTTTTGCATCGGCGAGATCGCGAAGTCGCATCTGCTGAACGCGTGCCTGCTGTTTGAATTTGAATCGAAGCTCTCACGGCGTCATTTGCGAGCGCTTCCTTTACGGAGCTTCAGGAACTGGATTGCTTCGCTTCGCTCGCAATGACGTTGATCGATTGGAGCGTATGCCGCCATATCCGTTCCCCGGATTGCGCCATCGGGCGCGCGTTCGCGCGACCGGTTGACTCGCAGTGACGGCGCGGCGGCTGGCATGCGGACGTTCCGACAATCAATACACATTTCTGGACAGCTGTCGCATTTAGGGATGATATCCGGCAAAACGCACGATGCGGAAATCATCGATAACAACGCCCCGCATCAACCCGGAGGAACGCCAATGACCTCTTATACACGCCTGCTCGGCGCCGCCGTTGCGCTGACGCTTCTGACTGGCGCTCCGGCCTTCTCGCAACAACTCGAACTCAAGGTGATGGCCCCCGCGGCGCCGGGCGGCGGGTGGGATCAGACGGCGCGGGCCATGCAGCAGGCGCTGGTCGCCGCCGGTGTCGCGCGCAGCGTCCAGGTCACCAATGTGGCGGGCGCCGGCGGCAGCGTCGGCATCGCGCAGTTCGTCAACGGCGCCAAGGGCGACGGCAACCAGCTGATGGTGAACGGTTTCGTGATGGTCGGCGCGCTCGCCATGAACAAATCGCCTGTTACCCTCGATCAGGTGACGCCGATCGCGCGACTCACCGAGGAGATCCAGGTGATCGTGGTGCCCGCGAATTCGCCGATCAAGACGGCGCAGGATCTGGCCGCCGCGGTCAAGGCTGATATCGCCAGGGTCACCTTTGCCGGCGGTTCGGCCGGTGGCGTCGATCATGTGATGGCGGCGCTGTTTGCCGGCACGATCGGCGCTGACGCGAAGAAGATCAATTACATTCCGTTTTCCGGCGGCGGCGAGTCGCTGGCGGCCATTCTCGGCGGCAAGGTCACCGCCGGCATTTCGGGGCTGAGCGAATATGACGGGCAGATCAAATCCGGCAAACTGCGAGCGCTCGGCGTCACCTCGGAAAAACGCATTGCCGGCGTCGATATTCCGACCTTCAGGGAGCAGGGGATCGATCTCGTACTGGCCAACTGGCGCTCGGTGATGGCGCCTCCCGGCATCACGGCGGAGCAGAAGAAGACCCTCGGCGATGCCGTGGAGAAGATGGTCAAGTCCGACGCCTGGAAAGGCATCCTCAAGCAGAAGGGCTGGGACGACGCCTATGTCGGCGGCGATGCCTTCGCGGATTTCCTGAAGAAGGAAACGTTGCGCGTCACCGACGTGCTGAAGTCGGTCGGCCTCATCAAATCATGAGCGAACTGCCGCATGCGCCGGCGTCGCGGGGCGTGGATTCCGCGGGCGTCGTCATCGCGATCGCGCTCGCGGCGATTGCCGCGGTGCTGGTATGGGACGCGAACCAGCTGCAGTCCAACAATCCATACGGCATGGGACCCCATGTGATGCCTGTTGTGATCGCTATCGGGCTCGGCATTCTCGCGATCGGCAATCTGGTCGAGGCGCTGCGCGGCAATCTGCCGGCGCGCGAGAGCGCCGATGCCAAAGCGGTGTGGCTGATCCTCGGCGGATTGGCGCTGCTGATCGTCATCATCGGTCTCGGCGGCGGCTTTATCCCTGCGACCACCGCGCTGTTCGTCGCCACGGCGACGGCCTTTGGACGGCGCGCGATTCTCGCCGACCTCGCCATCGGGCTAGTGCTGACCACGCTGATCTATCTCGCCTTCAGTCGGCTGCTGACGTTGAGCCTTCCCGCCGGCCCGCTGGAAAGGCTGTTGTGATGGACGCCTTCGTCGCACTCGCCAACGGCATGGCCGTCGCGGTCCAGCCGATGAACCTGCTCTATGCGCTGATCGGCGTGCTGCTCGGCACCGCGGTCGGCGTATTGCCCGGCATCGGTCCCGCGCTCACCGTCGCCTTGCTGTTGCCGGTGACCTACAAGCTCGATCCCGGCGGTTCGCTGATCATGTTCGCCGGCATCTACTACGGCGGCATGTATGGCGGATCGACCACAGCCATCCTGATCAACACGCCCGGCGAGAGCGCCTCGATGGCGACCGCGCTCGAGGGAAACAAGATGGCCAAGGCCGGCCGCGGCGGTCCGGCGCTGGCGACGGCGGCAATCGGCTCGTTCGTCGCCGGCACCATCGCCACCATTGGTCTGGCCTTTCTGGCGCCGTGGCTGGTCGACTTCGCGGTCAATTTCGGGCCGGAAGATTATTTTGCGCTGATGTGCGTGGCTTTCGTCACGGTGTCGGCAACGTTCGGCAGTTCGCCGATCCGCGGACTGACCAGCCTGTTCATCGGCCTGTCGCTCGGGCTTGTTGGTATCGACAAGCTGACCGGCCAGGCGCGGCTTGCCTTCGGCATTCCGGAACTGCTCGACGGCGTCGAGGTGACGACGCTGGCGGTCGGGCTGTTCGCGATAGGGGAGGCGCTCTACGTGGTCTCGCGCCGTCATCACGGCGAAGAGAAGCTGGAGCCGGTGCGCGGCTCGCTATGGATGACCAGGGAGGACTGGCAACGGTCATGGAAGCCGTGGCTGCGCGGCACCGTGTTCGGATTTCCGATCGGCGCATTGCCGGCCGGCGGCGCGGAGATTCCAACTTTCCTGTCCTACTCCACCGAAAAGCGCCTCGCCAAACATCCGGAGGAATTCGGCAAGGGCGCCATCGAAGGCGTCGCGGGACCGGAAGCGGCCAACAATGCGTCCGCCGCCGGCACGCTGGTGCCGTTGCTGACATTGGGGCTTCCGACCTCGGCGACCGCCGCGATGATGCTGGCCGGCTTTCAGCAATACGGCCTCAATCCGGGACCGCTGCTGTTCGCCGAGCGGCCGGAACTGGTATGGGGCCTGATCGCCAGCCTGTTCATCGCCAACGTTATGCTGCTGGTGCTCAATTTGCCGCTGGTCGGCCTTTGGGTGAAGCTGCTGGCGATCCCGCAGCCGTGGCTTTACGCCGGGATTCTGGTGTTCGCGACCACCGGCACCATTGCCGCAAAACCATCGGTGGTCGAGCTGTCGATGCTGGCGGGTTTCGGCGTGATGGGCTTTCTGATGCGCCGGTTCGATTTTCCGATCGCGCCTGTCGTTATCGGCCTTATCCTCGGACCGATCGCCGAAAGCCAGCTGCGCCGCGCCATGTCGATCAGCCTCGGCGATCCCATGGCGCTGCTGCAAAGCCCGATGTCTGCGACGCTGCTCGCCATCGCGCTGATCGCGCTGGTGGCGCCTTTCGTGATGCAGGGCCTCGGACGGTTCAAGGCGAACGAGGATTAGGTGCGCTGCAATCCGACGAATCCACGCAGCCTTGTCACGGTTTCCGCAGCGTCCCTGGCTTCCTCGGTGGTCAGGACCGTGATCTCGCCGCTGCGCCGGTGCAACACGCTGTGATGGATCGTCGCGCCGGATGCGCCGTCCTTCTCGGACTTCACCGCGATGTCGTCGATGTCGGAGATCGCGAACTCGACGGGCTTCCTGTTCCACAGCAGCAGTTTTCTCTGCAGCGTCGCCTTGCCGTAATCCTTGTCGAGCGTAAGTGTGGTCGAGCCTGCTTTCAAAACCAGCTTGCCCGGAATTTCCTCAATCTGTTTCATGGCAGTTCCCTCGCTTTTTCGAAGTGAACTCGAGCGATCCGGCTCTTCGGTTACACGCCGCCCCATGCTTTTTCTTGCCGCAGGCTACATCCGCGCACCCGGTCTGTCATCACCACAATTGCAATCTTCGGTGGCTGCGGCGTTCAGGACCGGGGCCGCAGCATCGGGGTCAGCACCGGCGACGAGCCGCTTTGAATCCTGCCGATGATCCGGAAGCCGTGGCGTTGATACAGGGAAATGTTGCGCGGGTTCGAGCTTTCCAGATAGGCCGCGGCCCCCTGTTCGTCGCAGCGCCGCAGCGCGTGTTGCATCAGCCGCGCGCCGAGCCCTTGCCCGATCCAGTTTGGATCGGCGGCGATCAACGGGAGGTACCAATGCGGCTCGCGCGGATGATGCGCGGCCATGCCCTTCAGGACCGCGCCGATATCCTCGGCGATCTCCGGTCGCAGCGCTCCCTCCATGACCGCGTCCATTTCCGCGTCGTCGGGCTCGACGCCCGGCGGCAGCCACAGGGCGGCGGCGCGGGCCCTATCGGTGATGTCGGCGGTGCCGTGCTCGAAGGCCCGGCCGCCGAAGGCTTTGGCGAAACGGGGCATTATTCGGAGATATTCGGACGAGTCGGGCCAAACCCAGCGCGTCATCGGGTCGGTGGCGAAGCCGAGCACAATGGTATCGATCGCGCTGGCCTGGAGGCTCGCGTCGGCGGATCTCACTTCCGGCACCGCCGACATCGTGTCGCCTCCCGTAATTTCTCGCGCTGCGGGACTGTTGAAACCGCCGTTCATCAAGATTAAATTTGATGGCTACCGTTGTGCAACCTCCCTCCGCGGGAAACCTTCGGCTAAGCTGCCAGTTGGAAGGCCCGGGAAAATTGGAAGGGTTCTGGACATGAAGAAAGCAATATTGGCGCTAGTCACCGCTGCAGTCGTCGGCTTCACGGCCCTGGCGGCACCATCGCCAGCTGAAGCCCATTGGCGGGGACGGGGTTTTGGTCCCGCACTCGCAGGCGGACTGATCGCGGGCGCTTTGATCGGCGGCATCGCATCCAACGCCTACGCCTACGGCCCGCGCTACGGTTATTATGGCGGCTACGCGCCCGCCTATTACGGCGGCTATGCGCCGGCCTATTACGGCGGGTACGCCCCGACTTACGGCTATGCCCCGGCCTATTATGGCGGCTACACCTCGACCTACTACGCCCCGGCCTATTACCCCCGGGTCCGGCGCGTGATCCGTCCCGCTTACGTCTATTACGGCGGCGGGCCGCGCTACTACGGCGCTCGCTATTACGGCGGCGGACACCGCTATCATCGCGCCTATCGGCGCTGGTGATCGGCAGGCGTCTACCCCAACTCGAAGGTGGTGACGCCGAATACCCGCTCCAACCGCAACGGCGGGGTCGCGCCTGTATACATGCGCGCGGTTTCGAACACCGGTGCGAGCCCGAGGTCTTGCGCCATCGCGATCGCGTCGCGGTTGATGCCGGGAACGTCGAGAAAGATCTCGCCGCCGCCGGCGCCGGCCAGCAAAGCCGACAGAACCAGTTCGGCGGTGGCGCGGTCGTCGGCCACCAGCGGGCCGATCTTGCGGCCCTGCCGGCACGGACGGATCACTCCCCAGCCGGCAAGCCCGCCGTCGCGCATGACGGCGCGACCGACATGATCGGGCGAGCCGATCCATGCGCGCAGGAACGCGGTGCGCGGCGCCGGAAACACACTCGCGTCATACGCCTCCACGGTTGCCAATGGGACTTCCGACAGCGCGATGACACCAACTGGCGGCAGATCGGGTTGCGCGAGAGTGCCGCCGTAACGGACGTTGGCATAAGCGAATTCGAATCCGGATTTCCTGTAATTTTGCTGTTGCGCCACCACGCCATCAAGCCCGATCACGCGCGGGCCGGCGCGCGCGATCGCCGCGTTCCAAAGCTGCAGCCCGAAGCCGCGGCCGCGCAAGTCCTGTCGCACGATGTAGAAGCCGAGGAACGCGAAGTGCGCGCCGTAATTGACGCAGGAGACCGTTGCGGCCGGAGCGCCCTCGAACTCGCCGATGAAGAAGCCTTGCGGATCGGCTGCGGCGAAGCAGGCGTCGTCGGAGAGGCCCGGGTTCCAGCCTTCGGCCGCGGCCCAGTTCACGGCAATCGAGATTTCGTCCGGCCGCATCGGCCGGATAAGCAAACCGTCCATGGCGGGCGATCCTGAATTGATAACCGAGTTGACCACGGGCGTATCGTTGCTGGCAACCGCGTACCCGGTCCGCTGCTACCTCCACATGGAACCCTGAAATACGGGAACGTCCCTCCGATCCGGTCGTTAAACTGTATCGACAATTCCATGGAGGACATGATGACCAATCGTCTTGCCGTTTCTATCGTTGCCGCGTCGCTGCTCGCATCGAGCGCCGCATTCGCCCAATCCACCACGGTGGAGGGCGCCCGGACTGGCGCTGCGACCGGTGGTGCCGTGGCGGGTCCGGTCGGCGAGGCTGTCGGCGGCACGGTCGGTGCTGCAGTTGGCCTCGGCCTCGAAATCCCGAACGCCGTGATCACCTCGATTCAGGGCGAGCGCGCGCCGTCGGTTACCGTTCGCGAAAGAATCGTGGTCGGTGAGCCGCTGCCATCAAGCGTGGAACTGCGGATGGTT
>NZ_JAUYAN010000006.1 GCF_030693485.1 Bradyrhizobium sp. | reverse complement strand
CGGCCTCGATGGCTACGCGCTGCTGCCGGCGGTCCGCGCCGATCTGCTGCACCGGCTCGGCCGGCGCGATGCCGCGCGCGAGGCCTATGTTGCGGCGACGGCCGCAACGCAGCTGGAACCGTTGCGGCGGCTCTATGCGCGGCGCATGGCCGAAATCGATGGCGTGGTCTAAGCTCTTTTCTTTCAGGGGGCATTGCGATGGAAAATGAGAAAGATCTGGCATCGCCGAATTATGGTTCCGCGGTATCCGGTGTCGTCGGCAGCGTGGCCATGGCCAATGCGGCGCGGACCGGGCCGAAATGGCTGCGCTATTTCCTCTACGCCTGCATCGCCATCACCCTGCTTTTGACCGGCGTGGGAATCATCGGCAAAGTCGGCAGTATCGGCAGCATCCCGGCCTGCGACGCGCAGACCACGCGCGACACGCTGTCCGACCTCAACAAGCAGAACAAGTTCAGCGCAACGAAATACAACTTCATCAAGCAGGTTTCGGCATCGGATTCGGAAACGATCTGCACCGCCAACCTGGCGTTGTCGGGCGGCGGAACCGTCGAATATGATTATCGCATCTTCAAGGAAGGCTCGGCCGTCAAGGTGCTGATCAGGGAGATCAGGCGCTGAGGGCGTGGCGGTTCGTCCGCTTTCTGGCCCGGCTCGACGGGGCAAGCGCGGGCCGAAGCCGGGCAGGAGCGGTGAGATTAGGGGCAAACACTGGAATGCTAGCTAGCAACAAGACCCTTTCGGCTTCCCATCAGATGTGTGGAATTTCCGCCTTGGTGCTTTGTTTCGTCCATTTCTTGACTGTCTGCGGTATGGCCTATCAACGCTCATTGGCGGGCGAATTCATCGATGTGCTTTTTAATTTCTCGATCTGGCTGGCTCCTATTCTACTTGTTCTCTTGGTAAGAGAATCGTGTGTCTTGGTCTGCGTTTGCGCCGGACCAATCTTGGTCATCTTTATGGCGCGAATGTACTACGTGTGGCAGCTCTATCGGTTCGGATTGGATCTAGGTGGAGTAAAGCGTGATTGGGCGTGGTCCCTTACAACATTGTTTGGTGGGCTATCGATCGCGGTTGTCGTCCTTGCTTTCCTCGCTGCGATTGGCATTTTTTTCGTCAATCTAATCAGGCGTGCGCAAGACAAGTCTTAGGGAGCGAAAATGGCGTGGTTTACACCAGCAGCGCGTAGGGCGGATTAGCGTCAGCGTAATCCGCCATCCAGGTATTCTGCATCGGCGGGTTACGCTTCGCTAACCCGCCCTACGATGCTGGCATTTCGTTTGAGCCCATCCACCGCCGCGTCCAATGATCTCATGGTGAGGGCGCGTTGGCGTGGAGCTGGCATTAAGGTAATATATTACCTCAATGTTTCCATTGCATGGGGTTGTTTTCGATAGTTCTGTTTTGGCGCAGCCGCCGCCTTCGGGAACCCGCTTCGCCTACCTTGCCGCCACCGCTTCGTAGATGTCTTCTTCCTGCGCGGTGTGCAGCCGCACCAGGGTCTCGACCGCCTCGATCAGGCGCTGCGCGTCACGAATGAGATAGCGGTCGACCTTTTCCGACGGCAAGTCGTCGGCGACACGGGCGAGCAGGCGGGCGAGATGCAGGATCTCGCGGTGCGCCCGGCTCATGGCGGAGAGGCCGTGGCTCTCCTGCAAGACCTTGGCGAGCTGCGGGTAGACATGGCCCTCATCGTCGCGTTCGTGGGCGACCACCTGGTCCTGAACCAGCTGGTTGGCCTCGGCGATCAATACCGCCGCGTTCTCCGGAGCGGCATCGTCGAGCGCATCGACGATCGATCGCAAGCGGTCGAGATGGCCGAGCAAAGCGAGGTGATCGCGGTGCAGCTCGCGTCCGGTCGCTTCGGTCATGCGCCTGCCGGAGTGGCCGTAACCCGGGGTCAGCGCGCGCAGCGCATTGAGGATCACGGCGACGTCGATCGCCTCCTGAACCAGCGCCGCCGGCACCGGCTGCAGCCAGCCGAAGGTCGCCGCCAGCATGGCGAGGATCGAAAGCGTCATGCCCGCGACGATGCTCTGGACGGCGATCCGGCGCGCCCGCTGCGCGATCGCGATGGCTTCGCCGACCCGGTCCAGCCGGTCAGCGAGGATCACCACGTCGGCGGCTTCCGACGAAGCGCTGGCGCCGCGGGCGCCGAGTGCGATTCCGACATCGGCCGCCGCCAGCGCCGGAGCGTCGTTGATGCCGTCGCCGACCATGATGGTCGGATGCAGAAGCTGCTCGGAGCGCACCGCGTCGACCTTGTCGGAGGGAACGCGCTCGGCCAGCACGGAATCCAGATCGAGCGATACGCCGATCGCCTGCGCCGCGCCGGCGCGGTCGCCGGTGACCATGATGATGCGCGCAATGCCGGCCTCGCGCAGCAGCCGGATCGCCCGCGGCGTATCGGAGCGAAGTTCGTCTGCCAGCAGCAGGGCGCCGATCGGGCGTCCCTCGACCGCGACGAACACGATCAGCGCCGATCGCCACGAGGCGCGCCGGATCGCCCGGGTCGCCCATTCCGGGGGTTGCGCGCCGGCCATGACGAATTCCCGCGAACCGGCGGATATTCGTCGTCCGTCGATCACACCGTGCAACCCGGAGCCCATCGATTCCCGCACCTGCCCGGGCAGCTTGAGGCGGAGGCCGCGCGCGGTGCCGGCCTGTACGATGGCGCCCGCGACCACATGATGCGACGCCTGTTCGAGCGAGGCGCCGAGCAGCAATACCTGTTCGGCGGTCTCGCCCGGCGCCACCTCGATCGACAACAGCCGCGCGCCGCCGACCGTCAGCGTGCCGGTCTTGTCGAACAGCACGGTATGGGCGCGCGCCAGCGCCTCCAGCGCGCCGCCGCCCTTGACCAGGATGCCGCGCCGCGCCGCCCGGGCGACGCCCGCGATGAAGGCGACCGGTGCGGCCAGAATCAGCGGGCACGGCGTCGCCGCCACCAGCACCGCGAGGCTGCGCAACAGATCGCCCGAGATCCACCACGCCACGAAGGCCAGCGCCAGCGTGACCGGCAGGAACACCAGCGCATAGCGGTCGGCCAGCCGCACGAACGGCGCCTTGGCGGTCTGCGCCGCGGTGACCATTTTCACGATGCCGGCATAGGTGCTTTCGCCGGCCACCGCGGTCACCGTCATTTCGAAGGTAGCACCTGCGTTGAGGGCGCCGGAGAGAATGGCGCCGCCGCGCGCGCGGGCCACCGGGATCGGCTCACCGGTCAAGGCGGACTCGTCGATCACGGCGTCGCCCGAGGTGACGACGCCGTCGACCGGCACGACCTCGCCGGCATGCACCAGCAAGCTGTCGCCGATGACAACGGCGTCAACCGGCACCTGCTCGATGCGGCCATCGACATGGCGGCGGGCCTCGCGCGGCGCGCGATCGACCAGCGCGCGCAGATCATGCTCGGCGCGGGCCACCGCGATATCCTCCAGCACATTGCCGCCGGAATACATCAGCGCGACCACCGCGCCGGCCAAGGGCTGGCCGAGCGCCAGCGCCGCACTCATCGACACCAGCGCGATCGCATCGACCCCGAACCGGCCGGCCAGAAAATCCCTGACGATCGAGAACGCCAGTCCCGCCACGACGGGGGCGGTGGCCAGCGTCCAGCAGAGATCGGCGAGGGCAGTCCGGCCGGCCAGCCAAGCGAGAATTCCCGCCGACAATCCGGCGATGGCGATCGCCACCAGTGTCCAGCGCAGGATGCGCTCAAATGACATTGCTCAATTCCGTGCTCATGCCGCCACGCGGCTTGTCGCCGAAAATGGGCCTGTCCCGCTTGAGCAAGGTCAATCGACAGGCCGATTGGCCGGAAGCTACTTCGTCCCGACGGCCACGGCTTCAGCCGGCAAACTCTCCAGCAGCGCCTGCAGGGTGACCAGCGTCGAATGATCGGCGATGCCGTCGACGCGGGCAGGGCGGAAGTGGCGCTGGAAGGCGGTGACCGCTTCCATGGTGGGCCCGTCGTATTTCCCCGTCGTCGGGATGCCGTAGCCGTATTTGGCCAGCGCCTGCTGCAGGCCGAGCACGTCGTCGCCCATGCTGCCGAGCTTCATGGTTTCGCCGCGCACGATCGGGGCCGGCTGCACCCAGTGGCCGACGCCGGAATTGGCGAGGGAATGCCACGGAAATTTTTCGCCGGGGTCCTTCTTGCGGGCCGGGGCGACGTCCGAATGCGCGAGCACGCGATGCGACGGCACCTGGCGGCGCAGCATGATGCCGCGGCACAGCGCGATCACGGCAGCGATCTGGCGCCGCGGAAAATCCGGATAGCCCCAGTCATGGCCGCGATTGACGATTTCGACGCCGATCGAACAGGAGTTGATGTCTTCCTCGCCGGCCCACACCGCCACGCCGGCATGCCAGGCGCGCCTGGCCTCCGGCACGCACTGCACGATGCGGCCGTCTTCCAGCACGATGTAATGCGCCGATACGTCGGTGCCCGCCGTGCACAGTTGCGCGATCGCGCCCTCGACATCGGGCATGCCGGTGTAGTGCAGCACGATCATGTCGGGCAGCCGGCCCTTGTTCCGGTCGCCGTAGTTCACCGACGGGATGACGTCGGAGGCGATCGAGGAATCCGGGGTAAACGTCTTCATGTCCGCGTTGGTCCTCGGGAGCGGGACGGCGCGACGCTTCGAATCAATACCGTTGGATGCGAACGAACCGGGCGGCATAGGGCAGGTCAATCCGGGCAGGAGAACGGCAAGGGTGCGCCCTCACGGCGAACCTCTTTACTATTCCTTTACGATGTCGCCGGCGCAATCCGTGAGCCGGCCGCGGCTTCGCATTTTGGCCGGGTGTGTGCGGGAAGCATCACTTGATGCCGCCAATCGGAATGATTGCGCGAGCATGGCGCTGGCGATGGCCGTGCGGTCCGGTCGAGATCGAAATCCGCCCAAATCCTTCAACGCTTTCTTAACGCTAACTGACGTTACTAAGTGGTGAAGAGCCGAACCGGTTTGGGGACGGCCGAGGCCGCAATTGACGCGCGAAATCCCGGCGCTTGAGATCCCATGGCAGCCCAGCAAATTCCATCGGGAACTCCGGGTTTGCGATGGGGGGCGCGCGGGATCGGCAATCGCGCCTCGAAATCGCTATCCGGCCGGAAAAGCCCGGCAAAGTGCAGACATTTGAGGCGCAATGGGGCCGTTCGCGTCCAGTTTCCGCAAGTTTCCCCGGACCGCGCCCGGAGCCGGGGCATGAATCCGGCTGGCGCACGCCATATCCCCGTGCTGGGCCGCGAGGCGATCGAGATGCTCCGTCCCCGCGACGGCGGAATCTATCTCGACGCCACCTTCGGGGCCGGCGGCTACAGCCGGGCCATCCTCGACATCGAGGGAACCCGCGTCATCGGCATCGACCGCGACCGCACGGCCATTTCGGGCGGCTTCGATCTGGTGGACCGGTCCGCTGGCCGGCTCACCCTGGTGGAGGACCGCTTCTCAAATCTTGCCGAAATCTGCGGCGCGCAGGGCCTGTCCCTGGTCGATGGCGTCGTGATGGATGTCGGGGTGTCCTCGATGCAGCTCGACCAGGCCGAGCGCGGCTTCTCGTTTCGCCAGGCCGGCCCGCTCGACATGCGGATGGGCCATGACGGCCCCACCGCGGCCGACGTGATCGCGGTCGCGTCCGAGGCCGATCTGGCCAACATCATCTATATTTTCGGCGAAGAGCGCTATTCCCGCCCCGTCGCCAAGGCCATCGTCGCCGCCCGCAAGGAAGCGCCGATCGAAACCACCAGGGCGCTGGCCGACATCGTCTCGACGGTGGTGTGGCCGAAGCCGGGTGAAATCCATCCCGCGACCCGCACGTTCCAGGCCTTGCGGATTTTCGTCAACGAAGAGCTCGACGAGCTGCATCTGGCGCTGGCGGCCGCCGAGCGCGTGCTGAGGCCGGGCGGCCGGCTGGTGGTGGTGTCGTTTCATTCGCTGGAAGACCGCATCGTCAAGAATTTCCTGGTCGAACGGGGAAAGGCCGGCGGCGGCTCGCGGCACCTTCCGGAAGTGAACCAGACCGCGCCGAGTTTCGTCATCCTGACCAAACGCCCGGTCACAGCCGGGGGCGACGAGGTTTCCGCCAATCCGCGCGCGCGGTCGGCCAAGCTGCGCGCGGCCGAGCGCACCGAGGCTCCCGCGCATGCCGCCGCCGGATTGCCGGCCTGGCCCAGTCTCCACGACGTGATGAGGGGAGGCTGACCATGCGGATCATCCATCTCTTCGTGATCGCCGCCTTGGTGTTCGCCGCCGCCTATGTCTACCGCATCAAGATGGAATCCACCGCGCGTACCGAGCGCGTGGTGCGGCTGCATGCGGAAATCCGCGAGCAGCGCGATGCCATCGCCGGCCTGCGCGCCGAATGGGCCAAGCTCGATGCGCCGGAGCGGCTGCAGGGCCTCGCCGACCGCCATCTGCCGCTGAAGCCGCTGGTCGCCACGCAATATGACTCAATGAAGAACCTGCCGGAGCGGCCGCCGCGCTTCTTCAAGCCGGGCGATCCCGATCCGATCGGCGCGATGCTCGAAACCATCGATGCCGCGGTCGATGCCACCACTGTCACGGGCTCGGTGCCGGAGGCTCAGCGATGACCGATCCGGCGCCGAACACCGTCAGATCAGCGGAACCGTGGCGGCAGCGGCTGATCCGCAGCCTGCTGTACGGGCGCAACGTCGACCGTTCCGCCAAGGCGCGCGCCCGCGTCGGGCTTGCCATCCTGGCCTTCGTGGCGATCTATGCCGTGATCGGCGGCCGGCTGGTCATGATCGCCACCGGCGACAATCACGCCGCGCGCCGCACCGCGTCGCAGGACCGCATCGCCACCGCCCGCCCCGACATCGTCGACCGCAACGGCGTGATTCTCGCCACCGACGTCAAGTCGCCCAGCCTGTTCGGCGAACCGCGCCGGATCATCGACAAGGACGAGGCGATCGAGCTTCTCACCGCAACGCTGCCGGATCTCGACACCGGCGAAGTGCGGCAACGGCTGGCGTCGAAGAAGGGCTTCGTCTGGCTGAAGCGGGAAATCACCCCGAAGCAGCAGCATGACATCCATCGCCTCGGCATTCCCGGTATCGGCTTCCTGCGCGAGAACAAGCGGGTCTATCCCACCGGCGCCGAAGTCGCGCATCTGATCGGCCTGGTCAATATCGACAATCAGGGCATCGCCGGGATGGAGAAATGGCTCGACAATAACGGTCTGGCCGATCTGCACCGCGCCGGCTTCGCCACCGACCGGCTGCAGCGGCCGGTGGATCTTTCGATCGACTTGCGCGTTCAACACGCGCTGCGCGACGAACTGATCAAGGCCAAGGAAAAATACAAGGCCAAGGCGGCCTCCGGCCTCATCTCCAACGTCAAGACCGGCGAGATCGTCGCGATGGTGTCGGTGCCGGACTTCGATCCGAACAATCCGAAGGAGGCGCACGACCCCGATCGCATCAACCGCCTGACCACCGGCGTCTACGAGATGGGCTCGACCTTCAAGGCGCTGACGCTGGCGATGGCGCTGGATTCCGGCAAGGCCAATCTCAACACCCTGTACGATGCCCGCGGCGCGCTGCGTTACGGCAAATTCGCCATCAACGACACCCACCCGCTGGGCCGCTCGATCACGCTGTCGGAAGTCTTCACCTTCTCGTCCAACGTCGGCGCGGCGCGGGTGGCGCTGTCGCAGGGCGTCGAGGCCCACAAGGCATTCCTGCGCAAGATGGGCCAGCTCGACCGTCTGCGCACCGAACTGCCCGAGAGCACGTCGCCGATCGTGCCGAGGCGCTGGGGCGAACTCAACACCATCACCATCGCCTTCGGTCACGGGCTTTCGGTGGCGCCGCTGCAGGCGGTGATGGGCATCAACGCCGTCATCAACGGCGGCTATCTGATCCCGCCGACATTCCTCAAGCGGACGGAAGAGGAAGCGAGGGCGATGGCGAAGAAGGTGGTCAGGACCGAGACGTCGGACAAGATGCGCTATCTGATGCGGCTCAACGCCGAGATCGGAACCGCCAGGAAGGCCGACGTGAAGGGCTATTATGTCGGCGGCAAGACCGGCACCTCGGAAAAGGTCGTCAACGGGCGCTATTCCAGGAAACAGGTGCTGAACTCGTTCACCGCGATCATGCCGGCCGACAATCCGCAATATCAGATCCTGATCATGCTGGACGAGCCGAAACCGCTGCCGGAAACCCACGGCTTCATCACCTCGGGCTGGAACGCGGTGCCGACCGGCGGCAAGGTGATCGCCCGCATCGGCCCGCTCCTGGGCGTCGAGCCGCGGTTTGATCTGCCGCCGTCCGAGCGCCTTATTCTTGCGGCATCGAAGGGAAGCCAGTAAGGCTCATCATTATTGCCGCCGAGTCGAAGTTCCCAAAAGTGGTTGCCGCAAATTCCCTTGAAAACTTCAGATCGATAGACGGCGCCCGCGCCGGCCGGACTGGAAGCCAATGAGACTTCGCGACCTCCTCAGCGATGATGCCACGCTTGCTCCACAGGACGGGACCGTCGTGGTGTCGGGCCTGGCGATGGACAGCCGAACAGTGAAGCCAGGCGACCTGTTCTTCGCGCTGGCCGGAGCCAAGACCGATGGCGCGCGCTTCATCGATGCGGCGATTGCGGCAGGTGCGGTGGCGATCGCCGGCGATCATCCGCCGGACGACATCCGTGTGCCCTTCGTCACGACGCTGAACCCGCGCCGCGCGCTGGCGCTGGCTGCGGCGAAATTTTATCCGCGGCAGCCGCACACCATCGCGGCGGTCACCGGCACCAGCGGCAAGACCTCGGTCGCCGCTTTCACGCGCCAGATCTGGCAGCGGCTCGGTCATGAATCGGCCAGCATCGGCACCATCGGACTGGTGTCGCCGAAGCGCACCATCTACGGGTCGCTGACCACGCCTGATCCGATCGCGCTGCACCGCCAGCTCGACGACATCGCCGGCGAGGGCGTCACCCATCTCGCCTTTGAAGCCTCGTCGCACGGGCTCGACCAGTACCGCCTCGACGGCGTGCGCATCGCCGCCGGCGGCTTTACCAATCTTTCGCGCGACCACATGGATTACCATCCCGATGTCGCGCATTACCTGAACGCCAAGCTGCGGCTGTTCCGCGACCTGGTCGTCGCCGATGGCGCCGCGGTGATTTCGGCGGATCATGACTGCTCGCAGCAGGCGATCGATGCGGCGCGGGCCCGCAAATTGCGCATTATCGCGGTCGGCCACAAGGGCGACGGCGCGGGCGAGGGCATTCGGCTCGTGGGCGCCGACATCGACGGCTTTGCCCAGCAGCTGACCCTCGAACATCGCGGCCGCCGCTATTCCGTGCGACTGCCGCTGGTCGGCGAATTCCAGATCGAGAATGCGCTGGTGTCCGCGGGCCTCGCGATCGGCACCGGCAGCGATCCGAAAGCGGTGTTCGCATCGCTGGAACTGCTGGAGGGGGCCAAAGGCAGGCTTGAGCGCGTCGCCGAGCGCAACGGTGCGCCGATCTTCGTCGATTACGCCCACAAGCCCGATGCATTGGCCAAGGCGTTGCAGGCGCTGCGGCCTTACGCCAAACGCAGACTGGTGGTGGTGTTCGGAGCCGGCGGTGACCGCGACGCCGGCAAGCGCCCCTTGATGGGCGCGATCGCCGCCGAGAATGCCGACAGCGTCATCGTCACCGACGACAATCCGCGCAGCGAAAATCCGCAATCCATTCGCGCGGCGATTTTGGCCGCGGCGAAAGGTGCCGTGGAAATCGGCGACCGCGCCGAGGCGATTCGATCGGCGATAGCGGCGCTGCAACCAGGCGACGCGCTGCTGATCGCCGGCAAGGGCCATGAGACCGGTCAGATCGTCGGTGGCAACACCCTGCCGTTCAGCGATCACGACGCGGTGGTAACAGCACTTTCATCGAGGGTGGCATGAGCGCGGCTCCGCTGTGGACATCTCAGGCAATGGCGCAGGCGATGCGTGCGCAAATCCAGGGCGCATTGCCGGAAGCGATTACGGGCCTGTCGATCGACAGCCGCACCATCGCGCCGGGCGACGCTTATTTCTCGATCAAGGGCGACGTCCATGATGGCCATGATTTTGTCGCCGCCGCCCTGAAGGCCGGCGCCGCGCTGGCGGTGGTCGAACGCGCCCAACGCGACAAATTCGCGCCCGACGCGCCGCTGCTGGTGGTGGACGATGTGCTCGCCGGCCTCGTCGAATTGGGGATCGCTTCGCGCGCGCGTCTCGATGCGCATGTCATCGCCATCACCGGCTCGGTCGGCAAGACCTCGACCAAGGAGGCGCTGCGGCGCGTGCTGGAGGCGCAAGGACCGACCCATGCTTCGGCGTCGTCGTTCAACAACCATTGGGGCGTGCCGCTGTCGCTGGCGCGCTGCCCGTCACAGGTCAAGTTTGCGATCTTCGAGGTCGGCATGAATCATGCCGGCGAGATCGAGACCCTGGTCAAGATGATACGCCCGCAGGTCGCCGTCATCACCACGGTGGAGCCGGTGCATCTGGAGTTCTTCGCCGGCATCGAGGCGATCGCCGACGCCAAGGCGGAAATTTTCGCTGGCCTGGAGCCGGGCGGCGCGGTGGTGCTCAACCGCGACAATTCGCAGTTCGCACGACTGGAGCGCAGCGCCAAAAAACGCGGCATCGACAGGATCGTTTCGTTCGGCGCCGACCCGAAATCCGACGCGCGGTTGCTCGACGTCGCGCTGCATCCGGACCGCTCGGCGGTGCACGCCAACATCCTCGGCCATGACGTGACCTACAAGCTCGGCATGCCCGGCCGCCATATGGCGATGAACTCGCTGGGGGTGCTGGCGGCCGCCTCGCTGGCGGGCGCCGATCTGGCGCTGGCGGCGCTGTCGCTGTCGCAGATCGAGCCGGCGGTGGGCCGCGGCGCCCGGCGCGTGCTCGAGGTCGGCCACGGCGAGGCGACGCTGATCGACGAAAGCTACAACGCCAATCCGGCGTCGATGGCGGCGGCGCTGAACGTGCTCGGCACTGCCGCGGTCGGTCCGCAAGGCCGCCGTATCGCGGTGCTCGGCGATATGCGCGAACTGGGTCCAACCGCCCCTGCGCTGCATCTCGGCCTCAATGAGGCCATCAAGGCCAACAACGTCGATCTGGTGTATTGCTGTGGTCCGCTGATGCGCAACTTGTGGGACGCGCTTTCCACCGGTAAACGGGGCGGATATGCCGAGAATTCGGCTAGTCTTGCAGACCAGGTGACATCGGCGATTCGCGCCGGCGACGTGGTCATGGTCAAGGGATCGCTGGGCACGAAGATGAAACCGATTGTAATGGCGCTCGAAAAGCGCTTTCCCGGCAAGGCCTCGCAGGACGGAGCCGAGGTATAGGGCGGATTGAATGTTTTATTGGCTGCTTGATCTTTCCAACACGATTCCCGGTCTGGGCGTGTTCCGCACGGCGCTGAACGTGTTTCGCTACATCACCTTCCGCACCGGCGGGGCGATGGTGACCGGCGCGCTGTTCGTCTTCCTGTTCGGTCCCTGGATCATCGACCATCTGCGGCTTCGCCAGGGCAAGGGCCAGCCGATCCGCACCGACGGCCCGGCATCGCACCTCATCAGCAAGAAAGGCACGCCGACCATGGGCGGCCTGATGATCCTGTCCGGGGTGGTGGTCTCGACGGTGCTGTGGGCCAATCCGCTCAATCCCTATGTCTGGATCGTGCTGGCGGTGACGCTCGGCTTCGGCTTCGTCGGCTTCTACGACGACTACCTGAAAGTGACGAAACAGTCGCACAGCGGTTTCGCCGGCAAGGTCCGGCTGCTGATCGAGGCGGTGATCGCGCTCGCCGCCTGTTACGCGCTGACCCGGCTCGGAAAAGCCCCGTTCTCGACCTCGCTGGTGATTCCCTTCTTCAAGGACGTCGCGCTGAATCTGGGCATCTTTTTCGTGCTGTTCGGCGCCTTCGTCATGGTCGGCGCCGGCAACGCCGTCAACTTGACCGACGGTCTCGACGGCCTGGCCATCGTGCCGGTCATGATCGCGGCGGCGAGTTTCGGCATGATCGCGTACCTGACGGGCAACGCAGTGTTTTCGGACTATCTGCAGATCAATTACGTCGCCGGCACCGGCGAACTGGCGGTGCTATGCGGCGCGGTGCTCGGCGCCGGATTGGGATTCCTGTGGTTCAACGCGCCGCCGGCCTCGATCTTCATGGGCGATACCGGTTCGCTGGCGCTCGGCGGCATGCTGGGTGCGACCGCGGTCGCGGTCAAGCACGAGATCGTGCTGGCGGTGATCGGCGGGCTGTTCGTGCTGGAAGCGGTGTCGGTGATCGTCCAGGTAGTGTCGTTCAAGCTCACCGGCAAGCGCGTGTTCCGGATGGCGCCGCTGCATCACCATTTCGAGCAGAAGGGCTGGACCGAGCCGCAGGTCGTGATCCGGTTCTGGATCATCTCGGTGATGCTGGCGCTGGCCGGCCTCTCCACGCTGAAGCTGCGGTGA
>NZ_JAUYAN010000005.1 GCF_030693485.1 Bradyrhizobium sp. | reverse complement strand
TCGTCGCAGGGCGATATGCTCGCGGCCACCCGGGCCGGTCTCGGGATTTCCGCGCTGTCCTGCCTGGTTGCCGAAGGTTACCCCGATCTGGTCCGCGTCGCGCCGCAAAAACTCGCCAGCGTGTCGGACCTCTGGCTGCTGGCGCATCCCGACCTCGTCGAGTTGCCCGCGGTCCGCGCCGTGATCGGTTTTGTCACGGCCTGCGCCCGCGAGGACCGGGTCCGGCTGCGGGGGTAGAAGGTCTCGGTGCCTCGGACGCGCCGTTGAGCGCTGCACCGTGTCCGGGACACGAGATACTAGCCCGGGATCACGCCCTCGCGCTTCTTCAGCACCCGGTAATAGCTCCACCACAGATGCGCCGCCGCACCGCGCAGCGGCCGCCACGGCTCCGCCAGCGGCGCCATCTGCTTCGGGGTCGGCCGCGTCTTCAGCCCCAATCCGATCTTGATGGCTTCCTGGATGGCGATATCGCCGGCAGGCCAGGCGTCGCCATGGCCGAGGCAGAACAAGAGATAGACGTCGGCGGTCCACGGGCCGATGCCGTGCAGGGCGGTCAGGGTGTTGTGCGCGGCGTCGGCGTCCTCGTTCGCCAGCACGTCGAGATTGAGCCGTTCGGAAGCAATCTCGCGCGCCAGGTTCTTCAAGGTCTTGATCTTGGCCCCCGACAGGCCTAGCCGGCCTAGCCGGTCGTTGCGCGCCTTGCGCAAGGCGTCATGGTGAAACGGGTCGAACGCGGCGCTGACGCGGCCCCAGATCGCCGCGGCGCTGGCGGTGGAGACCTGCTGGCCGCAGACGATATGGGCAAGGCCGGCAAAGCCGGGCTCGCGCCGCCGCAGCGCCGGCATCCCGGTCAGCGCGAAGATCGGCTTCAGCCGCGGATCCAGTTTTACAAGCGCATGGACCGCGTCTTCGAGGTCGGACTGGGTTTCGAGGTGGATGGGCATGGCGGGCCAGTTCTGGAGGTCGTCATGCGCGGGCAACAGCGCGAAGCGCGTCTTCGCCATGGTGACCCGCGCATCCATCTTCTATCGTAACTGAGTTTCCTCAGGGATGGATTGCCGCGTCAACCCGGCAAAGACGAGTGTTGAGAGCATGCCACCCGTTTTCCGCTTCGCACCTAGCCCGAACGGCTATCTGCATCTCGGCCACGCCTATTCGGCGCTGCTGAATTTCGACTCCGCCCGCCACAGCGGTGGCCGATTCCTATTGCGCATCGAGGATATCGATCCGGCGCGCTGCCGGCCGGAATTCGAGGCCGCCATTCTCGAAGACCTCGCCTGGCTCGGGATATCCTGGGAAATGCCGGTGCGGCGGCAGTCGGAGCATCTCGTGGACTATCGCGCTGCGCTGGAAAAACTGTCGGCCATGGGCCTGGTCTATCCCGCATTCGAGAGCCGCGCCGAGATCGCGCGCCTGGTGGCGCAGCGCGAGGCGCAGGGGCCGTGGCCGCGCGATCCCGATGGCGCACCGCTCTATCCGGGGGCAGCGAAGTCGATGGCGCCGGATGCGCGGGCGCGCCTGCTTGATTCGGCTACGCCCTGTGCGCTGCGGCTCGACATGGCGGCGGCGCGCGCGCGGGTCCCCGATCTCGACTGGATCGAGCACGGCGAAGGTCCCGAGGGCGCGGTGGTTGCCCGGCCCCAAGCCCATCCTGAAGCCTGGGGCGACGTCATTCTCGCGCGCAAGGAGACCCCGACCAGCTATCATTTGTCGGTCGTGATCGACGACGCCTTGCAGGGCGTCACCGAGGTGGTGCGGGGCGCAGACCTGTTCTGGTCGACCAGCGTGCACCGGCTGCTGCAGCATCTGCTCGATCTGCCGCAGCCGGTCTACCGGCATCACCGCCTCGTGACCGACGGCGAGGCGCGCAAGCTGTCGAAATCAACAGCGGCGACCGGGCTTCGCGAACTCCGGGCGCAGGGTGCGTCGCTGGCCGACATTCGCGGGTTGGTCGGTCTGGTTCGACCGGCGTGATGGGGGCCCAGTCCCGGCTGGTCCACAACGCCCTTCGTGACTCTCCGCGGTCCTCCATGGCATGGTGAGAGCGGCCAGGGTCGGGGGAATCATGGCGGTCAAGTCGCGCACCAAGCGCCCTACGCGGATACCGAGAAAACGGGTGCCGAAACAACGCGTTGCAGCCCGTGACACGGGCAAGGCGCGCAGGCGCGCGGCCGTGACTGGCGGACCCGGCACCGTCGAGGCCGCGCTTGCGGCGTTCGCCCATGAGGTCCGCACGCCGCTGACCGGAATTCTCGCCATCAGCGATCTGCTGGCGACCTCCGACCTCGACGAGCGCGAGCGGCGCTGGGTCGATACCATCAAGGCCGGCGCCGAGCACCTCGCCAGCCTCGCCACCTTGTTCGTCGATGCCGCGAGGAGCCGCGGCCCCGGGCTCGGGGTGCGGCAGGATTTCTTCGATCTGCGCGCGCTCGCCCGCAGCGTCGGGGATTCGCTGGCCGGCCGGGCGACCGCGAAGGGTCTGCAGTCCCATGTCGAGATTTCGGAAAAACTGCCGGCATTCGTGATCGGCGATCCGGTGCGGCTGCGCGCGGCGCTGGAAAACCTGATCGACAATGCGGCCAAGTTCACCGAGGCTGGCGGCGTCGCGCTCACGGTCAAGCCGATGCGCGGGCCGAAGGGCAAGGTCAGCGTCGCGTTTGCGGTTTCCGACAGCGGCATCGGTCTCACGCTCAATGAGGTCAAACGCCTGTTCCGGCCGTTCTCGCAGGCCAACGTCTCGATCTCGTCCCGCTTCGGCGGCGCCGGGCTCGGACTATCGTCGGTCAAGGCGCTGGCGCGGGCGATGGGCGGCGACATCATCGTGGAGCAGCGGCCCGGCGGAGGCACCACCTTCACTTTGAGCGTGACGCTGGCCCGCGCCAGGGCGCCGAAGGCGGCCAGCTCGGGTTCGGATGCCGATTCTGCGCTGGATCAGGTGCGGGGCCTGCGCGTTCTCAGCGTCGAGGACAATCCGTTCGGCCGCGTCGTGCTCAATGCGATCCTCACCGAACTCGGCCACCAGGCGGAATTCATC
The DNA here is from genome assembly GCF_030693485.1 of Bradyrhizobium sp. GTDB lineage: Bacteria > Pseudomonadota > Alphaproteobacteria > Rhizobiales > Xanthobacteraceae > Bradyrhizobium. The sequence continues at coordinate 21,133 of NZ_JAUYAN010000005.1, read as the reverse complement.
GGACGCGGCGAGATCGCCGCCGAGCGGATCGCGGAAGGAGCGTTCGACGCGGTGCTAATGGACATGGTGTTGCCGGGCATCAACGGCATCGAGGCGATCAGGCAAATTCGCAAGCTGCGCGCGCCGTTCGGCCGCGTCGCCATCATCGGGGTATCGGGCCGCGGCGACGACGAGGCGGCGTCGCGCGCCGCCGGCGCCAACGCCTTTCTGGTCAAGCCTGTGAGTCCAAGGGCTCTAGCGACTGTGCTGCTTGAAGCGACACGCCGTGCGGCAACCGCGACTTGATGATCGCCGCGTTCAGTTCGCCGCCATAGACGAAGATCGCGGCGATGAAATACAGGAACACCAGCGCGATGATGACCGAGGCGAGGCCGGCATACATCGTGACGTAGTTGTTGGCGAAGCGGGCGAGATACTGTCCGAACCCGATGCCCGACAGCAGCGACGCCACGAAGGTGAAGATGATGCCGGGCAGGATCTGCAGGAAACTGCGGCGGCCCGCCGGCAGCCAGGCGTGCAGGATGAACAGGGCGATTACCAGCGCCGCGATGGTAATGCCGTAGCGCGTGACGTTGAGGAAATGCTCGTTGGTCTCGACAACGAGCGGAATCCAGCGCCGCGCCGCCTCCAGCATCAGCGGACCGAGCACGATCAGGAACGCCATGGCCAGCGCGGTGAAGGCGGCGATCAGCGTGTAGCCGATCGATTCCAGCCGCAGCCAGTACCAGCTTCGCGGCTCGATCACCGAATAGGCACGGTTCAGCCCGACCCGCAGGCTCTCGATGCCGTTGGAGGCGAAGTACACCGCGAGCACGAGGCCTATGGTCAGCGCATCGCCGCGCGTCGTCGTCAGCACGTCGTGGATCTCGCTCGACAGCGAATCCGCGACCTGTTGCGGCCAGACCTGCAGCAGCAGCGTCACCGCCTGATCGGCGAGTTCCTTGGAGCCGAAAAATCCGGCCAGCGAAGTCAGCACGATCAGGAACGGAAACAGCGCCATCAGCGCCGAAAGCGCGATATGGCTGGCGATCGCCCAGCCGTCATCGGCGAGAAACGTATAGAACGCATCCATGACGACCAGATAGACGTAGCGGATCTGCCTCACATTTCACCCTGATGGAGCGGACGACGCATTCAACCGGCGACCCCGCTAGCTTCTGATATTACTGGACAAAAAGCCAGATGGTTGCGCCGGGGGCAGGGTCACGCCTGACATGATGGCGGACCGCCCGGTGCGGTGTTATGTAGCGCCGATGGCATCCTTCCTGAGTTCGATCCTCCTTCCCATCGCGGTCGCGGCAGTTGCGATCGTCCTGCTGCTTGGTCTCATCAACATGATGCGGGGCGGATCGCCGAACCGCTCGCAGAAACTGATGCGGCTGCGGGTGTTGCTGCAATTTATCGCTATCGTCATCACCATGCTCGCGGTCTGGGCGATGAGCCGCTGAAGGGGGAAATCATGGTCGTCCTCAATCGTATCTACACCCGGACCGGCGACGACGGTACGACGGCGCTCGGCAGCGGCGAACGCCGTCCGAAATATGACCTGCGCATCGCGGCCTATGGAACCGTCGATGAGACCAACGCTGCGATCGGCATGGTGAGGCTGCATCTGGCGGAAGCGCGCGAGATCGATGCCATGCTAGGCCTGATCCAGAACGATCTGTTCGATCTTGGCGCCGACCTCGCGGTGCCCGAGCGCCAGGGCAAGGTCGAGCGCCTGCGGATGCTGGGGAGCCAGGTCGAACGGCTCGAGCGCGACATCGACAGCCTGAATGCCCGGCTGGCGCCCTTGACCTCGTTTGTGCTGCCCGGAGGGACGCCGGCGGCGGCGCATTTGCATCTGGCCCGCACCATATGCCGCCGCGCGGAACGGATCATGGTGGAACTCGCGGCCAAGCCCGACGAGCCGGTCAGCGACGCCGGGATCCAGTACATGAACCGGCTGTCGGATTTTCTGTTCGTCGCCAGCCGTTCGGTCAATGATAACGGTGCCGGCGACGTGTTGTGGGTGCCCGGCCAAAATCGCTGAAGCCCCGTTCCCAGACGGTTCTTGGCGCGATTTTTGGCTTTCGCGCGTTGACCGCCGATAGCGGGACCTTTAGGTTCCGCGCCCAAGCTGATTGATACCGAAATTCAAGCGAAAGAGGGTCGATGAAGGTTCTGGTGCCGGTAAAGCGGGTGGTCGATTACAACGTCAAGGTCCGGGTCAAGAGCGACGGATCGGGCGTCGAACTGTCCAACGTCAAGATGTCGATGAATCCGTTCGACGAAATAGCCGTCGAGGAAGCCCTGCGCCTGCGAGAGGCCGGCAAGGCAACCGAGGTCGTGGTGGTGTCGATCGGCTCCGCCCAGGCGTCCGAGACCATCCGCACCGGTCTCGCCATGGGGGCCGATCGCGGCATTCTGGTCAAGGCCGAGGGTAACGTCGAACCGCTGGCGGTGGCGAAGATCCTCAAGGCCATCGTCGACGAAGAGCAGCCCGGCCTCGTCATTCTCGGCAAGCAGGCGATCGACGACGATTCCAACCAGACCGGCCAGATGCTGGCCGCCCTGCTCGGATGGTCGCAGGCGACCTTTGCCTCCAAGCTCGAAGTCGAAGGTACCGATTTCAAGGTGACGCGCGAAGTCGATGGCGGCCTGCAGACCCTGAAACTGAAAGGCCCGGCGATCGTAACTACCGACTTACGGCTGAACGAGCCGCGCTACGCCAGCCTGCCCAACATCATGAAGGCCAAGAAGAAGCCGATCGCCGACAAGAGCGCCTCCGACTACGGCGTCGATCTGACCGCCCATCTCGAGATCATCAAGACCACCGAACCGCCGGGCCGCAAGGGAGGCGTCAAGGTCAAGGACGTCGCCGACTTGGTGTCGAAACTCAAGAACGAAGCCGGGGTTCTCTAAATGACCACGCTGTTGATTGCCGAACACGAACACGCCAACCTGAAGGACTCCACCAACAAGGCGTTGACCGCGGCCACCCAATTGGGCGCCGAGGTCCACGTGCTGGTCGCCGGTGGCGGTGAGGGCACCAGGGCCGCGGCTGAAGCCGCCGCCAAGCTTGCCGGCGTCACCAAGGTGCTGATTGCCGAAGGCGATGCCTATGCCCACGATCTGGCCGAGCCGCTCGCGGCGCTGATCGTGGCGCTGGCGCCTGGCTATGACGCCTTCGTGGCGCCCGCGACCTCGCGCTTCAAGAACGTGATGCCGCGCGTCGCCGCTCTGCTCGACGTGATGCAGGTGTCGGAAATCATCAAGGTGGTGTCGCCGGATACCTTCGAACGTCCGATCTATGCCGGCAACGCCATCCAGACGGTGAAATCGAAGGACGCCAAGAAGGTCATCACGGTGCGGACCTCGACCTTCGCCGCGGCCGGTGTCGGCGGCAGCGCGTCGATCGAGAACGCAGCCTCCGCAGCCGATCCCGGCCTCTCCAGCTTCGTCGGCGAGGAAGTGGCCAAGAGCGATCGGCCGGAACTGACCTCCGCCAAGATCATCGTTTCCGGCGGCCGCGCCATGCAGAGCCGCGAGAATTTCGCCAAATACATCGAGCCGCTGGCCGACAAGCTCGGCGCCGGTGTCGGCGCCTCGCGCGCCGCGGTCGATGCCGGATATGCGCCGAACGACTGGCAGGTCGGCCAGACCGGCAAGGTGGTGGCGCCGGAACTTTATGTCGCGATCGGCATTTCAGGCGCCATTCAGCATCTCGCCGGCATGAAGGATTCCAAGGTGATCGTCGCCATCAACAAGGATGAGGACGCGCCCATCTTCCAGGTCGCCGATTACGGCCTGGTCGCGGACCTCTACCAAGCGGTTCCCGAACTGACCGAGGCGCTCGGCAAGCTCGGAAAGTAACGACGTTTCCAGTTCCGGCCGGATGGATCGGACTCCGGCCGGTGTTCATGCAAGAGAGGGTGGACGCGCGGGCCGCGTCTTCCCCGGTGAGATGATAAAATGGCGGTGATGATCAAGAAGGTCGGCGTGATCGGTGCGGGCCAGATGGGCAACGGCATCGCGCATGTGGCGGCGCTGGCCGGGCTGGAGGTGGTGCTTTACGACGTCTCCGCCGACCGCCTGAAGTCCGGCATGGCGACCATCAACGGCAACCTGTCGCGCCAGGTGGTCAAGAAGATCATCCTGGAGGATGCCCGCAAGCAGGCGCTGGGCCGCATCGTTTCCACTGAGACCATGGACGGGCTCGCCGATTGCGATTTGGTGATCGAAAGCGCGGTCGAGAAGGAAGAGATCAAGCGCAAGATCTTCCACGATCTGTGCGCGGTGCTGAAGCCGGACGCGATCGTCGCCTCCAATACCTCCTCGATTTCGATTACGCGGCTGGCCGCCTCCACCGACCGCCCCGAGAAGTTCATCGGCATTCATTTCATGAATCCGGTGCCGCTGATGGAACTGGTCGAACTGATCCGCGGCATCGCCACCGACGACGCGACCTTCGACGCATCCAAGGAATTCGTCACCAAACTCGGCAAGCACATCGCGGTATCCGAGGATTTCCCGGCCTTCATCGTCAACCGCATCCTGCTGCCGATGATCAACGAGGCGATCTATACGCTGTATGAGGGGGTCGGAAACGTCGAGGCGATCGATGCCGCGATGAAGCTCGGCGCCCACCATCCGATGGGACCGCTGGAACTGGCGGACTTCATCGGGCTGGATACCTGCCTCTCCATCATGCAGGTGCTGCATGAGGGCCTCGCGGATTCGAAATACCGGCCGTGCCCGCTATTGGTAAAATATGTCGAAGCCGGCTGGCTCGGCCGCAAGACCCAGCGCGGCTTCTACGACTATCGCGGCGACAAGCCGATCCCGACGCGCTGAGGCGATGTCGAGCGGCGCCTCATCGCCGCCATACGTAAGCCGAGGCTGTTGATAAGTCGGGGACAGCGCGGGGAAACCAGCCCGATTCACTTGTAGCTGGATCGGCTTACGCGGACTTCTCCCAGTTGCTCATGCCTGTGGAAAATGTCGGTGACCGCCTCGGCGATACGCATCATTAACCGCTGCTGGATAGGGTGACCGCGGTGGGGAGTAGTGCGTATGGATATGATGGCAATGGTGAGCAGCATGCTCGCGATGAAGGCGGCCGGCACCCAAACGCAGCTGGCTGCCTCGTTCATCAAGCAGAACGCCGACGCGGAGAAATCCGCTGTCATGACGCTGCTGGGCGCGGGCCAGAATTCACCCGCCAATCTCGGCGCCGGCGTCGGCGGCAGCCTCGACGTTTCAGCCTGAAATCTTCTTCTGTCCTTCCGGGTTCGCGCGAACGCGCGCCCCGAAATGACCTGTTCTAGGGCTTCATCGCGGCCTTGATCAGCTTGACGGCGTCGTCGCTGGCCCATTCCGCGGGTCCGGCGAGGGTGGCGATCTCGCAGCCCTGGCGGTCGACCAGCACCGAGGTGGGCATCCCCAGCGCCCGTCCCACAGCTTTAAGATCCTGAAAAACCTTGGCTTTCGGGTCGCTGAAATAGCCGAGCCGGGTCAGATTGCCGTCTTTCAGGAAATTCTTCGGCTTTTCCGGATCGCGGGTGTCGATATTGATCGCGACCACCTCGAAATCGGCCCCGCCGAGCTTGGCCTGCAGCTCGTCGAGAGCCGGCATTTCCTTGCGGCAGGGCACGCACCAGGTGGCCCACAGGTTCACCAGCACCATCCGTCCGCGCCAGTCCGAGAGCTTTTTGGGCTGGCCGCCGGCGTCGTCGAAGGCGAGGTCCGGCAACCGTAGCGGGGCCGTGGCCATGGTGAGCGCCGCTACCTCGCCATGCACCAGGGGCGCGATCTTGCGCGCCAGCTCGACCGCCGGACGGCAGGCGGCATCGCCCGTTGGCCGGTTCAGCCCGCCGGTCGCGTAGAGGACGGCGGATCCGATCGCCACCCCGATCAGTGCCGCGCCGATCGCAAGCGGCATCCGGCGCGTGGCGGCCCGGGGCGGCGTGACGTCCCGGGGAGGCGGGGGCAGTTCAGGCATATCGTTTGTCATCCTGTGCCAGATACGGCTATGCAGAGCTTATATTACGTTCGAGGACGGCACGGCGTTTCGTCGGCCCGGGCGATAAATGGCAAGCCACAGTAGCAAGCCGTGAGTAACAAGGCATGAGCAGCAAGGCATGAGCAACAAGATGTGGGGCGGCCGGTTCGGTGAGGGCCCCGATGCGATCATGGAGGAAATCAACGTCTCCATCGACGTCGATCGTCACATGTACGCCCAGGACATCGCCGCGTCCAAGGCCCACGCTGCGATGCTCGCCGCCCAGGGTATCATCACCGCGAGTGATGCGAAAAATATCGCCAGGGGTCTAGACACGATTCTGTCAGAAATCGAAAAGGGATCGTTCGATTTCAAGCGCGCGCTCGAGGACATTCACATGAATGTTGAGAGCCGGCTCGGCGAACTGATCGGGCCTGCCTCGGGGCGGCTGCACACTGCGCGTTCACGCAACGACCAGGTTGCGACCGATTTCAGGCTCTATGTCCGCGACACCATCGACGAGATCGATGCGTCGCTGGCCGCGTTCCAGCACGCGCTGGTGACGCGGGCGCTGGAACATGCCGGCACGGTGATGCCCGGTTTCACCCATTTGCAGACTGCCCAGCCCGTCACATTCGGGCATCATTTGCTGGCCTATGTCGAGATGGCGGCGCGCGACCGTGGCCGCTTTGCCGACGCGCGCAAGCGGCTCAACGAATCACCGCTAGGTGCCGCGGCGCTGGCCGGCACCTCGTTCCCGATCGACCGCGACGCCACCGCCAGCGCGCTCGGCTTCGATCGGCCGATGGCCAATTCGCTCGATGCGGTGTCGGATCGCGATTTCGTGCTTGAAACCCTGTCGGCGGCGGCGATCGCCTCGGTGCATCTGTCACGCTTCGCCGAGGAAATCGTGACCTGGACCTCGCCGCTGGTGGGCCTGGTGCGGCTGTCCGACAAGTTCACTTCCGGCTCCTCGATCATGCCGCAGAAGCGCAACCCTGATGCCGCCGAGCTGGTGCGCGCCAAGACCGGCCGGGTGATCGGCTCGCTCACCGCCCTGCTGATCGTGATGAAGGGACTGCCGCTGGCCTATCAAAAGGACATGCAGGAGGACAAGCAGGGCGCGATGGAGGCGTTCGGCGCGCTGTCGCTCGCCGTCCGCGCGATGACCGGCATGGTCCTGGACATCGTGCCGGACGAAGCCAGGATGAAATCCGCCGCCGGCGAGGGCTACGCCACCGCCACCGATCTCGCGGACTGGCTGGTGCGGACACTGAAAATGCCGTTCCGAGACGCGCATCACATCACCGCGCGCATCGTCGGGGCGGCCTCCGACAAGGGCCTGCCGTTGCATGGGCTCCCCCTGAAGGACATGCAGGCGATCGAGCCGAAGATCACCAAGGAGGCCCTTGCGGTGCTTTCGGTGGAAGCATCGGTGAAAAGCCGCGTCAGCTATGGCGGAACCGCTCCGAAAAATGTGCTGGCGCAGGCCAAGGCATGGCTGAGGCGGCTGGAAAAGCAGCGAAAGTTGGGCTGAGCCTGCAAAAACAGCTGCAATTTCATGGTCGTCCAGCTCTCGCCAGAACCAGGCAATCTTTGTATGGTGCCGCCGCATTGGGGATTTAGTCGTGAATCGCAAGTTGAGCCCGACATCTTCGGGATGGGCCATCATCGTTTTGAGCGCGGCCGTGCTGGCGCTCGGGGGCTGCGGCCGCAAGGGCGGGCTCGATCTGCCGCCGAACGCCGCGTCGCTGGCGTCATCCGCGGCAGCGCCTGTTGATACCGATATCGAAGCCGAACGGGCCGCGCGGGGCACGTTCAATCCGTCCTCCGGAACCAGCGATCCGTCGGCCACCGCGCCGCGAGGCCGCAAGAAATCCTTCGTCCTCGATCCGCTTCTCGACTGAGCCTGCCATGAACCACTTCGACTATCGCAACGGCGTGCTGCACGCCGAGGCGGTTAATCTTATCGATCTGGCGGAAGCGGTCGGTACGCCGTTTTATTGCTATTCGACCGCCACCCTGGAGCGGCATTACCGGGTGTTCAGCGAGGCCTTCGCCGGCGAGAAGACGCTGGTGTGCTACGCCATGAAGGCGAATTCCAACCAGTCGGTGCTGCGCACCTTGGCAAAACTCGGCGCCGGCGCCGACGTGGTGTCCGGCGGCGAATTGAAGCGGGCGCTGGCCGCCGGCATTCCGCCGCACAAGATCCTGTTCTCCGGCATCGGCAAGACCGAAGCCGAGCTGCGCGCGGCACTGGCCCGGGATATTCTTTGCATCAACGTCGAATCCGAGCCGGAGCTGGAATTGCTGTCGCGGCTGGCCAGCGAGACCGGCCGGACGGCGCGGATCTCGGTCCGGGTCAATCCCGACGTCGATTCCGGTTCGCACGCCAAGATCTCGACCGGCAAGTCCGAGAACAAGTTTGGTATTCCGCTGGCCCGCGCCCGCGCGGTCTATGCCCGCGCGGCGAAGTTGCCGGGCATCGAGGTCACCGGCGTCGACATGCATATCGGCAGCCAGGTCACGGATCTGGGGCCGCTGGAAACCGCCTTCCGGTTGCTGGCCGAATTCGTCCAGGTGCTGCGCGCCGACGGCCACACCATTTCGCATGTCGATTTCGGCGGCGGGCTCGGCATACCCTATCACTTGGACCGCGCAGTACCGCCGCTGCCGTCAGCCTATGCCGCGATGGTCAAGCGGGTGACGCACAATCTCGGCTGCACGCTGATGTTCGAGCCGGGACGGATGATCGTCGGCAACGCCGGCATCCTGGTCGCGCGCGTGATCTATGTGAAGCATGGCGACGCCAAGAATTTTGTCATTCTCGACGCCGCCATGAACGACCTGATCCGCCCCACGCTGTACGAGGCGCATCATGACATCCTGCCGGTGCGCGAGGCCGCGGCGGGTGCGCCCACCATCCTGGCCGACGTGGTCGGACCGGTCTGCGAAAGCGGCGACTATCTGGCACTCGACCGCAAGCTCCCGGAGCCTGCGCCCGGCGATCTCGTGGCGATCATGACCGCCGGCGCCTATGGCGCGGTGCAGTCCGGCACCTACAACACACGCGCGTTGGTGCCGGAAGTGCTGGTCAAGGACGATCAATACGCGGTGGTGCGGCCAAGGGTCGAGGTCGAAGAACTGATCGCGATGGATCGGGCGGCGCCGTGGTTGTGAACCGTCAGGTTGAGACGATCTAGCAGAACCCTGTCGGATCAAGCTACCGGCGGGGACATGCGGGAGGCAGGAAGCGGGGCATCCAGTTTATTACCAGATTTTCCCGACATGGAACAGATAAAGGGGTCCCCGCGTTCGTTGGCATATTGGAGTTTGAAACATGCCATCAAGCGCTCGCATCTTTGTCGCCGGGGTGTTGACTACTTTCGTCATCCTGGCTCTCGGCTTCGGCGGCGACTTAGTGCTCGCTCAGTTGGCAAGCAAGGAGCCGTCTGGCTATCAAACTCGCGCCAGTTCCGTTCAGCCCCCCGCCGTTCGCGTGATATTGCCGGCATCGGCGGAACCGGCGCAGCAGGCTCGGGCAGCCAGTGCCGTACCGGCCCCTCAACCGCAAATTCAACCGGTGAAGGAGGTGCAGGCCCCTATCGAAAAACAGATTCAAAACGCCCATGCCCCCAGGACGTCGGTCGCGGCCGAAGAACGACGAGAGCGCCGCAAACGCTATGCTGAGCAAAAATCCAGAAGAATGGATGCGCGCGCCAAGCAACAGATGGAACAAACGCGCCAACGTTCCGAAGCCGGCATACTTGCTTTTGGCGGAGACGATTTGCGTTCCAGTAATTTCTGGAACTGAACGCCGATTGTGGAAGTAAAGCTTTGACTTCCATCCTGAACATAGCGGAGACGAGATTTTGCGTTTCGTCGTCCAAGATTCCAACCTTGCACCGGTACGCCAATGGCCTTGCATCGCGACGTTCTCTGGCTTGGTCGCCAATGGGCCGTCACCGGTTACGGCATCCAAGCAGTCGACAAGAAGCTGGAAGGAAAGTTCGATGTTGAAGCCTCCCGACTCGGCGAGGACGGCCTTACGGAGTCCATGCTGTCGCAGAGGTGGTTCGACCCGGAGGATTTTGCGGAAGCTCTGGAGGTTGCGCGGGCACGCTTCCGCCCGGCTTCGAAACCCTTTACGCCCACCCCTGCCAATGAAAAATAGGAGCCGAACATCTTGCCCGGAACTGCGCGCGAAGCGCATGGTCGGAGGGGCTCTTTTTACCCTCATTCCGGTCCGGAGGTTATCGAGATCCGGACATAGGTCTGTGCCGCTCCGGGTCCGAGAACATCAGGTTTCGGATCAAGCTTCGGAAAAGGAGGCCGCAGCCGGCCGCTGCGGCCTCCTTCCGTCGCTTCACGTGGAAAAGCTCAGTTCGTGGTGCAGACCTTCATGGTCTTCATGCTGGTCTCGGCTTCGGTCCTGGTCTTGAAGGTGCCGTTGTCGACGATCGTGGTGGTGGTCGTCGTCGGTTTGGTGTCAACGATGGTGCACTTCTTGGTCGTTGCGTCGCGCACGATGTAAACTTCCTGCGCACTTGCGGTTTGCGCGACCGAGGTGGCGGCAAAGGCCAGTGCGCCGACAATCAGGATTTTTTTCAAGGCTTCCTCCGTTGGGTTTCGTGATGCGGGAAATAAATCCGCACGCAGCCCAATTGTTCCAGTTTGTCCCAAGTCTCCTGAGTCGGGTGCGCGCGGGGAGCGAAGCTAACCTTACAGCCTGAAACACGGCGTGTCGGTCGGCATCTGGTCGCCACGAGAAGCCTTTGCGCAGCTTCCGCCGAGGCAACCGACGGCCCGCCTGCAGATGACTGAGACGCCGCCGAAAGCCGTTGAGGTGAAGCGCGCGCCTAGGCCGCGGTACCTGGTCAAACGCGTAGCGAATTTGCAGCGGCTTGAGCCCCGCGGCTTTTTTCAGGCCGGATGGTGAGGCCAGCATTCCGGTCGAAGTCAGCCGGGCGAACGTGCAAGAGAAAGCCGCCGGGAAACCCCGGCGGCTTTCCGCAGTCCGTGATCGATTACTCGATGATCTGGACGATGCGGTTCGTGCCGGGATCCACCAGCACGGTGCGATCGTTCACCACGGTGTAACGATACCTGGTCACGCCGTACTCCTTCGGCACCTCGTGATAGGTCACGCCGCTGGACGGTAGATCGGCTCCGACCACCACTTCGCGGTCGTAGCGATAGGAGGGTACCCTGCGCTCCGTCACATAGCTGCGGAAACGCGGCCTCGTGTCGTCGGCAATGCCGCCGGCAACGGCGCCGACGCCGGCTCCGATCGCGGCGCCCACCGGGCCGCCAACGATGGCTCCGCCTACCGCGCCGGTGGTGGCTCCGGCTGCGGCGCCACTTTGAGCCTGGGCGGCGGTCGAGACGACGAGAACCGTTGCCAGGGCAACGCCGGTCAGCAATTTGAAACTCATTGGATGATCCTCCGTGGGCTGTGATCCACGACTGAACATTTCCCGCTCAGGAATGTTCCTGGGCACCCACCATCAGATTGGGAAAGGCAATGCGCATGGCGTCCCGGAATCTCCGATGTCAGAAGGCGATGCGAAGCGAAGACCCGAATCTGGAACGAAAATGACGGAGGGAAATTGTGGGTGACAGGCCGCATCTTCGCGACCGGGAGGAAATCAACAATGAGACGAATTTTACTTGTTGCGGCCGCGCTAGCCGTGTCGGCGCTGACGATGGCGGTGCCTGCTTCCGCACGGCTGGGAATTGCCGCCGTCGGCACCCTGATCGCGGACGATGCGGTCATTCAGATCAAGGGTGGTCACGGACGCGGCCACGGCAAGATGCACCGCGGCGGGCGTGGACATCATTATGGATGGAGCAGGGGTCGCGGTCATCAGCACGGCTGGAGCCGAGGTAAGCATCGCGGTCACCGGCACTTTTGATACCCGGTCTTCCGACACCCGGTCTCCGTCATCTTGCCCGGACGAATGAGATCGGGAACATAGTGAAAGGAACTGGTCCCATTGAGGTGTGACCGGTTCCTTTCGCTGTCGGGCTGAGGTCTACCTCAGCTCCATTTCGACCGCGATCCGAATCAGGTCGGAATGTTCAGAGCGGAACCATTCGACCCACTTTCAATCGGCAGTCCGGCTACCCGCCTGAGTCCTTCGCTGCGCCCACCACCACGCCCGCCGCCTGCTCGATCGGCTTGATCGCCGAGGTAAAATCCGACTCCGGGCCCATTTCTCGGATCACCACTTCCCAGAGCCGGCCGACCGCTTCGGCGACTTCCATCGACAGCCCCAGCGCCTTCATCTCTTCGAGGCAGAGCCGCACGTCCTTCACCATCAAGCCGGTGGCGAAGCCGAAATCGAAGCTGCGCGGCAGGATCGCGCGCGGAAACTTGTCGCGGCTCGCGGTGTTCATGCCCGAGCCGGCATTGATGACGTCGATCATCACGGCGGGATCGAGCCCGGACTTGACGCCCATCACCACCGCTTCCGAGGTCGCGACCACCGCGGTCGCCGACAACAGATTGTTGGCGAGCTTCATGGTCTGCGCCGAGCCCGGCTTCTCGCCGATGAAGAATACCTTGCCGATGACGCCGAGCGCAGATTTAACCACCTCGAAATCCGCTTTCGGGCCCGACACCATCACCGCCAGCGTGCCCTTCTCGGCGCCGCCGACGCCGCCGCTGACGGGGCTGTCGAGCTGCACGATGTTCTTCTTCGCCAGCAGATCGTGAATCCGCACCGCCATATGCGATCCGACGGTGGACAGATCGATGAAGCGCTTGACCAGTTTGCCTTCGATCACGCCGCCGGTGCCGGTTGCAACCTCGAGCGAGGCCTGCAGCGACGGCAGGCTCGCCAGCACGGTCTCGGCGCGGTCGGCGATGTCCTTCGGTGAGGATGCGGCCGCAGCGCCGAGCGCCACCAACGGGTCCACCGCCTCCTTGCGCTGGTCGAATACGGTGAGTTGATGCCCGGCCTCGATCAGGCGGCGCGCCATCGGGAAACCCATCTTCCCCAGGCCGATGAATCCGATTTCCATGTGATGTGCCTTCAACCCTTGTCGATTTCGGCGAACACTTCGCGCGCGATCCGGAAGCTGTCGACGCCCGCTGGCACGCCGGCATAGATCGCGACCTGCATGAAGATTTCGCGGATTTCGTCCCGGGTCACGCCATTGGTCAGTGCGCCCTTGATGTGCGCCCGCAATTCATGCGGCCGGTTCAAAATCGAGATCATCGACAAATTGAGCATGCTGCGGGTCTTGCGCGGCAGTTCCTCGCGGCCCCACACCGCGCCCCAGCAATATTCGGTGACCAGTTCCTGGAACGGCTTGTTGAAATCGTCTGAATTCTTCAGGGCGTTGGCGACATAGGCCTCGCCCAGCACCGCCTTGCGAATTTCCAGTCCCTTGTCGTGCGTTTTCTGGTCCATGACGTTTCCTTGACGTTTCCTTGGGGTTTTGATGGCTCGCGGCGGACGTTACGGGGTCGCGGCGGCGCAGTCACGCCTTCGTGTTATGCGTATTTCCGGGTGTGGGTTACATCAGGAATGGATGCCTCACCGCCGCCATTGTGCTAGGATTCTGTTCGGGCCAACCCGGAGAGTTGATTGAGCGGCGCCATTCCCGACCCGTCAGAACCTGCGCGCGACCCCGATGCCGCCGCCAGGCTGCAACTCGGACAGGCCTTGCAGCGGGCGAAATACGCGATCGCGTGGGAGCAGACTTGGCCGCATCTGGCGCGGTTGCTGAGCCTGATTGGACTGTTTCTGGTGCTATCGTGGGCCGGATTGTGGCTGACGCTGCCGTTTGTGGCACGCGCCGTCGGCATCGGCCTGTTCGCAGTGGCGGCGCTCTGGGCACTGTGGCCGCTGGTAAAATTCCGCTGGCCGAGCCGCGAAGCCGCGCTCAGCCGGCTCGACCGCGGCACCGGCATCCGGCATCGCCCGGCCACAGCGCTGACCGATACGCTGGCGACCCGGGATCCGGTCGCGCTGGCGCTGTGGCAGGCGCAGCGAGAGCGCACCCTGGCTTCGCTGAAGCGAATCCGCGCTGGCCTGCCGTCGCCGCGGCTGGCGATCCACGATCCCTGGGCGCTGCGCGCACTGGTCGCGGTGTTGCTGGTGGCGACCTTTGTGGCCGCCGGCGACGAGCGCCGCATGCGCATCGGCGCGGCGTTCGACTGGAACGGCGTGCTGGCGCCCGCCAATATCAGGGTCGATGCCTGGGTGACGCCGCCGCTGTATACCGGCAAGCCCCCGATCATTCTTTCAGCCGCGAACAAGGACGCCGCGGCGCCTGCGGCGGGACCTACCGGACCCTTGCCAGTTCCCTCAGGCTCGACGCTGATCGTGCGCTCAAGCGGCGGCACGCTCGATGTGGTGACATCCGGCGCGGTCACCGAGGCCGCCGCGGTCGAGCAGGCGCCCAAGGGCACCAACGAGAAGCAATTCACCATCGCCGGCGACGGCACCGCGCAGGTCCGCTCGCCCTCCGGGCAGCCGCAATGGAAGTTCGGCGCCACCGCCGACCGCGCGCCGACCATTGCGCTCGCCAAGGATCCGGAACGCCAGGCCCGCGGCTCGCTGCAGATGTCCTACAAGATCGAGGACGATTACGGCGTCACCGAAGCGCAGGCGCGGTTTGCGGCCCGCCCCGGCGAGCCCGCCAAAGGCGGCGCGGCGCCGCGGCCGCTATTCGACGCGCCGCAGTTTGCGCTGGTGCTGCCGAATGCCCGCACCCGCAACGGCGTCGGGCAGACCGTCAAGGATCTCTCGGAAGACCCCTATGCCGGTGCCGACGTCACTTTGACCCTGACGGCCAAGGACGAGGCCGGCAATGAGGGCAGGAGCGAGCCGTTCGACATGCGGCTGCCGGAACGGCTGTTCACCAAGCCGCTGGCGCGGGCGCTGATCGAGCAGCGCCGCATTCTGGCGCTCGACGCCAATCAGATCGGGCAGGTCTATGCCGCGCTCGATGCGCTGATGATCGCACCGCACCTGTTCACGCCCGAGGCCGGCCAGTATCTCGGCCTCTACAGCGTGTCGCGGCAGCTGGAGGCTTCCCGCACCGATCCTGCGCTGCGCGAGGTGGTGGCCGCGCTGTGGGCGCTCGCCGTCACCATCGAGGACGGCAAGATCACCGACGTCGACAAGGCGCTGCGCGCCGCCCAGGAGGCGCTCAAGCAGGCGCTGGAGCGCGGCGCCAGCGACGAGGAAATCAAGAAGCTCACCGAAAATCTGCGCGCGGCGCTCGACAATTTCATGCGCCAGCTCGCCGAACAGCAGCGCAACAATCCGCAGCAGCTGGCGCGGCCGCTCGATCCCAATACCAGGATGCTGAGCCAGCAGGACCTCAAGAACATGATCGACCGCATGGAGCGCCTGTCGCGCTCCGGCGACAAGGATGCGGCCAAGCAGCTGCTCGAGCAATTGCAGCAGATGCTGGAGAACCTGCAGATGGCGCAGCCCGGCCAGTCCGGCGACGGCGACATGCAGGAGGCGCTGAACGAACTCGGCGACATGATCCGCAAGCAGCAACAGCTGCGCGACAAGACCTTCAAGGAAGGCCAGGATTCGCGGCGCGACCGCCAGCGCGGCAAGCAGGGCGACAAGGGCATGGGCGAACTGCAGCAGGACCAGCAAGGCCTGCGCGACCGGCTCAAGAAATTGCAGCAGGAACTCGCCAAGCGCGGCATGGGGCAGGGTCAGCAGGGACAGAAGGGTCAGAAGGGCCAGCAGGGCCAACAGGGTCAGCAAGGGCAGGGCGGCGAAGATGGCGATCAGGGCGAGGACGGCCTCGGCGACGCCGATAGCGCGATGGGCGACGCCACCGGCAGGCTCGGTGACGGCAACGCCGATGGCGCGGTGGATTCGCAAGGCAAGGCGCTGGAGGCGCTGCGCAAGGGCGCCCAGAGCCTCGCCGAGGCGATGCAGCAGGGCGACGGCGATGGCCAGGGCGACGGTCCGGGCCAGCGCCCGGGACGGCAGCAGGGCAGCGCCGCCAACAACGATCCGCTGGGGCGTCCGCTGCGCGGCCGCGAATTCCCGGACGATCCCTCGGTCAAGATTCCCGACGAGATCGACGTGCAGCGGGTGCGCCGCATTCTCGAGGAACTTCGCCGCCGGCTCGGCGATTCGCTGCGCCCGCAGATCGAACTCGATTACATCGAGCGGCTGCTGAAGGATTATTGAGCGGTTACGGCGACGGAGGTGCGCTCCCTATCCCGCTTGCGGGGGAGGGCGGGGTGGGGGTGCCTCAGCACACACAGTCGCCAGCCGAGAGAATTCCCCCACCCGCCGCGCTACGCGCGTCGACCTCCCCCGCAAGCGGGAGAGGTAAGCGACACTCCGCTACGCCTTCTTCGCCGCCAGCGCATCGGCCACCGCGGTGCGGATATCCGCCACCGAAAACGGCTTCGTCACCACATCGTGCACGATGGCGTTGAGGCCGTGCGCACGTTCGCGCTGGTCGGCAAAGCCGGTCATCAGCAGAATCGTCAGATCCGGAAAATCCCGCGCCACGGCCAGCGCCAGCGCGATGCCGTCCATCACGGGCATCTTGATGTCGGTGAGCAGCAGATCGAAGGCGCCGTTTTCGCGGGTGAGGATCTCGAGCGCTTCGGCGCCGTCTTCGGCGGTGACGGTGGCATGGCCGTCCATGGCGACCGCCCGCGCCACCAGCGAACGCATGGATTCTTCGTCGTCGGCGATCAGCACGCGCGGCATCGTGTATCCATCTTTCGCAGCGGATCCGGTTCAGACATTGCCGCCGGCGATATCCCGCTTGTGGAAGAAGCGTACATCGATATTGCGGCCCTCGGGCGGCGGCGAGGCCAGCCGCGACTTGAACCAGGCGCGTTCGCCCGGCTTCAGCACGGGCTGTTCCAGCACCGCATTCCAGGCGTAGATCTCCGCGCCCTGCGCGTCGCGAACGCTGAAGCGCAGCCGCGGCAGCGGGACCGGCCGCTTGGCTTCGCCCGTGATGACGCCCTCGATCACCAGCACCGGCTTGCCATCCACCGTCTCGGAGGTGATCTTGACGTCCTTGAACATAAGTCCGCGCAGATTCACATCGAGACCGACCATCCTGTAGAAGTCGGCGGTCTGCGGCAGCAGCCGCACCACCTCGACCCGCCAGATCATCAGCGCCAGCACCAGCGCGCCCATCCCGGCACACGCCATCGCCGCGCTGGCGAACGATTTCTTGCGCCCCACCCGAGCCTGGGCCGCCGGCCGCCTGAAAAGTCTGCGGAACCAGGACAGCCGCTGCGGACCCGCCTCCGCGTTCAAATCGTCCCGGGCCGTCGACGGCCAGTTGGCGTCGTCGGTCGAGGTTTCGCTGGGCCAGTCGGCCGATATCGAGGGGCTGTCGACGACGGGGGTTCCCGCGCTGTCCTCGGCCGCCATCGCTTCCCATTCGGCGAGGGTGTCGTCGGCCCCGGCCTGGGCGGAGGCGGCAGCCATGGCAGGGGCGGCGACCGCGAGTTCGGTCGCATCCTCCGGCCTTGCCAGCCACACTTCCTTGCACCTGGAACAGCGCACAGTACGGCCGGCCGCGCCCAAAGCAGCCGGATTAATGGCGTAGGACGTGGTGCAATGGGGGCAAATGATATGCATGGAGCGGATCTCCACAATGACGCTGGCGGGATGCTACAACGCGAGCGTTAACGAATCGGAAACCATAACCGAAGCACAACCATTTTGCCCGGCTCGCAAGCCAGCGAGGCCGGCCAATCGCGGGGCCAGGCCTTACGGTCACGGGACTTTCCGGTCACGCCCCACATCGAACGGAGCTGAGCTTGGTTCGGTTCGAAAATGTCGGACTGCGTTACGGGCTCGGCCCGGAGATTCTGCGCGACCTCAATTTCCTGATCCCGGCCCATTCGTTCCAGTTCCTGACCGGCCCGTCCGGCGCCGGCAAGACCTCGCTGCTGCGGCTGCTGTTCCTGTCGCTGCGGCCGACCCGCGGCCTGGTCAACCTGTTCGGCCACGACGTTTCGCTGCTCGGCAAGGATCAGATCGCAAATCTGCGCAAGCGGATCGGCATCGTGCTGCAGGACTTTCGCCTGCTCGATCACATGACGACCTACGAAAACGTCGCGCTGCCGTTCCGGGTGATCGGACGCGACGAATCCAGCTACCGCAAGGAGGTCATCGATCTCCTGAAATGGGTCGGCCTCGGCGAGCGCATGGATGCGTTGCCGCCGGTTTTGTCCGGCGGCGAGAAGCAGCGCGCGGCGATCGCTCGCGCCGTGATCTCGCGGCCGCAGCTGTTGCTGGCGGACGAGCCGACCGGCAACGTCGATCCGACGCTGGGGCGGCGGCTGCTGCGGCTGTTCATCGAGCTGAACAAGTCCGGCACCGCGGTCATCATCGCGACCCACGACATGACGCTGATGGACCAGTACGATGCGCGGCGGCTGGTGCTGCATCAGGGACGGTTGCATATCTATGAGTAGAACCGGCGACGACCACGGGCCCCTGGTGGATCTCGGACATGAGCGTCCGCAACTGCCGGCACGCGCGCGCAATCTGTCGCCGATCGTGCCGCGCGCCTCGATCGCGGGCCGCGCGCTGGTCGCGGTGGTCGCCATCATGACCTTCCTCGCCTCGATCACGACAGGCGCCGTGCTGCTGGTGAGCGCGTCGGCGGCGGAGTGGCAGTCGGAGGTCGCGAGCGAAATCACCATCCAGGTACGCCCCGCCGCCGGGCGCGATATCGAGCGCGATGTCGCGGCGGTCGCCGAGGCGATGCGGGCGCAGTCCGGCATCGTCGAGATCAAGCCCTTCACCAAGGACGAATCCGCCCGACTGCTGGAACCGTGGCTCGGCACCGGACTGTCGTTCGACGATCTGCCGGTGCCGCGCGTCATCGTGGCGCGGGTGGCGCCGGGCACCGTGCTCGATCTGGCGGCGTTGCGCGGCCGGGTGTCACAGCTGGCGCCGACCGCCAGCGTCGACGATCACCGCGCCTGGATCGAGCGGATGCGCTCGATGACCGGCGCCACCGTGTTCGCCGGCATCGGCATTCTCGCGCTGGTGATCGCTGCGACCATCATCTCGGTATCGTTCGCGACGCGCGGCGCGATGGCGGCGAACCGCCCGATCGTCGAGGTGCTGCATTTCGTCGGCGCCGGCGACCGCTTCATCGCCAACCGCTTCCTGCGGCATTTCCTCAGGCTCGGCCTGCAGGGTGGCGTGATCGGCGGCGGCGTCGCCATGCTGCTGTTCGGCTTCTCCGAGTCGATCGCCGGCTGGTTCTCGGGCACCCCGGTCGGGGATCAGTTCGCGGCCCTGCTGGGGACGTTTTCGCTGCGGCCCTCGGGCTATCTGGCGCTGGCGGCACAGGCGGTGCTGATCGCGGCGATCACCGCCTGGGCATCACGGCGTACGCTGTTCGCCACCCTGGACGATATCGAGTGAGGCGCTTTCTTCTCCCCACCACGCGCAAGGTCGCGCGGGGGGAGGGGAGTTCAAGAGCGAGCCTTGGAAGTGAAAATTGCGCTAGACTTGCAGGGACAAGGGAAACACCGGCACCGCATGAGTTCGAAGTCCGACGATAGATCTCCCGATGAGACGGCGGCCGCGCCGAGGGGATGGCTGCGCGCGACCATCGTGGCGTCGCTGGCGATCGCCTTCGTCGGCTCCGCGGTCGGCTTCGTCGCCTTCCTGTCGCAGCTGCGCGGCGCCGAAGTGAAGCCTGCTCACAGCGCCGACGGCATCGTGGTGCTCACCGGTGGTTCCTCGCGCGTTTCCGATGCGATGGAGTTGCTGGCCGGCGGCTATGGCAAGCGGCTGCTGATCTCAGGCGTGTACCCGACCAACGCCGCGAGCGACATATCCCGTTCGCTGCCCGACAACCAGTCGCTGCTGGGCTGTTGCGTCGATCTCGACCGTTCCGCCGTCAATACCCGCAGCAATGCGGCGGAGACGCGGCGCTGGGTGCATGACCGCGGCTTCAAGTCGCTGATCGTGGTGACATCGAATTACCATATGCCGCGCGCCATCGTCGAATTGTCGCATGCGATGCCCGATATCCAGCTGATTCCGTTCGCGGTGGTCGGCGAAAAATGGCGGGATGAGCCGTGGTGGACGAGTGGCGCGACGTTGCGGCTGCTGCTATCGGAGTATGTCAAATACGTCGCCGCGGAGCTGCGGGTGCGGCTGGCCGATGTCGGTCTCGACCTGCCCGATCTCGCGGACCAGCCGGCCGGGGCGCCCCCGGCGCGCAAACCTGCGACGGCTCACGCCAACTGATCTGGGTATTCCATGGTTTCGATCTTCCTGCGCTCGCTGGTCTACAACGTGCTGTTCTATGTGATGCTGGTGTTCTGGAATATCGTTGCCATTCCCACCTTCCTGATGCCCCGGCGCGCCTTCATGGCGGTCGCCAAGACCTGGGCGCGCAGCAGCGTCTGGCTGATGCGCGTAATCTGCAACACCAGGCTGGACGTTCGCGGGCTGGAGAAAATCCCGCAGGGACCGTTGATCGTCGCGTCGAAGCACCAGTCGATGTGGGAAACCTTCGCGCTGATGCAGTTCTTCGATGCGCCGCTGTTCATCTACAAGCGCGAGCTGGCCTGGATCCCGTTCTTCGGCTGGTATCTGATGAAGTCGGAAATGATCGGCGTCGACCGCAGCGGCGGCATGCGGTCGCTGATGGACATGGCGCGGCGCGCGCCGAAGGAAATTCGCAGCGGCCGGCAGTTGATCATCTTTCCCGAGGGCACCCGCACCCCGGTCGGGGCGCCGCCTGACTATATGACCGGCGTCGGCCAGATCTATGCCAGCAGCGGCGTGCCGTGCCTGCCGGTCGCGCTGAATTCCGGCCTGTTCTGGCCGCGCCGCACCTTCATGCGCTATCCCGGCACGCTGGTGGTCGAATTCCTCGATCCCTTGCCGGCCGGCCTGACCCGCAAGGAATTCATCGTCCGCATCGCGACCGTGATCGAAGCCGCCACCGACCGCCTGGTCGCCGCCGCACGCGCGGAGCAGGCGCAATTGTTCGGGGTGGTGCCGTCAGCGCCGGCGGGAAGGAAGTAGTTTCTTCTCCCTCTCCCGCGCTTGCGGGGGAGGGCCGGGGTGGGGGCTGCCTTCGCGGGACAAACCCGTTGCGGCTCTGCGGAGGAGAGAGCCCCCACCCGCCTCGCTGCGCTCGGCACCC
>NZ_JAUYAN010000364.1 GCF_030693485.1 Bradyrhizobium sp. | reverse complement strand
TCTGGGGGATCGCGGCGACAAGCTATCGTGGCGGGCACATCACCGTCGACCTGGTGTGGGCCAATGTCGGGCCGCGATACCAACGCTGGATCGACGTCTTTGCCACGCTGGTGCTGCTGCTCGTGGTGGCGGTGCAGACCTGGACGCTGTTCGACAAGGTCTACGGCACATACAACGACAATGTCCTTACCTTTGATATGCGCATGCCGACCTGGCCGTTTTTTGCGGTGGCGTGGGCCGGCGACGCTGCTGCGGTATTGCTGATCGCGATCCGCACCTGGCGCCTGATCCTTCATCCCGAAGAGATGGAAGAGCCCAAGATCAAGACCGTGGAGTAGACGGCATGAGCACCGACGCCGTCGCCATTCTTGGATTTGTCGCGCTGTTCGCGCTGATGCTGCTGCGCGTGCCGGTGGGCATGGCGATGGGCCTCGTCGGCGTCACCGGCTTCGGCTACCTCGTCGGCTTTTCCCCAGCGCTCAAGATGGTCGGCCAGACCTCGATGCGCACGGTCACCGACTATACGTTCGGTGTGATTCCGATGTTCCTGCTGATGGGGGCGTTCGTCACCAATTCCGGAATGAGCCGCGAGTTGTTTCATGCCGCCAACGGTTTCGTCGGGCATTTGCGCGGCGGGCTGGGCATTGCGACGGTCGGCGCCTGCGGCGGCTTTGCCGCGATCTGCGGTTCGTCGGTGGCGACGGCCGCGACGTTCTCCGCTGTCGCCTATCCGGAGATGCGCCGTTTCGGTTATCCGCAGTCCTTCGCCACCGGCGTGATCGCGGCCGGAGGGACGCTCGGCGCCATGCTGCCGCCATCGACGGTGCTGGCGGTCTACGGCATCATCACCGAGCAGGACATCGGCAAGCTGTTCATGGCCGGCATCATTCCCGGCCTGCTCGCGATCGCCATGTACATGCTGACGATTGCGCTGATCGGGTGGCTTCGGCCGGGCTTTCTGCCGACCGGCCCGCAAACATCCTGGCGCGAGCGGTTCGCCGGCCTGAAGAATATCTGGGCGCCGGTGTTGCTGTTCGTGTTCGTGATCGGCGGCCTCTACGGGTTGCCGTTCCTGCCCCGTTTCACCCCGACGGAAGCCGGCGGCGTCGGCGCCACCGGCGCGTTCCTGATCGGCGTGCTCACCGGCCGGCTCAACAAGGAGAAGATCCTCAACTCGCTGCTGCAGGCGACCCGCACCGCGGCCGCGGTGTTTACGATCCTGATCGGCGCCTTGATCTTCGGCTATTTTCTCACGGTGACGCAGACCCCGCAAAAGGTCACGGAGCTTCTCACCGGCCTCGGCCTCGGGCCCTACGGCGTTCTCGCCCTTATCATGGTGATGTATCTGGTGCTGGGTTGTTTGATGGACGCGATGGCGATGATCATCCTGACCGTCCCGATCATCTTTCCGGTGGTCGTCCATCTCGGCTTCGACCCGATCTGGTTCGGCATCATCATCGTGATGACGGTGGAACTGGGCCTCATCACGCCGCCGGTGGGCATGAATGTCTTTGTCATCAAGAGCGTGATCCCCGACGCATCTTTCTCCACGATCTTCAGGGGCGTGGCGCCGTTCGTCTTCACCGACCTGATCCGATTGGTGATCCTGATCGCATTTCCGATCCTGGCGCTCTGGTTGCCACAGCGCATGATGGGGTAGAGCATGATCCGGAAAAATGGGTACCGGTTTTCCGATAAGATCATGCTCCAATAAGGGGCTTCCATGATCCCGCAGTTGGCGACCAAATATGTATTCACCCTTACCGTCCGTATCGGAGGGGTGACATCAGCAGGTGAGATTGGTCACGGCGTGCGCCGGATCATTCCAATCCTCGGCGGTGAGGTGCGCGGCGAAAGCGTCAACGGCAAGGTCTGCGCGTTCGGCGCGGACTTCCAGATCATCCGGCCAAACGAGTTGATCGAACTGGAAGCGAAATATGCCTTCGAGACTGATGACGGCGCGGTGGTCTATGTCGAGAACACTGGCATCCGCTTCGGCCCCGTCGATCTGCTGCAAAAGCTGAAACGCGGCGAGCCGGTCGATCCCGCATTGATCTATTTCCGCACCGTGCCGAGGTTCGAGACCGGCAGCGAAAAATACCGCTGGCTGATGGAGAACCTGTTCGTCGGCTCCGCTGCCCGCCACGCCGATCGCGTCGTCATCGACGTGCATCAGGTGCTGTGATTCTCTTACCCTCCAGGGGAGGGTAAAGCCGATCGCGAGCAGAAAACCTGGCTTGTTGACTCCCTCCAAATTCGTTATAAAGCATAACTATTCTGGACAGGACGTAAAGCACCCATGGCAAACGCCTCGCCTGCCGCGACCGCCGAACGGTCCGCGCTGCTCACGATCGAGACGGTGGGCGCGGTCATGACCGTGGGCCTCAACCGGCCGGCCAAGCGCAATGCGCTCAATGACGGCATTATCCTTGCGATCCAGGATTGCTTCTCCGACCTGCCGGAGAACATCGGCGCGGTTGTCATTCACGGCATCGGCGATCATTTTTCGTCGGGCCTGGATCTGTCGGAACTGACCGAGCAGGATGCCAGCGAGGGTCTGCGGCATTCGCAGATGTGGCACCGGGTATTCGACCGCATCCAGTACAGCCGGGTGCCAGTGATCGCCGCCCTCAAGGGCGCGGTGATCGGCGGCGGGCTGGAACTCGCCTGCGCGGCGCATATAAGGGTCGCCGAACCTTCGGCCTATTTCGCATTGCCCGAAGGCCAGCGCGGCATTTTCGTCGGCGGCGGCGGATCGGTGCGGCTGCCGCGGCTGATCGGTGTTGCCAGGATGACCGACATGATGCTGACCGGACGGGTCTATTCGGCGACCGAGGGTTCGGCCTATGGATTTACCCAGTATCTGACAGGAGCGGGAGGGGCGCTGCCGAAGGCGATGGAACTGGCCGAGCGTGTCGCAGCCAATGCGCCGCTGACCAATTTCGCCGTGTTGCAGGCGCTGCCGATGATCGCGGAGGCCAATCCGCAAACCGGCCTTTTGATGGAATCGCTGATGGCGACGGTGGCGCAGAGCGATAAAGAGGCCAAGCGCCGGATTCGCGACTTCCTCGACCGCAAGACTGCAAAGGTGAAACCCACCTGACATGAGCGCCAAGCCTCACATGTCGACTGCGACCGGAGCCGGCGACGCACCGCTACGGCCGATCTCGTTCGGCGATCCCGCGGTCACCATCGAGCGCCGCGACGATGGCGTCATATATCTCAGGCCCAAAACGCCGCTCGGCGACTATCCGGTTCGCCTGACCGACCGCCTGCATCATTGGGCCAGGGCGGAACCCGATCGCGTGTTCATGGCAGAGCGCCAGGCCGGTGGCGGCTGGCGGCAAATCAGCTACGCCCGCTTGCTGGGCGCGGCCCGGCATATCGCCTCGGCGCTGCTGGCGCGTGGCCTGTCCGCCGAGAAGCCGATCGTGATCCTCTCCGGCAATTCGGTCGACCACGCGCTGCTCGCGTTCGGTGCGCTTTACGCCGGTATCCCGTTTTGTCCGGTGTCGCCGGCCTATTCGCTGGTGTCGAAGGATTATGGCAAGCTCGCGTACCTGATGAAGCTGTTGACGCCCGGCCTGGTGTTCGCGGATGACGCCGACAAATTCGCCGATGCTATTTCGGTCAATGTCCCCGAGGGAACCGAGATCGCGGCGTCGCGCGGCACGGTGCCCGGCAACACGGTGACGATGCTGGCCGAGTTGCTGGGAACGTCCGAGCATCCCGGCCTCGATGCCGCGCACGATGCCATCGGCCCGGACACCATTGCAAAGTTTCTGCTGACCTCGGGCTCGACCGGCAATCCGAAGGCAGTCATCAACACCCAGCGGATGATCTGCGCCAATCAGGTGATGCTGCGCGAGACGCTGGCGTTCCTGAGGGACGAGCCGCCCGTCATCGTCGACTGGCTGCCCTGGAACCATACCTTCGGCGGCAACCACAATATCGGGCTGACCCTGTTCAACGGCGGCTCAATATATCTCGACGAGGGCAAGCCGATGCCCGGCGGCATCGAGGAAACCGTGCGCAATCTCGGCGAGATTTCGCCGACGGTCTATTTCAACGTGCCGAAAGGCTATGAATCGCTGCTGCCGTATCTGCGTGACGACAAGGCACTACGGGCAAAATTCTTTCACCGCCTGCATGCGATGTTCTTCTCCGGTGCGGCGCTGTCGCCGTTCGTCTGGAACACGCTGGACGAACTCGCCGTCGCGGAAACCGGTTACCGCGTGCCAATCCTGACCGGTCTCGGCGCCACCGAGACCGCACCGTTCTTCATGTCGGTCAAGCCCGCCACCAGCCGCTCCGGCCATGTCGGGCTTCCGGTTTCGGGCAACGACGCGAAACTGATCCCGAACAACGGCAAGCTCGAGGTTCGCGCCAAGGGGCCCAACGTCACGCCGGGCTATTGGCGGCAGCCGGAATTGACGGCGGCGGCGTTCGACGAGGAAGGCTATTACAAATTCGGCGACGCGCTGAAGCCGGTCGATCCCGATGATTTCGGCAAGGGTTTTGACTTCGACGGCCGCATTGCCGAGGATTTCAAGCTCGCCAGCGGCACTTGGGTCAGCGTCGGCCCGCTGCGCGCGCGCCTCGTTGCGGCCTGTGCCCCCATGGTGCGCGACGTCGTGATCGCCGGCATCAACCGCGACGAGATCTCGGCGCTGGTCATTCTCGACCTCGACGGCTGCCGCCTGATCAACCCGACGCTGGCCGTTGACGATCTCGCCGGCACCGCTTCCGATCCGCTGATCCGCGAAGCGTTTCGCGAGCGGCTGGCAAGGTTCCTGGGAACCGCGACGGGATCGTCGACGCGGATCACGCGCGCGGTGCTGCTCGATACACCGCTGTCGATCGACCGCGGCGAAGTCACCGACAAGGGCTCGATCAACCAGCGCGCGGTGCTGGATCACCGCGGCGGGCTGATCGACCTGCTGTATTCGCCGACACCGCCAGCCCAATTGATCACGCTGTAGCCGGACACGAACAGAAATTTTTCGAGGGAGAAGACCATGCAATTGAAGGATCAGGCCGCCATCGTCACCGGAGGTGCATCGGGACTGGGTGCTGCGACCGCGCGCAGGCTTGCTGCAGGCGGCGCGAAGGTTGCGGTTTGCGACCTCAACGCCAGGCTGGCCGAAACCCTCGCTGCCGAGATCGGCGGCGTCGCGGTGACCTGCGACGTTTCGGATGCGGCCTCGGCGGAAGCCGCCATCGTCGCCGCCTCCAAGGCGCACGGCCCGGCGCGCATCCTGGTCAATTGCGCCGGCATCGGCGTCGCCAAACGGGTGGTCGGCCGCGACGGCCCGATGGCGCTGGCCGATTTCGACAGGGTGATCAAGGTCAACCTGATCGGCTCCTTCAACATGCTGCGGCTGGCGGCCTCCGAAATGAGCAAGCTGGAGCCGCTCTCGACCGGCGAGCGCGGCGTCGTGATCTCCACCGCGTCGATCGCGGCCTATGACGGCCAGATCGGGCAGTCGGCCTATTCCGCATCGAAGGGCGGCATCGTGGCGATGACGCTGCCGATCGCGCGCGAACTCGCGCAGTTCGGCATCCGCGTGCTGACCATCGCGCCCGGCCTGTTCCTGACGCCGCTGCTGGGCGGTCTGCCGCAGGAGGCGCAGGACTCGCTCGCCGCCGCGATTCCGTTCCCGCACCGGCTCGGCCACGCCGACGAGTTCGCCTCGCTGGCGCTGCATATGATCGACAACCCCTATCTCAACGGCGAGGTGGTGCGGCTCGATGCCGCGCTCCGCATGGCGCCGCGCTAGGCAAACGCCATGTTCGTCCATCGCCGCGACGTACAGATCCAGTGGGGCGACTGCGACCCCGCCAACATCGTCTACTACCCGCGCTACTTCGCGATGTTCGACGATTCGACCTCGATCATGTTCGAGGCCGCCGGCTTCTCGAAGCAGGACATCGTCCACAAATACGGCCTAGTCGGCATTCCCATGGTCGACACGCGGGCGAAATTCCACGTCGCCTCCACCCAT
>NZ_JAUYAN010000363.1 GCF_030693485.1 Bradyrhizobium sp. | reverse complement strand
TCGACCGAGCGCATGCCAAGCCAACAGACCGGGGAACGGACGGGGTCAAGGCCGTCAGCCGCCGAAGGCGGGGGCGCGCTTCGCGCCAGCCTTGAGGCCGGCCGATCACCGGTCTACTTCAGCACAGTTGCTCGGAGTGGGACGGGATGGCTATCGGTATAAACTGATTTTCAATTCTGTAAAACCGAAATATTTTTCCGCGAGGGGCTTGACACCTATTCCGATAAACCGAAGTGATTTGCCCGTCGGGTAGTCACACACCGTCACATTCGCCTCATCGGATCGGTTAGCCGACCGCGCGCGTCCCCGCGGCAGCGGCGACAATCCCCGTAAAAATCCGGAGATACTTTTGGCGATCAGCAGGTAAAACGACCGGCTGACGACAGGACGATATCGAACATGGCGGTCATCTCATTTCTACTGGCGATCCTGCTCGGCGGGACCGCTTTCCTGTTCAAGCAAGCCGCTTCGCAGATTTCCGTCGGCACCTCCTGGGCCGGCGAAATCTGCTCGACCTCGCAGATGTTCTGTCACCATCCGGAATATCTCGCCTATGCCGGCTTCGGACTGATGACGGTCGCGATCGGAACCAAGCTGAGCAACCTGTCGCGCTAGAGCGGGCCCCTCACGCCTTCTTCAGAAACTCCGTGCGCAGCACCAGGCCCTTGACCTTGTCGGTGCGGCCTTCGATCTCGTCGGCGTTGTCGGTGAGGTGAATACCCCTGATGACGGTGCCACGCTTGAGCACTGTCGACGACCCCTTCAGCTTGAGGTCCTTGATCAGCGTGACGCTGTCGCCCTCGGCGAGCAGCGCGCCGTTGGCGTCCCTGACCTTGATGTCCATGTGGTGATGTCCTTTGTGACGGTGAGGTTTACCGCATGGTCGCGAGCTGCACCGCGAGCGCGCACGCCCGGTCGTACTCGTCGAGATTGATCCACTCGTCGATCGTGTGCACTTCGTTCTGCCCGGCGCCGAAAGTCACGGTGGGAATACCGTGGCGGACCATCCAGTTGGCGTCCAACCCGCCATTCGCGGTGCGGATAACCGGCGTTCCGCCGATGCCGGACACGGCCGCGGCGGCGCGCTTGACCACCGGCAGGCTGTCCTTCATGCGGAACGGGTAATAGTCGGTCTCGGCCTTGAACTTGACGCGGCCTGACTTGCCATCGCTGTTCCTGACGCGCCTGGCGGCCTTCTCGAAGGCCGCCTTGTAGGCCCTGGTGATCTCCCTGAAGAACTTGCCGTCGTGGCTGCGGCTTTCGCCGCGCACATGCACGTAGTCGGTGACGACGTTGGTGGCGTCTCCGGCCGGCCGGCCCTCGCCGCCGGTGACGGGACCGACATTGCTGGTGCCCTGCTTCCTGTCTTGCCCCTTGCCTTTCATCACTTTGCCGAACCAGCCGCCGGCCTTCACGTCGGCGAGCGCGAGCGCCAGGATCATGGTCGAGCTGATCCCGCGCTCCGGTGCGACGCCGGCGTGCGAAGCGCGGCCGAAAATCTCGACCTGCCAGCGATCCGCGCCGACGGCGCCGATGACGACATTGGAGGCCGAGCCGCCGTCGTAGTTGAAGGCCATGACCGGCGAGCCGAGGTCGGCGGTCCTGACGTGGCGCGCGCCCCAAAGCCCGCTCTCCTCGCGCACACAGAACAGCAGCGTGATCGGCGGATGATCGAGCTTCTGTTTTGCCAGTTCGGCGGCCAGCGTGACCAGAACGCCGCAGCCGCAACGGTTGTCGCCGCCGAGCGCGGTCTTCGCCTCGTTGACGATCTTGCGCCCCGCCAGCTTCGGCTTCGCTCCGGCGCACAGCGGCACGGTATCCATGTGGGTCATGAACATGATCCGCGGCTGGTTGTGCATCGCGCCGCGGCCAGGCAGATCGACGATGAGGTTGCCGGTCTCGGTCGGCACGGGAATGCGCGTGTTGGCGTCGTCGAGGCGGATCGCGTCGTCAGGCACGCCGCCTTCCCGCAGCGCCGCGGCGAGCTCGCGCCCGATCGCGGCTTCCTTTCCGGTGACGCCCTCGACGGAGAGAAAGCGCATCAGGCGGTCAGTAGCGGCTTTGACGTCGACAGTCATGACGAATCCCTCGATGAACGGAGCGTGTGAACATCCTTCGCGGCCCGTTGTTTCGCAAGGCTTCCTGAGCGCGATCCGCGAAGATAATTTGCGGCCCACCCCGCTTCCTCATGGTGAGGAGCGCGTCCGGCAGCGCGCTCGCGCTGTCCGGCGCGCGTCTCGAACCATCTGGCACATTGCCTGCTGCTTCCTTCGAGACGCCACGCGAAGCGCGCGCGACTCCTCAGGATGAGGCCGGCTCCCGCCCCTAACCCAGTTCGATCTGTTCGGTGATCTCGTGCGTCAGGCTGATGCCGCCGATGGTCAGCACCATCTTGGCCGGCAGTTTCTCGTTGCCCTTGAGGCGGCCGGAAGCGACGGCGTCGCGCACCGCCTTCTCGATCTCGCGCTGCGAGGTGATGCCGACTTTCTTGAGAAAGCCGCGCAGGCTGGTGTTGAATTTGTCCTCGTCCATGATGGTCTCCTGACCTTAAGGCCGTGTCGGATTGTTGAGCATGTATTCGCCGAGATTGCGCTGCCGCTTGTCGACGCGCGAATTGGCATTGGCGCGCTGGACGTCGCGGTCCTTGCGGCAGTTGACAAAGTCCGTTGAGCCGACGGCATGGCTGCGGGCGCAGAACGCGTCGTCGTCGCCTGACGTGTCGGCCATGGTCGGCTGTCCGCGCTCGAGGCAGCCCGCGAGCAGGGGCGCGAGGAGGAGGAGTCCGAGGAGCCGTACCGAATTGCGTCGCATGGTTTGTCCGTTATCTCATTTCGTCATGGCCGGGCAGAAGCGCGAAGCGCGTCTTCGCGCTAGGTGACCCGGCAATCCATCGAAATCAAGGCAATTTCGTTGATCGAGGCGGAGTAAAACCCTCCGTCGTCATTGCGAGCCAACGGGTCGGCGCAAAGCGCCGCCCGATGACAGGCTCCGCGAAGCAATCCATCGTGCCACACAAGGGAAGAATGGATTGCTTCGTCGCAAGTGCTCCTCGCAATGACGGAACCGAGGGACGGTGCCCGCTCGTCCCTCACACCCTGCCCTTCAGCGCGCCCTCGATTTCCTCCAGCACCTTGGGATCCTCGATGGTGGCGGGCATGGTCCATTGATCGCCGTCGGCGATCTTCTTGATGGTGCCGCGCAGGATTTTTCCGGAGCGGGTCTTCGGCAGCCGGCCCACCGTGATCGCGAGCTTGAACGCCGCTACGGGTCCGAGCTTGTCGCGCACCAGCGCCACGATCTCCTTTTCGATCTCGGCATGGCTGCGCGCCACGCCGGCCTTCAGCACCAGGAAGCCGCAGGGCACCTCGCCCTTGATGGCGTCCTTGATGCCGAGCACCGCGCATTCGGCGACGTCGGGATGCGCGGCGAGAATCTCTTCCATGCCGCCGGTGGAGAGCCGGTGGCCGGCGACGTTGATGATGTCGTCGGTGCGGCCCATCACGAAGACGTAGCCGTCCTCATCGATGTAGCCAGCATCGGAGGTTTTGTAGTAGCCGGGGAATTCGTTGAAATAGGCTTCCTTGCAGCGCTCGTCCTGTTGCCACAGCGTCGGCAGGCAGCCCGGCGGCATCGGCAGCTTGATGACGATCGAGCCCATGGTGCCCGCGGGCAGCGGTTTCGAGGCTTCGTCGACCACCTCGACCCGGTAGCCCGGCATCGGCACCGTCGGCGAGCCGTGTTTGACGGGCAGCATGCCGAGGCCGACCGGGTTGCCGGCGATGCACCAGCCGGTTTCGGTCTGCCACCAGTGGTCGATGACAGGCACCTTCAGCTGCTGCTCGGCCCATTCCACCGTCGGCGGATCGGCGCGCTCGCCGGCCAGAAACAGCGTGCGGAATTTCGAAAGGTCATATTGCCGGATGAATTTTCCGTCCGGGTCTTCCTTCCGGATGGCGCGGAACGCGGTTGGCGCGGTGAACAGCGCCACCGCCTTGTGCTCCGAGATCACCCGCCAGAACGCGCCGGCATCCGGCGTGCCGATCGGCTTGCCCTCATACATGATCGAGGTCGCACCATGCAGCAGCGGGCCGTAGATGATGTAGCTGTGGCCGACCACCCAGCCGATGTCGGAGCCGCACCACCAGACCTCGCCCGGCTTGACGCCATAGAGGTTGAACATCGACCATTTCAGCGCGACCAGATGCCCGCCATTGTCGCGCACCACGCCCTTCGGCTTGCCTGTCGTGCCGGAGGTGTAGAGAATATAGAGCGGATCGGTCGCCAGTACCGGCACGCAGCCGGCGGATTTTTTTGCCGAGATCGCCCTGGCGCGCAAATCCGCCCAATCGTGATCGCGACCGCTCACGAGATCGCAGCGCAGCTGCGGCCGCTGCAGGATGATACAGGCCGCGGGCTTCACGCTCGAAAGACCGATCGCTTCATCGAGCAGCGGCTTGTACTGCACGAGGCGGCCGGGCTCGAGCCCGCAGCTCGCTGAAAAAATCAGCTTTGGTTGGGCGTCCTCGATCCGGGTAGCGAGTTCTTTCGCGGCAAAACCGCCGAAAACCACGCTGTGCACCGCGCCGATCCGCGCGCAGGCCAGCATCGCCACCACGGCTTCCGGCACCATCGGCATATAGAGGATGACGCGGTCGCCTTTCGCCACGCCGAAATCCTGCATGATGGCGGCGAGCGTCTTCACCTCGGCCAGCATCTCGGCATAGGTGAATTTGGTGACGGTGCTGGGTCCCGACGGATTGGCCAGCGGCGAATCATGGATCAGCGCCACCTGATCGGCGCGGCCGTTGGCGACATGGCGGTCGAGCGCGTTATAGCAGGTGTTGACCATGGCGCGGGCGAACCAGCGGCCGTATAGCCCCATGGCGGGGTCGAACACCTTCTTCGCCGGCTCGATCCAGTCGATCTCGCGCGCCGCCTCGCCCCAGAAACCTTCCGGGTCCTTCAGCGAACGGGCATGGACCTCGTGGTAGCGGCTGGTGTTCTGGATGTTCATGGCGTCGCTCCCGCACGGCTCGGCTTGTTGTCTCATTCAGCGAGCAAGGATGGATGACCGACTTGAGCCCGGCCATGACCAGGATCAAGCTCAGCCGCTTTTCCGGGCATTGTCACGGGATGACCCGACAATTCAAGGCGAAAACGCTGCGGGCGGACGGGCCGCGCTGTCGCCTAGAAGCCATCGGCGCCCACGATCTGCCGCAGCCGCGCCTTCATGGCCTTGTGCAGGTCGTAGCCCGGCCGGCCGAACTCCGCATTGCGCCTGACCAGAAATGCCGCCTGATCGCGCTGCAAGGCTCGCTTCATGTGCGCATGGACGCCCTTGGCTTCGCGGACCACGATGATGTGCATGTCGTTGATCTCGCGATCGAGATCGGCCAGTTCCGGATTGGCGCAGATCGCCTTCTCCACCGGAAGCCTGGATGTCGCGCAGTTGAAACTCGGCCTGCCGGCGACCGCCATCTGCGCGCCGAGGCGCTCCAGCTCCTGCGCCAGCGCCCGGTGGCTGGCCTTGGCGGTCGGGTGATCGGGGTTGAGCCTGGCGGCGGCGGCGAAATCGGCCAGCGCGCGACCCCGGTCGCCCTTCTTGCGCCAGAGTTCGCCGCGCGTGTTGAAGATGTCCGCCAGCGCCGGATCGAGCCGCAGCACGGCGTCGTAATCCCCGATGGCGCGGTCGATCAGGTCCTGGCGCTGGTAGGCGCCGGCGCGCGCGATCAGCGCCTTGATCCGGTCGGCCTTCGCCGTCTTGGCATGATCGATCAGCCCGCCGCAAACGGCGATGGTCCTGCCGGCATCGTCGGCCGCCGCGGCGGCGACGCAGGGCGCGGGGTCGATCAGCGGATCGGCCGGCGGCCTCGCGCCGGTGGCGAAAGCGCCGTGCAGCGATGCCGTCGCCAGGACAAGTGCGACGGCCACTTTGCGGATCAGGACGGCAGGACGAAGTCGCATCGATCTACCCGGCAAAGAACCCTCAATATGGGAGAGAGTCGCGCCCGGCAAGAGCGGCGCAAATCGGGCTTCGGCCGAACTGAGTGCCGATCGGCACCCGGATTCGCATGCCTGTTGCGAAATTTTTCCTTGAACCAAAATGCGGTTCCGAAGACCCATTAATTCGCTTCGGAGACCAGCCTGCCATGACCACGCTCATCGACGACAAACACGTTCACGCGCGCGTGACATCGCTCGCACAATATTTCTACTTCTACATGGCGCTGGCCTGCATCGCCGTCGCCTTTCTCGGCTTCGCCCCAACCTATTTCGTGCCGATGGCGGCGGGAAAATTTCCGCCGATGCCGGTGGTGCATTTCCATGGCCTGCTGTTCTTCGCCTGGACGCTGTATTTCGCCTTCCAGAGCTGGCTCGCCGCATCCGGACAAATGATGCGGCACCGGACCATGGGCATGATCGGCGTGTCGCTGGCGACGGCGATGACGATCTCCGGCTTCCTGGTGGCGGTCAGCGCGATGAAGCGCTCCGCCGCCATCGGCATGACCGATGAAGGCATCGCGTTCGCGATCGTGCCGCTCAGCGGCATGCTGTTTTTCGCCGTCGTGTTTACGCTGGCGATCGCCAATGTGCGGCAAAAGGAGATCCACAAGCGGTTGATGCTGCTGGCCGGCATCTCGCTGCTCGACGCCGCGGTGGCGCGCTGGTTTTTGACGTTTCTGGCGCCGCCCGGCGCCATCGGCCCGCCGCCGGTGTTTATCACCATCCCGCCGGCGTTCGTCGCCTATCTCCTTCTGGTGGTCGCTATTGCCTGGGACTGGCGCACACGCGGGCGTCCGCATCCGGTCTATCTCTATGGCGGCATCGCGCTGATCGCGGTGAAACTGCTGAACTGGCCGCTCAGCACCACGGCGGCGTGGCATTCGCTGGCGGGCGGCATTTTGGCGATGGCACAGTAATCGGCGTCCCTGCGAACGCAGGGACCCATAACTACCAGCGGTCAGGGTTACACAATATCGTCGAACAATTTTTTTCCAACGAGAAGCCGCGGCGTTTGGGTCCCTGCTTTCGCTGGGACGACAGCGGAGTTGGTTCGCCTTCGCGCCTAACTCCCCGCCTTCACCGTGATCCCGCCATCGACGATCAATTCCAGCCCGGTGACGTATTTCGATTCGTCGGAGGCGAGGAACAGCGCGGCGTTGGCGACGTCCCAGGCGTCGCCCATGTGTCCCATCGGCACCTGCGCATCGCGCGCCCGCCACATCGCCTCGACATCGCCGCCGGCATAGCTCGAGGCGAGGCCGGCGGAATGCTCGACCATCGGCGTCTTCATCAGGCCGGGCAGGATGGCGTTGACGCGAACATGTTTCGACGCGAATTCGACCGCGGTGGTCTTGGTCATCTGGTTCATCGCGGCCTTGGATGTGCCGTAGCTGACATAGGAGATCCCGAGATGGCGGATCGAGGCGATCGACGAAATGTTGATGATCGAGCCGCCACCCTGCCGCACCATCACCGGGATGACGTGCTTCATGGCGAGGAAGGCGCTCTTCAGATTCACCGCGAAGACGCGGTCCCATTCCGCCTCGGTCACCTCGACCACGCTGCCCATCTCGGCGATGCCGACATTGTTGTCGAGCACGTCGATGCGGCCATAGGTCTCGAGGCAGGCCGCCACCATCGCCTCGACCTCGCTGGCTTTGGACACATCGGCGGTGAACGCCGCCGCGGTGCCGCCCTCCGAGGCGATGATATCGACGGTTTCCTGCGCCGCCTTGCCGTTGCGGTCGACGCAGAACACCTGCGCGCCCTCGCGCGCGAAGGTCACCGCGGTCGCCTTGCCGTTGCCCCAGCCCGGCCCGATCGAACCGGCGCCGACCACCATCGCTGTCTTGCCCTTGAGGCGTTGCATCGATCTTCTCCCCCTTTTGTCAATCTTTGGGAACCCTTGTAGCCCGGAAGGAGCCCCGCGGTCACGCCGCCGGCATGCCCCGGGGCGCAATCCGGGATGGCGCAAGAACAGTCCCGAAATCCTGCCGGAAGCCCTTGCCACGGTTACCGAAAACCGGGATCAATGCGGCGCAATCGAGGGCGCGGCCAGCCAGGCCAGGCCATGTCAAAAGCGTTTCGGGGGAAGCATGGCCGCAGACACATCAACGCATGGCAAGCCAGAATCTGGCAAAACATCGCCCAATGACGACACCGTCGCCATTTCCGACGAGGCGCTGCAGCGGGCCGAGGCCTTTATCGAGGCCGACGAGGGCGCGGCCAACCGGCTGATGGGCTGGTGGGGGCGGGTCTCGACCACCCTTGCCGTGACCATGAGCCTGTTCCATCTCTACGCCGCCTACGCGATCGTTCCGACCCAGGAACTGCGTTACACCCACGTCGCCTTCACCCTGATCCTGAGCTTCCTGCTGTTTCCGCTCGCGACGCGGTTTCGCAACCGGGTACGCTGGTGGGACGTGGTGCCCGGCCTGTTCGCGGTGGCGACCATCGTCTATGCGTTGTGGGGCGGCGAGGATTTTACCGACCGCGCCACCTCGCCCGAACGCATGGACGTCATCGTCGGCATCGTGTTCATCATCCTGCTGCTGGAGGCGACCCGCCGCACCACCGGGCCGATCATGCCGGTCGTCGCCATATTGTTCATTGCCTATGCGATGCTCGGCCCGCATTTGCCGGCACCATGGACCCATCGCGGCTACGAACTGCCGCGGCTGGTCGGCCATCTCTTCATCACGCTGGAGGGCATTTTCGGCGTCGCGGTCGACGTCTCCGCCACGCTGATCATCCTGTTCACGATCTACGGCGCGTTCCTGCAGCAGTCCGGCGCCGGAAAGTTCTTCATTGATTTCTCGCTGGCGGTGATGGGCGGCAAGTCGAACAGCGCCGGGCGCACCGTGGTGCTGTCGTCGTTCCTGCTCGGCGGCCCCTCGGGATCCGGCGTCGCCACCACCGTGATGATCGGCACGGTCGCATATCCGATGCTGGCGAAGGCGGGCTTCGAGAAGAACGCCGCCGGCGGACTGCTGGCGGCCGGCGGGCTCGGGGCGATCCTTTCGCCGCCGGTGCTGGGCGCCGCCGCCTTCCTGATCGCCGAGTTCCTCAAGATCAGCTATCTCGACGTGATCTGGATGGCGCTGATTCCGACCTGTCTGTATTATCTGTCGCTGCTGATCATGGTCGAACTCGACGCCAAGAAATACGGCGCCAAGGACGTCGACTTCACGCCGGAAATGTCGCTCGGCCTGATGACGCGGCGTTACGGCTTCCACTTCATCTCGCTGCTCGCCGTCGTGGTGTTCATGGTGATCGGCTACTCGCCGGCGCTTTCGGTATTCTACGCCACCGCGGTGACCTTCGCGCTGAGCTTCCTGCGCAGGGAAACTTCGCTGGTGCCGAAGAAGCTGATGAAGGCGCTGGCCGACGGCTCGATTGGCGCGCTAAACGCCGCGACCACTTGCGCCTGCGCCGGCATCGTCGTCGGCGTCGTGACCCTGACCGGCCTCGGCCTGAAATTCTCGTCGATCGTGATCGCCTATGCCGGCGGCAGCCTGCTGCTGACCGCGATCTATACCGCGCTGATCGTCTGGATCATCGGTCTGGCGGTGCCGGTAACCGCCTCCTACATCATCTGCGCGGTGATCGCCGCGCCCGCATTGATAAAACTCGGCGTGCCCGATTACGCCGCCCACATGTTCATCTTCTATTACGCGGTGTTGTCGGAAGTCTCGCCGCCGACCGCGCTGTCGCCGTTCGCGGCCGCCGCCATCACTGGCGGCGATCCGTACCGGACCACATTGCAGTCGTGGAAATATACCCTGCCGGCGTTCCTGGTTCCGTTCGTGTTCGTGCTCGACCCGCAGGGCGTCGGCCTGCTGCTCAACATTCCCAAGGGCGGATCGTGGGTCGATATCCTCGAGATCACAATCAAGACAACGCTCGGACTGATCGCGCTCGCCGCGGTTGCGCAAAACTGGGCGCTGCGACAAAATAAGCCGATCGAGGGCGTGTTGCTTCTGCTATCGGGACTGCTGCTGGTGTTCCCCAGCCTGATCGAGGCGATCGTCGAATGGGCCACCGGACGTGACATCAGCTATACTTACGTGCCTGGAATGATCATCGGCCTCGGCGTGCTGCTGTGGCAGGCCAGAACACCAACACCCAAACAACCGGCCCTCACAACTTAATCAGGGAGTGAACTTGAAATGACGAGAACGAAAAAGACCGCGGCGATACTGGCGATGACCCTCTCGGCGGGGCTCGCGCTCGCCGGAGTGGTTCACGCCCAGCAGAAGACCATGTCGATCGGCACCGGCGGAACCGGCGGCGTCTATTATCCGCTCGGCGGCGCGGTGGCCAACGTGCTGTCGAAGAACCTGCCGAACGTGCAGGCCACCGCTGAGGTCACCGGCGGATCGGTCGACAATCTCAAGCTGATCGCCTCGGGTCAGAGCGAGATGGCGTTCACCATGGCCGACGCCGCGCTCGATGCGCTGCAGGGCAAGGACAAGTTCACCAGCGGCAAGGTGCCGCTGCAGGCGCTGCTGGTGGTCTATCCGAACCGCATGCATGTCGTCACCGTGGAGGGCACCGGCATCGAGAAGATGTCCGACCTCAAGGGCAAGCGCGTCTCCACGGGCTCGCCGGGCAGCGCCACCGAAGTGATGGCGTTTCGCGTCATCGAGGCCGCCGGCCTCGACAAGGACAAGGATCTGAAGCGCGAGCGGCTCGGCGTCGCCGAATCCGTAAATGCGGTCAAGGACCGCAAGATCGACGCGTTCTTCTGGGTCGGCGGCATTCCGACCGCCGCCGTGACCGACCTGGCGGCGACGCCCGGCATGAAGATGAAGCTGATCGACCACAGCGACACCGCCGAGAAGATGAACGCCAAATACGGCAAGCTCTACACTGCGAGCTCGATCAAGGCCGGTTCGTATCCCGGACAGGACAAGGACAACGCCATTACCGAGGTCTGGAACCTGATCGTGACCGGCGCCAAGATGAGCGATGACGACGCCTATGCCATCGTCAAGACGCTGGTGGAGAAGAAGGCCGACATCGTCGCCGTGCACAAGGAAGCGCTGAGCTTCTCGCTCGACAACCAGGTGCAGGATCGCTCGCCGATCCCGTTCCATCCCGGCGCCCTGAAGTACTTCAAGGAAAAAGGCATCGGCGGCTAAGCTCGCTGCCACATCGTGGGGTGGGTAAAGCGAAAGCGTGCCCACCAATTACGACAACGATCGAGTTAACTCCCGGGCGGCGCAGCCTCTGCGCCGCCTGATTCATTTTGCGGCCGATCACTCGAACTTCATGTCGAGGCATTTCGAGATGTCGGAGCCGAGGCCGGAGGTGATGATGATGCAGCCGCGGACCTTCCGCGCGGTGTTGTCGCTGGCCCACACCGCATAGCCGCCGGTGCCGAAGAACGAATTGGTGTTCGGCGGCTCGGTCTCGGTGGCGTCGAACGAATAACTGGAGTCGGTGTCGAAGATGCGGGGCCGCTTGGCGCAGCTGCCGTCGCTCTGCAAGTTGATCACTTCCTTGTTGTCCCGCGTCAGCGCCAGGGTGACCTGGCAGCGGAAATACTCCGAGGTCTTGACGTTGAAGATATAGGCGTAGGATTTGCAGGTCGCGGTGCTGAGTTTGCCCGGGGCGAGGCCACGGCTGCAGGAGATTCGCTGGTTGTTGCTGAGCTTGAAATCATCGGCATGCGCCACCGGGACCAGCGTCGCCAGCGCCAGCGCGGCGCCCAGGGCAATCTTCATCACGTGGCTCATCCGAATCATCCTATGATCTGTCTCGAGAAACATCGGTTCTAGACCTGAACCGGAACATAGTCGCGAAGTCGCAGGCGGGAAATCACAAAGTCTTATGGAAGCCCGATGCGGCGAACAGGCGCGTTGACGGAATAATGACGTTCGTGGTTTGTTCAAGAGATCGAGATCGGTTTATTCGGACCGGTCGCTGGGAGATGCAGGATGACTAGAATTTCGACCAAGACCCTTTTGATGGCAGCCGCGCTTGGCGTGGCCGCGGCGCTTGCCGCGCCGGCGACACCCGCATTGGCGCAAGCCCCCGCGCCGACGCCCTGGGAACTGAAGCCGGACATGGGCTACGGCTATGGCAAGGACGGCAAGACGTTCTCCTACAAGATGGGCACCAACAATGCCGGCTTGCTCCTGAAGGGCGCCAAGAAAGTGCCGAAGGGCACGCTGTTCTTCATCGGTCAGAACGGTCAGCTCTATATGCGCACCGGCCCCTATCTCGAAGGCGACGGCAAGTTCAGCTTTGGGCCGGGTTGAGCTGGTGAACCCGTCGTCCCGGCCTCCGCGCCGGGACCCATACTCCGCGGCGTCAGTGATTGAAGAAGGTATCTCACGCTGTGCCCGAACGGCGGGACACGGCGTATAGGTCCCGGCGCGGAGGCCGGGACGACGCTGTTTCACGATTCCCTAAAGCGCGCCCGCCAATTCCCTGGCGCCCGGCAGGTTGCTGTTGGCGTCCATCCGGTTGTCGGTGATCGCCAGCAGCTTGGCTACCGTGTTGTGGCGGATCGCTACCGGATTGCGCTCGTAGCCGCCGCGCTGGAAGAAATTCGCGGTCGGCACCTGTTCGCGCATCGCCTGCGGCATCGTCACCATGTCGAGCCCGGTGGAGTCGCCGGTCAGGTTCATCATCTCCAGTTCGGCGGCGCTGAGCGGTTTCGTGTAGCCCTTGGCGCGCGCGAACTGCACCGAGGTCAAGAGCTTGCGGGTCTGCAGCAGCGGGCCGACGTCGATGTCCAGCACCATGGCATGGACGCCCCAGCCATGCGGCGTCGCGGCGAGCTTCTCGTGCTCCGACCACTGCACCGGCACCGAGCGCGTGAACGCCACCATCCGCTTCAACACCGCCAGCTTGTGATCCATCGCCTTGCGCGCCGGGCCGGACATCCCGGCGGCCTTGTCCGTCAACGCCTTGATGATCTCCTGCCCGTGTTCGGCGAGCAGCGAGACGCTGTTGGTGGTGAGCAACTGGTTGTACCCGATCGCGGTGGAGATCGCGCGCGAGCCCGGGCGCGAGGCGCTCAATCCGGACTGCATGTCGTGATTGCCGTTGCCGCCGGTCTCGAACGCGTAGACCCGCACGATCTGCTCGCGCGTCAGCCCGGACGCCAATGCGATGCGGCCATAGGCGCGCTTGAACTCGACCTCGCTGGCCGGACGCTGCGGCGTGAACTGGAAATGCGTCGCCGCGGCTTTCAGGAAATCGGCCACGACCGGCAGCGGCTTGCGCTCGCGCGGCGGCATGTCCTCGGCCTCCGGATCCACCGGGCGCTTCGGCCCGGTGTACAGCGGCGGCTGGGTCAGGACATAGTCGTCGAGCGTGATGGCCTGGCGCTCGCGCCGCTTGGCGTTGCGGCCGCGCCGCTTTTCGGCAATCGCGGTCCAATAGGGATCTGCTTCCGCGTCAAAGGCCGCCCGCGCCGCCTGATATTCTCTCAGCTTGCGGCGATATTCCGCGATCGCCTGCGGCGACGCCGCCTGCGCCATCGCCTCGGTGGCAGCGGCCGGCAGCACAGCCGCATCGATGGCCGCCGCCGGCGGCGCCATCAGCAGCAGCACGAGCGCGGGGAACCCAAAACAAAAGCGAATCGCTGAGGTGCGCATTGCATCTGTTTAGCAAGACGGCCGTCGATGTCAGCCCCGAAACGGCGCGCCCGCCTGCCTCACTCCTGCTCGACGCCGCTGGCCTTGACGAGGCCGGCCCATTTCTTTTCGTCCTTGTCGATGAAGGCGGCATAGTCTTCCGGCGTGCCCGGGGTGATCTCGGTGCCATCGAGCCCCAATTGCCGCTTGACCTCGTCGGAGGCCAGCGCGTCGCGCAGGGCCTTGTTGAGCCTGTCGATAACGGGCCGCGGCGTGCCGGCCGGCGCCGCCAGGCCGTAATACAGCGACGCGTCGAATCCGGGCAGGCTGGCTTCGGCGATCGTGGGCACGTCGGGCAGCAGGCTCGAACGCGTCGCGCTGGTCACTGCGAGCGCCCGCAATTTGCCTGCCGCCACATTGCTGTGCGAGGCCGGGATCGGCGCGAACGCCATCGGGATATGCCCGCCCAGCAGGTCGGTCAGCACGGGACCGGTGCCCTTGTAGGGAATGTGCACCAGCGTGATGCCGGCGGCGCGCGCGAAATATTCGCCGGTGATGTGGCTGGCGGTGCCGGCGCCGGCCGAGCCGAAATTGACCTTGCCGGGATTGGCTTTGGCGTAGGCGATAAGTTCGGCGACGGTTTTGGCCGGAAATGAAGGGTTGACCACCAGCGAATTCGGCGCGTTGCCGATCATGCCGATCGGCGCGAAATCCTTGCGCGGGTCGTAACCGACATTCTTGTAGAGCGACGGCCCGATCGCCAGCGTGCCGGTATAACCGAGCAGCAGCGTGTAGCCGTCGGGATCGCTTTTCGCCACCGCCCTGGTGCCGATGGTGCCGCCGGCGCCGGGACGGTTGTCGACCACGATTTTCTCGCCGAGCAGTTCGCCCATCTTGTCGGCGACGCCGCGGCCGACGATCGTGGTCGAGCCGCCCGGCGTAAACGGAATCACCAGCGTGATGGGACGGTTCGGGAAGGTCTGTGTGTGGGCCGGGGCCAAGCCGATGGCGAATAAGGCCGCGGTGGCGAGAAGAGCGTTCCAGATGCGCATTCGCACCTCCCCTTTTATTGGCCGCATGGTCGCTGAAACAATGGCGGTCTGCAACATATCCTCCGTCATTCCGGGGCGATGCGGAGCACGAACCCGGAATGACGGCTTCGCCGTCACTTCCAGGCGAACACCGGCTGTTCCAGCTCGGCGACGCGGGTGTCGCGGCCGGCGAGCACTTCGCGGAACTGGTAGATCAGCGCTGCGGTCGGTGCGTGGATGAATTGCCCGGCATGGCGGAAGCGGATCACCCGCCGTGTGCTTTCCGGAATCGTGGTGAAGGAGAAGGCGTCGGCATCCTCGATGGTATCGAGCGCGATGCGATGCACCGAGGCGACCTCGTCGGGATTGGGCGACAACGCCGTGCTGCTCCCCGCCCACAGCACGACCGGCGTGATCAGGTAGCCGGACCGGGTGGGATAATCGTCGAGCAGGCCCAGCACGTCGCCCTCGCCGAGTTCGAGGCCGAGTTCCTCATGCAGCTCGCGCAGCGCGGCCTCTGCCGGCGTCTCGCCCTCGTCGCAGCGGCCGCCGGGCAGCGCCCATTGGTTGCTGTGGGCGCGCAGGCCGGAGGCGCGCAGGGTCAGCAGCAGCGCGGTGCCGCCGGCCGCCTCGGTTTCGGTGAGTGCGACGGCGACGGCGGCCCGCTTCAGCGCGGGCATCGGTTCGTTCGCAGGCAGCCGCGCGAACGCCGCGCAGCGCGCCGCGATATTCCGCCTTGTGGCATGGTCGAACGGCCTCTCCATCCCGCTTGACTACAACACGTCCGCGTTTGATGAAATGCCTTCACGACATCAATGCCCCGCGAGGGCACCGGACAGGACCACATGACCGACAAGACCGCCGCAAAGCTTAGATCGGACGGCTGGACGGTGGTCGAAACCTCAGGCTTTCTGCATTTGATCGGGCCGCTGTGGCAGCGCCAGGTCGACGGCGAGCACGAATATGCGCTGGTGGCGCAGGACAAGCATCATAACCGCCGCGGCCTGGTGCAGGGCGGCGTGCTGATGACCTTCGCGGACCGAACCTGCGGCATGACCGCCCGCTACGTTTCGGGCAAGCCGACGCTGGCGACGGTTCAGTTCGACACCCATTTCGTCGAGGCCGGCAAGATCGGCGAGACCCTGGTCTCGAAGCCGCATGTGGTGCGCACCACCCGCAGCCTGATCTTCATCACCACGGAAGTGACCGTCGACAAACGCTGTATCGCCATGGCCAGCGGTGTGTTCAAGATATTGAAGACCGAGACGTGACGTTCCCGTCATTGCGAGGACCATCCCATGCAATACCGACCCCTCGGCCGCAGCGGCCTGAAGATTTCGCCGATTTGCCTCGGCAGCATGATGTTCGGCGGGCCGACCGACGAGGCCACATCGAACCGTATCATCGCCAAGGCGCGTGAGGCCGGCGTCAATTTCATCGACACCGCGGATGCCTACTCGAAAGGCGGCTCCGAGCAGGTGGTCGGCCGCGCCATTTCCAACAACCGGCACGGCTGGGTGCTCGCGACGAAACTCGCCAATTCGATGGGCGACGATCCCAATCGCGGCGGGCTGTCGCGGCGCTGGGTGCTGCAGGCCGCGGAGGAAAGCCTGAAGCGGCTCGGCACCGATTACATCGACATCTATTACCTGCACAAGGAAGACCATTCGACGCCGCTGGCCGAGACCGTGCGCGCGATGGGCGAACTGATCCAGCAGGGCAAGGTGCGCTATTTCGGCGTCTCGAATTACCGGGCCTGGCGGGTCGCCGAAATCTGCAACATCTGCGACGACCTCGGCATCGCCCGGCCGGTGGCGAGCCAGCCCTCTTACAACGCCATGAACCGGATGCCCGAGGTCGAGCATTTTCCGGCCTGTCATTATTACGGCCTCGGCATCGTGCCCTACAGCCCGCTGGCACGCGGCGTGCTGACCGGCAAATACGCACCCGATGCCGCGCCCGACAATGACAGCCGCGCCGGGCGCAACGACAAGCGCATGATGCAGACCGAATGGCGGCCGGAATCGCTGAAACTGGCGCAGCAGATCAAGGAGCATGCCGAGGCCCGCGGTATCACCGCCGGGCAGTTCGCGGTGTGCTGGGTGCTGAACTCTTCCTTCGTGTCCGGCGTAATCGCAGGTCCGCGCACCGAGGAGCAATGGGACGACTACTTGCGCGCGCTGGACTATCGCTTCACGGCCGAGGACGAAGCCCTGATCGACCGGCTAGTCACATCAGGCCACCCCTCGACGCCGGGGTTCAACGATCCGGCCTATCCGATCGAGGGACGGAGGGCGCGGACGGCCGCTTGAGAAGAAAACCAGGGCTATTCGGGCCTGAAAGGCGCATCGTTTTTCCGGTTCGCCTCTGGCCGGATGCAGGGCTGTGTTCCCCGGCTGCGAACCGACGATTTGCAACAAAAGCCGGCGAAAGCGCGCGAAAGCGATCCAGTTCGTGTTGGATCGCGCGAGACGCGCGCCATCGGTAAGGAAAACCCCTCCCCGCGCCCGGCGG
Source organism: Bradyrhizobium sp. (assembly GCF_030693485.1). GTDB lineage: Bacteria > Pseudomonadota > Alphaproteobacteria > Rhizobiales > Xanthobacteraceae > Bradyrhizobium. The sequence continues at coordinate 310 of NZ_JAUYAN010000363.1, read as the reverse complement.
TCGCGCCGACGCCTCACAAGGAAGCAACATGCAGATTCTTTCCGCACGTCACGTCAAACCCGAGGAGTCGGCGCGTCTCGGCGTGGTTTCGGGCTGGTACTCGACCAAGGTGAGCGGGACCTTCGTCACCGGCCCCCACACCACCCAGGAAGACTGCCTGTCGAAAATCCTCGAACTCAATCCGCCGCCGGTGAAGAAGAAGTTCCCGATTCCCGGCTGACGAACCTTCGAGGAGCTTTTCGACATGGCGCTGACCGCGGGCCAGTTTCAGGACTACGATTTTAACCGGATGGTCGTGCGCTTCACGATG
>NZ_JAUYAN010000357.1 GCF_030693485.1 Bradyrhizobium sp. | reverse complement strand
AACGACTGCGGGACGTCGCAACGTCCCTCGATGCCCACGAAACCAGGCTTGAGCCGCCTCAGGCAGCGACCTGCTCTTCTTCACGCTTCATCAGCTTCCTGATTTCCTTGAGCGCCTTGTAGAGAGCGCCGCTCGTCACATGGGCGTTCGCGGCATCGATCTGTTCGCGCGAGCCCGGAAGGCTTTCCCGCAGGTCCTTGAGGAAGCCGAGATAGGAAGTCCGGTAGCGCGGAATGTCGTTTTTCAGATACATCATCTGGACGCAGAAATAGAGCCGCTTGACCGGCGTGTTGGCGGTCTCCGCGGTCACGGTGTCCTTCTCGCGAAGGATCGGCGCTTCGCCGTCGATCAGGAAGCAAGTGCGGGTGCCGGAATTGATGATGACGGTTTCGCCGATGACGATACGTTCAAACGGCTTCAGTTCGACTCTTAGCGGCATGACTGTTTCCTTTCAGGATACGGCAACGGCTAGCTGGGTAGTCGCGGCGGGGTTTCCCCCCGCCGCCTTGATCGTTGGTTTCGTCGCCGGATTTAGCGGAGCAGCTGGAGTACGCTCTGCTGCGACTGGTTGGCGAGCGACAGCGCCGACACCGCGATCGACTGACGGGTCGACAGCGCCTGGCTGTTGGCCGCTTCCTCGTTGGTGTCGGCCAGCGTCAGGTTCGATGAGCCGGTCTGCAGCACGTTGATCAGGTTCTTGGAGAAGTCCTGACGGATCTGCACGATCGAGAGGTTCGAACCCAAGGCCGAGCCCTGCGTACGAAGCAGGCTGGTGGCACTGGTCAGGTTGGAGATAACCTTGTTGGTCGCGGCGTTGTCGATGAAGTCGGTGCCGCTGGAGAGGTTGGCGAGGCCGAGACCGGCCGCGTTGAAGTTTACGCCGGTGATATTCAGCGTGGACTTGCCGGTCTCGTTGAAGGTCAGCTTGAGCTGATCGCCTCCGAGCAGGTTGACGCCGTTGAACGAAGCGTCCTGGGCCGTGCTGGTGATCTGAGCCAGGATGTCGTTGTACTGCTTCACCAGGTTGCTGCGAACGGACTGCGCCGCACCGTCGACGACCGGAGCCGACGCGGTGGAGAACGCCAGCGCTGCCGTCACGGTGCCGCCGATCACGCCGCCCGATGCCGTCGACCCGAGGGTCGAGGAGGCGTAGTCGTTGGTTGCCGAGATCGTCAGCTTGCCGGTCGAGTCGATGGTCGCGGTCTGGTTGTTGGCCTGCAGCTTGGTATTGAGCTGATCCAGCGTCTTGACCGTGCCGCCGGCGCCGTCGCCGAAGGTGACGTCGACCGCGGTGCCGCCGTTGAACGACGTGAAGTTCAGCGTCTTGCCGTTGATGCCGCCCGCGCCGGCGGTACGAGACGCCGCGAAGCTGGTGTCGGTGCCGGTGGCGCCGGTGAGGCCCAGCACGGAAAGTGCATTGCCCGTGCCGGTGATGGCGAGATCGGCATTGGTGCCGGTGCTCAGATTGACCACGCCGCTGACATTGACCGACGAAGCGGTCTGGCCGGTTGCGGTGGCAACCGACGCCGCGCCGCTGGCGATGGTGACGGTCCGGACGCCGGTGGCGATATCGATCGCCTTCAGCGTGTCGGTGATCGTCGCCGACTGCAGGAAGACCGTGGAGTTGCCGCTGCCGTCGGTAACGATGTTGCCGCTGACGCCGGAACCGGATGCAACGTTGGCAGCAAGCGGGGTCGGAGCGTTGCGGAAGGTAATGGTCTTGCCGTTGACGTTCAGCGTCGAACCGTCGGCGATCAGATTGCCGGCCGTCGCAGCACTGGTGGTGCGAACCGCAGTCAGGGTGGTGGTGCCCGAACCGAGCGCGGTGGTGAGACCGAAGGCCTTGAGGAAGTCGGCCTTGCCGCTGACGTCGAGATCGCCGCCGGTCGAGGTCCGCAGGCTGACGGCGCCGGCAGTGATCGAGGAGACGGTCTGGCCGGCGTTGGTCGCAGTGGTCGCGACACCGGAAGCGATCGTCGAAGAGCGGACGCCGCTGGCGAGATCGATCGCCCGCAGAACGTCGCCGACCGTCGCGGTCGATGTCGTCGAGCTGGCGCCGATATAGATCAGCGAGTTGCCGTTGCCGTCGGTCGCGACGCTGGCGGCGGCGGCGTCAATGCCGTAACCGGTCGGAGCAGCAGCGGCCAAGGGAGCCGCACCCGCCTTGAAGGTGATGGTCTTGCCGTTGACCGTGAAGCTATCGCCGTCGGCAACAACCGCGGTTCCAAGGCCCGGAGAAGCGCCACCGGTATTGTTGAGCAGGGTCGCAGTGGTGATGGCGGCAGGCACGGTGGCGTTGTTGTTGACCACAGTTCCCGTCAGCGCGCCGGAGAGACCGCCGAGGGTCAGGGCCGCACTCGCTGCAGTCGTGCCGCCGGCAGCGCCGGAGTAGAGCACGTTGCTGAAGGCGGTCGCGCTGGTGAAGGTCGTGGTGCCGCGCAGGTCGAGCGCGGTGGCGCCGGCGACCGTGGCCGAGACGTTGGACTTGGTCGAATAGCCGACCGTGGTCTGCAGCGCCTGGTTGGCGATCGACTTGGCGGTATCGACCAGCTTGGAGAGCGAGGTGATGCCGGTGTTGGCGGCCTGCAGCACCTGCACGCCGTTGCCGATACCGTCGAGCAGGTTGCTGATGTCGCTGGCGCGGCCATCGAGCGACTGGGCGGTGAAGAAGTTGGTGGGGTTGTCGAGCGCGGTATTCACTTTCTTGCCGGTCGAGAGGCGGCTCTGCGTGGTGGCGAGCAGATCGGCGGTCGA
>NZ_JAUYAN010000355.1 GCF_030693485.1 Bradyrhizobium sp. | reverse complement strand
GGTTTGGCGCAGCGGCTCTTTGGACTGTAAGGGCGCTCGCCATGAAGCTCGATATCGGCGGTGCCGAAACCATAGAGGTACCGGTCGAAGTGCTATGGCAGGCGCTCAACGATCCCGCCGTGCTGACGCGTTGCATTCCCGGCTGCAAGACCATGACCGAGATTGCGCCCGATGCCTACAAGGTCGAGTTGCAGTTGCGCGTCGCCGCGGTCGGCGGTTCGTTCGAGGGCGAGATTTCGCTGGCGGACAAGACTCCGCCCAAAACCTGCAGCATCAAGGTGTCCGGCGCCGGCACGCTGGGCCATGGTAATGGCAGCGCGCGGTTCGAGATCAAGCCGGAAGGGACTGATAGCTCCCGGCTGACCTTTCAGGGCAATGGCGAGATCGGCGGCCTGGTGGCCGGCGTCGGTCAGCGGATCCTGAGCAGCGTCTCGAAGCATCTGGTCGGGCGGTTCTTTGTCGCACTCCGAAAAGAAGTCGAGACACCGGCCGAGGGCGCTGCATAAGTGCGTTTAACGAAAAAGCTTCAGGGAGAATATAGCCATGAATAAAGTTCGTTTCGGTGCAGCCTGCGTCTCGGCATTGTTGCTGGCCTCACCGGCCTTGGCGCAAGCGCCGGAGCCGCTCTCGATTGTCGTGTTCAGCCCGCCGTCGCTCGGCGCGTTCCTGCCGCCGGTCATCAAGGCGCAGAAGCTCGACGAGAAGCATGGCCTCGCCATCAAGTTCGAAGAGCGCACGCCCGACGCCTACACCGCACAATTCAATTCCGGCGAATTCAAGCTCGGCGGCAGCGCGTCGCTGATGACGGTCGGCCTGGCCGATATCCGCGGCGTCAAGGTGACTTATCTGTTCAACCTGTTCGACTTCTGGGGCGCCGTCGTCACGTCGCGGCCCGAGATCAAGACGCTGAAGGACCTCGAAGGCAAGGACGTCGCGGCGGCCAAGGGTACCACCAACTGGGTGATGTTCGACTGGTTCGCCCGCCAGCTCGGCGCCGATACCTCGAAATTCCAGGTGGTCAATACCGCGACCCCCGGCCTGATTGGCTACGCGCTGGCCGACCGCGCCACCGCGGTTCAGCTCTGGGAGCCGGCCTATACCACGCTGCTATCGAAGAAGCCGGAAATGCGGACCATCGACCTTGCGATCGCCGACAGCTGGAAGAAGTTCACCGGCAGCCGCAACATTCCCTATCTCGGCGTCGCCGCGCATATCGACTGGGCAGAGAAAAATCCGAAGCTGGTCGAAAAACTCTACGCCGCCTACAAGGAAGCCTCCGTATGGGTCACCGCGAATCCCGATGCGGCGGCGAAAGTGATCCTTCCCAAGGGCACGCCCGACGACCACAAGGCGATCGCCGAACTTATTCGTGCCAATGACCGGCTCGGCATGAACGTGCAATGGGCTTCCGACGTGCGCAAGGAGATCAATTCGGTCTATGCCGCCGGCAAGGCCATTGCCCACCTGCCGTCGGATCCCGCCGCCGCGACGATTTACCAGGCGCCCGGCAAGTGAGCGAGACCGCGCCCCGGACCGGATCGCCGCCGCCGGAGAGCATGCTGTCCGCGGCGGCGAAGCGGCTGTGGGAGTGGGTGCTGCCTTTTATCGTGGTGATTGCGCTCTGGCAGTTCGCCTCGCTGTTCTTTCCGCGGTTCCTGTTTCCGTCGCTGATCGACGTGTTCTGGCGTTGTCTGGAAATCCTTTCCGACGGATCGATGTTCAAGGATGTGATGGTCACCATCTATCGCATCCTGGCGGGGCTTGCCGGCTCCTTCGTCATCGGGGCCGCGCTGGCGCTGCTGATGGTGCGTTCGCGCGCCGTCGACAAGTTCCTGTCGCCTATCCTGACACTGTTCCAGGGCATCCCCGCGCTGTCCTGGGTGGTGTTCGCCATCATCTGGTTTCATGGCGTTGAGTTTCGCATTCTCTTCATCATGGTGCTGACGACACTGCCGGCGTTCACCTTCCAGGTGCTGGGCGCGCTGCGCGGGATGTCCCGCGACCTGATGGAAATGGTGTTCAGTTTCCGTCCATCGCGGGCAAAACTGTTCCGGGTGATGATCGCGCCGGCGATCCTGCCGGACATCCTCACGGCGTGGAAAGTCAATCTCGGCAACGCCTCGCGCGTGGTCGTGGTCGCCGAACTCGTCGGCGCCACCGGAGGCGTCGGCTACCAGCTGCTGCTGCAGCAGCAGCTGTTCGACATGGCCGGCGCGCTGGCCTGGACGATGCAACTGGTGTTCTTCGTGCTGGTCGTGCAGGGCTCCTTGACGCTGATCGAAAACATCGCGTTTCGCTACCGCGCGGTGTCGGAGCGCGCGATATGAAGGACGACGTCACATCAGCCGAGGCCGCGATTCACCTCGTTGATGTCTCGAAAGTGTTCGGCAAGATCGGCACCGACGCCGCCTTTCGCGCCGTCGACGGTCTCAATCTGGACGTCCGTCCCGGCCAGATGCTGGCGCTGCTCGGCAAGACCGGCTGCGGCAAGTCGACCATCTTCAACATGATTGCGGGGTTAACCGCGCCGAGCAGCGGCACGGTGCGGGTCGATGGCCGCGATCCCTTCGCCGAATTCGATTCCTTTCGCGGCAAGATGGCGATCGTGTTCCAGAACGACCGCCTGCTGCCGTGGCGCACCGCGATCCAGAACGTCGAGCTCGGGCTGGAGATGCTGGAAATTCCGGTCGCCGAGCGGCGTGCGACCGCGCAGCAATGGCTGACCAAGCTCGGGCTCAGCGGCCACGAGAACGACTATCCGCATGCATTGTCCGGCGGCATGCGCCAGCGCGTCTCGATCGCGCGCGCCTTTGCCACCAACGCCAATATCCTGCTCTGCGACGAGCCGTTCTCGGCACTCGATGAATCCACCGCCGGGCGGCTGCGCGCCGAGTTCGTCAGGCTGGTGAAGGAAAACGGCAAGACCGCCGTCTTCATCACCCATTCGATCCGCGAAGCCCTCGAGATCGGCGACCGCATCGTGGTGCTGAAGCGCCCGGCGATGATCGCCTATGACGTTAGGTTCGATGCCAGCACCGGCCCGCAGGAGCGCGAGGATATCAGGAGCCGGATCGTCGAGGTGCTGGCGGCGTGAAGGGGCGGTATTGGCCGTCAGGCTGGCTACCGAGGCGTGAACCGATAGATTCATGGGCATTGACCCGGGCGATGCACTAGTAAGAAGAAGCCCCGGACAATTGCCCGGGGCTATCGATGCAGCCAAGTCGCGTCAGATCAGTACTTGGCGACGACCGAGCCCTGGTTGAACTTGTAGTTCAGACCGAGGCGAGCGACGTGCAGCTTCGTGTCATTCCAGGTGTAGGCAGTCCCAAGCGGCGCAGCAAAACGAGGATCGCTGCCGTTGGCGGTGTCACCATCGAAGTGGTAAAAGAGATATTCGCCTCTAATTATCCAGTTGCTGGCCAGGCCATATTCAAGGCCGCTACCGACGACCCAGCCTGTCTTTGTAGAACTGAATGCCACAGGAGCAGTATAGACCGGAGGAGCGCCAACAGCTGCTGCGGTAACGAACCCTCCTCTGTAACTCAAGTCGCTGAAGGCGACGCCGCCCGTAGCATAAAACAGCGCGCGGTCCCAAGCGTAACCAACTCTCCCGCGAACGGTCGCGAGCCAATTCACGTCACGGCCCATTGTCGAAGAACGAGCCACACAAACAAAATTGCCGACTGGCAATATCGCAGTAGAGGAATCCTGACCTATACCGGTCCAGGATAAGTCACCCTCAACGCCAAGGACCCAATTCCTGGTCGCTTGCCAATTGTATCCAACCTGGCCGCCTGCAACAGCGCCACCACCTCGCTGATTGAATATGCCTGAAGTGCTGCCGAATACCGCGTTGGACGGCAGCGGATCAGCTCTCGTCCGCGGTGCTGGTGAAACGCTAATTGGGACAATTGGGCCGGGATCCTGAACGATTTCCCAAGATTTGCGCTGAATCGGCAACAAGAGAAAAACTATTAGACTAGACAACAGCGGCTTAGCCGGAAGCGGTCCCTGCCGATCTGGCCCGTCCCGGTCTCTCGAGGTGAACTCGCCCGTCGATGGAGGCGAGGAACGAGGGCGATGGTAAGTCCAGCCGCGGGCAGGGCGGCGGTTATACGTATTTGCTGCACTGTGGCCACCGGGTGACAGTCAAGGAGGCAGCGATCCCCTATCGGTTAGAGATCAAATCTGCCCTGCGGGGCTGGCGGAGAAGATCGAGATGAAGAAGTTTTTAGTCCTTGCGGCTGGCATGATCGCAATGACGGCCACCGCCTCGGCAGCCGATCTTGCTGCCCGCCCCTACGCCAAGGCCCCAATGATGGTTGCCGCCGCGTATGACTGGAGCGGCTTCTATATCGGTCTCAATGGTGGTGGCGGTTCGAGCCGCAAGTGCCGGGATCTCACCAACAATGGCGCCCCTCTCGTTCCGGCTTTGGCCGAAGGCTGCCATGACGCGACCGGCGGCACGGTCGGCGGTCAGATCGGCTATCGCTGGCAGGCGAGCAGCTGGGTGTTCGGCCTGGAAGCGCAGGGCAACTGGGCTGACTTCAGCGGCAGCAATGCCAACACCTCGTTAGCCCTCGTGGGGTTCACCAACAGCTCAAAGATCGATGCGTTCGGTCTGTTCACCGGCCAGGTGGGCTACGCCTGGAACAATGCTCTGCTTTACGTCAAGGGCGGCGCCGCCGTGGTGAACGACAAATACTCCACCTTTGAGACCGCGACCGCTCGAACCATTTTCACGGGTAGTGAAACCCGTTGGGGTGCCGTGGTTGGCGCTGGTATTGAATTCGGTTTCGCTCCGAACTGGTCGGTCGGCGTCGAATACGACCACATGTTCATGGGTACCCGTGACGTGGATTTCTACGGTGTAGGAAACTTCGGCATTCCGGCAGGTGCTCGCGCGGCCATCAGCCGTGTCCGTCAGGACGTCGACATGGCAACCGTTCGCGTGAACTACCGCTGGGGTGGTCCGGTCATCGCGAAGTACTGATCTGACTTTTTATTTCCAGCAAAGCTGAAAGCCCCGGCATCGTCCGGGGCTTTTTTGCGCCCGTAGTTCCGCGATCGGTATCTGTCCCGGGCAGCGCAGGATCGCATCCGCAAGCCGGTTCAGTTCAACCTCAGCTCGGTGATGTGCCGCGGATCCGGGCTCAGCTCGCCCCGCTCCACGCGCTTGACGATATCCGTCAGGGCGGCATTGGCGCTGCAGGAGACGCCAACCTTTTCGCCTTCGTTCACGACAAACCCGTTGATGAATTCGATCTCGGTGCGGCGGCCTTTCTGCATGTCCTGGCCCATCGAAGGACGCTGCCCGGCAGCGGTGCGTTTGCCGTCCTCGAAACGCTGCGCGTCGCAGGCGCGCATCGCTTCCTCGTCGCCTTCGCCGGCGCGCGCGATCGTCTCGGGCGGCAGGTGCAGAATCTCCTCCAGTTGATAGCCGTGCGCCTGGCCGACGCGGATGGCTTCGCTGCCGAGCCGGGTGGAGAAGCGGCGGATCGGATCGCTCTGCAGCATCTCGCCGCCGGGCAGGCCCGTGCAGGCGGAGAGCCCGTTGCCCATGACGTTGGCGACCAGTTTCGACCAGCGTTCGCCCCATAGATTGGCGGTGACCTTGGCGCTGTCGGTGTAGCCGACCAGCCGGCAGATTTCCTCCGCCCGTGGCGTGATGCGGCCGTGCACCTCGCCGGCGCGAAACACCGTGTGCGCCGCGCCGTGCTTGCCGGCGCCGCGGTGGATGTGGCCGGGCTCCGGCAGGTTGACCGTGATACTGCTGGCAATGCAGCCGAGCGTCCTGCCCCAGCCGACGATGCCGGCGATGGTCTCTTCATTCATGCAGTTCTGCAGCGACACCACGTAACCGTCAGGCGCCAGATATTGCCGTATCAGCATGGTGGCCCACGCGGTGTCGTAGGACTTCATGCAGACGAAGGCGATGTCGACCGGTGCCTCCTTGGCCAGTTGCTGCGCGTCGGTGATGTGCAGCGCACGTACAGGAACGGTGAATTCCGCGACGTCCATGGCGTGGGTGACCCGCAGGCCGTGCTTTCGCATGTGTTCGACATGCTCGGGCCAGGGATCGATGAAAGTCACGTCCTCGCCCGCCTGCACCATATGGGCGCCGGCGTAGCCGCCGACCGCACCCGCTCCCACGATCGCTATCTTGCGGCCCATATTGCCCTCCCGCCACCTTTTGGCCGAGGCTAGCGCGCCGGCGGGGTTCGCCACAAGCGTGAACCACATGCCGGCCGACCATCGTCGGCACGTCGGCTCGCGTCGCAGCGGGGAGTACCCTCGGTTATGTCATCTCACAAGCCGCTACGGCTGCCGTTCCTCTTCCCAGAACGCCGTGCCGCCCTCCGCCTTCATCAATTCCAGAATCTTCTCGCGCGGGATCACGCCGCAGCGCTTGGCCCAGGCGGCGTATTGCTCGCCCATGGCGCGGACACGTTCCGGATGCTGCGCGGCCAGGTCGTGCATTTCGGTGCGGTCGGCTTCCATGTCGTAGAGTTCCCACGCAGCGGGATATTTCCGCACCAGCTTCCACTTGCCAATGCGAACCGCTGCGTTGCCTTCATGCTCCCAGAACAGTGGACCACGGCCGCCGTAGGCCGCAGCGAAGGAGGGCACGAGGCTTTCGCCCTCGCAGGGCAGGATCGGGTTGCCGTTATATTCCTTCGGGTAGGTCGCGCCCGTGACGTCGACGATGGTCGCCATGATGTCCGTCAGCTGGCTCGGATTGTGCCGCAATCCGCCCTTCTCCTGGATGCCGCGCGGCCAATGCACGATGAACGGCGTGGCGATGCCGCCTTCGTGGATCCAGTGCTTGTAGAGCCGGAACGGCGAATTCGACAGGTTGGCCCAGGCGGTGCCGTAGCTCTGATAGGTGTCTTCGCCGCCGGGCATCAGCGTGGGATCGTTGCCCAGGCGAACCGGCTTGCCGGTCCGGGTCGTGGCCTTGGCGATCATCAGCTGGTCGACCAGCTCGCGCGCGGTGACGCCATCAGGGATATCCTCGGCGCAGGCGCCGTTGTCCGACAGGAAAATGATCAGCGTATTGTCCAGCTGGCCGGTTTCCTCCAGTGCTGCAAGGATGCGGCCGATGCCCTGGTCCATGCGGTCGATCTGGGCGGCATACACTTCCATGCAGCGCAGCGTCCATTCGCGGTTCTCGGCTTCGGTCCACGGCGGCTGGGTCGGGTCGCGATCGGTCAGCTTCCAGTTCGGATGGATGATGCCGTCCTCCACCAGCTTCTGCAGCCGCCGTTCGCGCAAGGTGTCCCATCCCGCATCGAACTTTCCCTTGTACTTCGCGATGTCCTCGTCATGGGCGTGCAGCGGCCAATGCGGCGCGGTGTAGGCGACATATTGAAAGAACGGCGCATCGGGATTTTGTCGGCTGTGCTGGCGGACATAGGCGGCCGCCTGGTCGCTGATCGCATCGGTATAGAAGAAAGCGGGATCGTTCTCCGCCTCGTGCTCGATATTGTCGTTGCCGCGCGTCAGCGTGTTCGGGTGGTAGAAACTGCCGGCGCCGATGATGGTGCCGAAGAAATAGTCGAAACCGCGCTGCAGCGGCCAGGAGTCGGTGGGCTCGGTCAGGTTCGACGACACATGCCACTTGCCGCTGAGATAGGTCTTGTAGTTCTTCGCCTTCAGCACTTCGGCTACGGTGACGCAGCTCTTGTTCAGATTGCCGGCGTAGCCCTCCGGGCCGTTGTTGTAGGTGAGGATGCCGACCCCGGTCTGGTGCGGATGCAGGCCGGTCAGCAGCGAGGCGCGCGACGGGCTGCAGCGGGCGGTGTTGTAGAATTGCGAGTAGCGCAGCCCGTTGGCGGCCAGCCGGTCCAGATGGGGCGTTTCGATTTCGCCGCCGTAACAGCCGATGTCCGAAAATCCCATGTCATCGTTGAGGATGATCATGATGTTGGGGGTTTGCGCTTTGCCACCATTTGCCATGGTCGGGTTCCTTCTTGATCGTTAGGCGACTTGCGACAACGGCGTCAGGGATGACGCCGCGTCAGGTTGATGCTGAGCTGGAAATATCCGGGCAGGTAAACCGACCGCAGCAATTCCAGCGGCCGGCCGTCGGTGTTGACGGTGAGGCGCTCGATCGACAGCAGCGGACTGCCGGCCTTGACGCCGAGCAGCTTGGCGCTGGTGGCGTCGGCCAGCGAGGCGCTGATGGTTTGCGTGGCTTCCTTGATATCGAATCCGAGTTCGCTCTCGAATACCCGGTACATCACGATCGAGGTGAGATCGCGCTTCTCCAGTTCCAGCCCGATGTCGGGCGGATAGAACGCGTGCTCGATCGCAATCGGAATGTCGTCGGCGAAGCGGACGCGCTTGAGCTGCCACACCGCGCGCTCACGCAGCTGCTTGCGGACATTGGCGTCGTGCCGGTTGGTCATGCCCTGCAGCAGTACCTTGGCGCCGGGCTGATAGCCGGCGTCCTTGATGGTTTCCGAAAACCCCATCAGCCGGCCGACCCAGTTTTCCGGCTGATTGGTGCGCAGGAAAGTGCCGCGGCCGCGCTCGCGTTCGAACATGCCTTCATCGACCAGCGGCTTGATGGCGTTGCGGATGGTGATCCGGCTGACCCCGAAGTGCTTGCCGAGTTCGGCTTCCGTCATCAGACGCCCGGTCTTGTCGATGAGTTCGCCGACCTTGACCTGGCGGCGGATGGTTTCGCGCACTTGAATGTGCAGCGGCATGGAACTGGCTTGTTCCGGCTCCCCAGCGTTGCTCATATTGTCGGCCATGCCTTTTCGGTAGCGTAAACGTGCCGCTGCGGTCATCACAGTCGCCTGCGGGTGGTTGCGTCGAACAAATGGATATCGGCCGCGCGGGCGGTGATCGACAGTGCGGTGCCCTCGCGCGGCACGTCGCCGTCGCTGACCCGCGCGCGGATCGAAATCCCCTGGCAATCGAGATCGAGGATCGCGGTGTCGCCGAGATCCTCGACCAGTTCGACCACCGCCGGGATGCCGCCGGCGGCGATCCGGACCGCGCCCGGCCGGATGCCGACCACGACGTCGCGCTCGCCGGCTTCCTTCAGGCTGGTCTCGAGGCGGTGGCCCGCGATCTCGACGCCGCCGTCCCGGTAGCGCGCCGGGATCAAATTCATCGGCGGGCTGCCGATGAAGGCGGCGACATCAATCGAGTTTGGCCTGGCGAATACGTCGGCGGGCCGGCCGATCTGCTGGATTTCGCCGGCCATGAACACCGCCATGCGGTCGGCCAGCGTCATCGCCTCCTCCTGGTCGTGGGTGACATAAACAGCGGTGACGCCGAGCGAGCGCTGCAGCTTCTTCAATTCGGTGCGAGTTTCCAGCCGCAGCTTGGCGTCGAGATTGGACAGCGGCTCGTCGAGCAGGAACAGCCGTGCTTTCCGCACGATGGCGCGGGCCAGCGCGCAGCGTTGTTGCTGACCGCCCGACAATTGCCCGGGCTTGCGTTGCAACAGATGCTCGATCGCGACCTTGCGCGCGGCTTCCTGCACCGCCGGGACGATCTCGGCCTTTGACATCCTGGCCATTTCGAGCGGAAACGCGATATTCTCGTAGACCGTCATGTGTGGATAGAGCGCGTAGCTCTGGAACACCATGGCGATGTCGCGGTCGCGCGCATCCGCCGCGGTGATGTCCTGGCCGTCGATGAAGACCCGGCCGGCGCTCGGCGCGTCGAGACCTGCGAGAATCCGCAAGGTGGTGCTCTTGCCGGAGCCGGAAGGGCCGAGCAGCGCAAAGAATTCGCCGGGCTCGATCTCGAACGACACGCCCTTCAGGGCTGCGAATTCGCCATGCATCTTGACGATATCTTCGAAACGTACCTGACCGCGACCGCTCATCGGCGCCCTCCGCCCTTGACCGCGCCGACGGTGAGGCCCTTGACGATATTCTTCTGCGCGACGATGCCGAGGATGACGACCGGCAGCATCGCCAGCACCGAGACCGCCGCGAGCTTGGCCCATAGCGTCTGTTCGACGGAAATAAAGTTGAACATCGCGACCGTCACCGGCCGCACCGTGTTGCCGCTGAGTACGACCGCGAACAGAAACTCATTCCAGGCATTGAGGAAGACGAACACGACGGTCACCGCGATGCCGCCGCGCACCTGCGGGATGATGATCCGCCACAGCGTTTTCATCCGGCTGGCGCCGTCGAGATAGGCGGCTTCCTCCATCTCGAACGGGATATCCTCGAAATACGACACCAGCAGCCAGATCGCGAACGGCAGCGAGAACGAGAGGTAAATCAGGATGATGCCCTGATAGGTATCGATCCAGCCGATATTCCGCAGGATCAGGAAGTAGGGGATGATGATGCCGACCGGCGGCAGCATCTGGGTCGCCAGCACATAGAAGCCGGCGAACTTCTTGCCGCGAAAGCGCAGGCGCGCCAGCGCATACGCCGCCGGCACCGCCATCAGCATGGTGATGACGGTGGTGCCGATCGAGATGATGAAGCTGGAAATGAGGTTGGGCAGGATCGACGCCGAGCCGAACAGCACGTCGCGATAGGGCTCCAGCGTCGGCGTGAAGAACAGTTTTGGCGGGTAGGCCAGCACGTCGGAATCGGTCTTCAGCGAGTTCAGCACGCTCCAGACAATCGGGAACACCCACGCCAGCAGGAACACGAGCGTGATGGCGAGCACGGCGATGAGGCGGATACGCCGGGCAATCATTTCGCCCTCCGCAGCGCGAACAGCACGCCGGAGATCAGGATGGTCACCACCAGCAGCGCCACCGCGAGCGCCGAGCCGTAGCCGATCGACAGTTCGGTGAAGGATTTGCGGTAGGCGTAGAGATTGAGGATTTCGGTCGCGGTGCCCGGGCCGCCGCCGGTGACGGTGAAAATCGCGGCGAATGCCGTCAGCGCCACCATGGTGCGCATGATCACCACCATGACGATCGCGGGCCGCAGCAAGGGCAGGGTGATGCGACGGAAGCGCTGCCAGGCGCTGGCGCGGTCGAGCCGGGCGGCTTCGTAGATGTCTTCCGGCAGCGAGGCGAGGCTCGCCAGCAGCACCATGAAGGCGAAGGGCGTCCACTGCCAGGTGTGGATGACGACGACCGACACCATCGCCAGCGTGGGATCGCCCAGCCAGTTCTTGCTGCCAAGGCCGGCATTGATGGCAAGGTAGTCGACGATGCCGAATTCCGGCGCCAGCATGAAGGTGCGCCAGATCATGCCGACCACGGCGGGCGACAGCACCACCGGCAGGATGGCGATGATGCGGAACCAGCCCTGGCCGCGCTTCATGTCCATCACCAGCAGGGCCAGCGCCAGACCGAGCGCGACCTGCAGCACCACGGTTGCGCCCGTATAGATCAGGCTGACCAGCAGCGACGACCAGAACCGGTCGTCCGCCAGCAACGTGCGATAGTTTTCCAGGCCGACGAAGCCGTCGGCGAACGGCATCGCCAGATCCATCCGGAACGTGCTGGTGCCGATCAGGAACAGCAGTGGGAAGGTGGTGGTTGCCAACAGCGCCAGGAACGCCGGCGCCAGCAAGGCGGCAGCAAACCGGCGCTCACGCTGCGCCAGCACGCGGCCGAGATCCCCCTGGGGGATCGCGGCCGCGTGGCCGGGCATCGTTATCGTCGCCGGTTTCGCCAACTCAGCCGCGCATCATCGGTTCGACGCGGCGCTGGGCGTCGTCGAGCGCGGCCTTGATGGTTGCCTGGCCCGACAGCGCGGACTGGATCGCGGTCGCCATGGTGTCGCCGATCGCCGGCCATTGCGGCACCCGCGGACGCCAGTCGACATCGGTGTCACTCTGCAGCGTCGCCATGGTGGTTTCGACGAAATTGTCGCCAAAGCCGTTCATCAGCTTGACGTAATCCGGATCCTTCCAGATCGAGCTGCGGTTGATGCCGGAACGTTTGGCGGGCCCGGCAAAACGATGTGCGGTGCGGGCCTGGGTTTCGGCGCTGGCGGCCCACTGGATGAACAGCCAGGTCGCCTTCTTTTTCTTCTCGCTCTGCGCAGCGTTGATCGGAAAGCCCCAATTCCAGATCGAGCTGACGCGTTTGCCCGTCGGACCCTTCGGCCAGCGCGCATAACCGACCTTGCCGATGATCTTCGACTTCTCGGGATTGTTGATCACCGACGCCGACGAATGCGCGTCGATGTAGGAGGCGACGGTGCCCTGCGAGAAGGCATCGGCGATATCGGGCCAGTTCCAGTTGGCTGCCGCCGTCGGCGCGTAGTTGCGCATCACGTCGACATACCAGGCCAGCGCCTTCTCGGCCTCGGGACCGTTGACGGTGAGCTTGCCGCCCTTGAACCATTCGCCGCCGAATTCGCGGAAGATCGAGGGATAGATGTACATGTTCTGGCCGGCGCCGGCGACGCCGCGCAGCGCGGTGCCCCAGATGCGGTCGTTTGGCGAATTCAGCGCCGCGGCGTTTTTCACGAACGTTTCGAGATCGTCGGCCGGCTTCAGGCCCTTGGCGTCGAACAAGTCCTTCCGGTACACCTGAATGGTGACTTCGCCGTCATAGGGCACGCCATACAATTTTCCGTCGACGCTATCGGCGGCGCGCCAGGCCGGGATGATGTCGTCGAACTTGAACCAGTCGGCGTCGGTCATCGTTTTGTCGGCGAGGTAGCTGTCGAGCGGCTCGACCCATTTGTTGGCGGCATAGAGCGAATAGTACATCGGGTCGGCGGCGTGGGTGGCGTAGGTGCCGGTCTTCGACGTCAGGTCGATCACGCTCTTCTGCCGGATCTGCGCCGGGGGAATTTTTTCGAAGCGGACATCGATGCCGGTCAGCGCCTTGAACTGCGGCGCCAGCGTGATCAGGTTTTCGAAGTAGCTCGCCGGAATCACGGCGACCGTGATGGTTTCGCCCGAGGTCTGCTGCCAGTCGATCTTGGCGGATTTGTACGGTGCGAGATCGGCGTCCTGGGCGGCGGCCTGCCGCAATACCGATGGTCCCAATCCGATCAGGGCCGCTGTGGCCGTGCCGGCCTTGAGGAATGTGCGTCGCGTCGGCGCAAATGGCTTCATTTCCCTGGTCCTCCCTGTGCACCCGGCTTTTACCGGTTAGGTTAGGACATTATCGAAATGTTATAACATGTCAATTCACGCCGCATTGGCCCGCCGCGATACCGCTGCGAGGCGAACGTTACCGGCGATGAGGCGGCCTTTCTTCACTCGTAGAGCGTCGGCGCCTCCGGCCGGTCGAACTGGCATTTCTGGTGATCACATCGTTCGGGCGTTCGCTCCGATCGGCGCTGCGCGTGCGGATCAGGGGGTCATCCGGCACCCGGTCGATCTTGGTGTGCAAGGGCGTCGTGCTGGCGACGGGAGGATTTCCTGATGATACAGGCCTTCGCGAAAAGTTTTCTTGTTGATACCTGATCATGCTGCCACGTCCCAAAGCTGCGGCGAACCCCGCAGCAACACGCTGCGTCCTTTCGGCGTGATCACCGGTCCATCGCCGGTCATGACCGCCAGCTGAAGCCCGATCAGGCTCCCGACAACCTGTCGATCCCTGATACGGCGTTCGGCTGCGGGCAGGCGAAGCGCCCTCAGCGCGTCCCATTGATGCCGTGTCAGGTCGTAGTCGAATTCCGCATTCATGGCTGCCTCGATGGGTTGCGTGCGCGCGTGTCTTACGAAGCCACCGTGAAGGTGATGCGACTATAATGAGTCGGGATCTGGATAAGCGCGCCATTTGGATCATTGTCGATTGAAATAACTACGGCCGCACCGCTGGCGCTTCGATCGACACGATCTCAGCACAGATTTGAGAACAGGTGGCTGTCATGCCGGCGAAGAGTCGGGTGGTGTGGGCAAGTGGGGTGAACAAAATGGAAGCGTGCCCACGTCTGAGCTTCGACAGAATCAGCGTGCACGGTAGCCAGGATGGAGCCGCGGTCGGCGCGTCAGCGCCCGAGCCGATGGCTGTCATCCGGGCTATTGTACAAACGCGGTTCTGCGATCTCGCGGCGCGTTTCGCCCGAGGGTTGCTGGAAACTTGCCGCCCCCTCCAATCAGAGGGCGCGGGGAATGCCGGGCGCCCGATGCGCCCGATAGCCACGTGTGCAACGATAGTGGGTAGAACGCACACGTGTTGTCAGGTCACACCGGAATCACCCGGCACTCCCCGCGCAATGGTTTACGGCTTATACGTGATCTCCCCGGTGAGCCCAGCTATATTGCCACCGTCACCCGCGGGACTGACCGCAAGCTTGACACCGACGTCGGGGGTGTCAGGACCATACGATTTCGCCATCCGTTTCAGGCGCTCTGGTCAAGAGCGCCATCCGCGTCCATCGCCTCCCCGTCCCGCACTGGTGACCTTGCAATGCCCCTTGTGTCCAGAAAGTCTGGCAGAATGTGCGAACGGGCGGTTGCGCACCAACCGCCCGTTGCCGGAACTGAGCCCGTAATGCCCCTAAGCGAATAGAGCCTGTTTCAGAGCGAGGGACAGCTCCGGTGTCTT
>NZ_JAUYAN010000073.1 GCF_030693485.1 Bradyrhizobium sp. | reverse complement strand
TCGCTGCTGATCGACTCCGATGCGGGCGAAGTGCGGGAGGCGTGGCTCGCCGCTTTGGCTGCCGACATCGCAAAACTGCACGGCGAGGGCCGCGACGTGCTGGTGGTCTCGTCCGGCTCGATCGCGCTTGGCCGCAGCCGCCTGAAACTGCCGCGCGGCGTGCTGAAGCTGGAGGAAAGCCAGGGCGCCGCCGCAGTGGGACAGATCGCGCTGGCGCGGATCTGGTCGGAGGTGCTGGGGCATCACGGCATCGGCGCCGGGCAGATCCTGGTGACGCTGCAGGACACCGAGGAACGCCGCCGCTATCTCAACGCGCGCTCGACCATCGCCAAGCTGCTGGAATGGCGCGCGGTGCCTGTCATCAACGAGAACGACACCGTCGCCACCAATGAAATCCGCTACGGCGACAATGACCGCCTCGCCGCCCGCGTCGCCACCATGGCGAGCGCCGACTTGCTGATCCTGCTGTCCGACATCGACGGCCTTTACGATGCACCGCCCGGCGCCAATCCCAACGCCAGGCTGATTCCGATCGTCGAGTCCGTCACATCGGAGATCGAGGCGATGGCGGGCGCGGCGGAATCCGAACTGTCGCGCGGCGGCATGCAGACCAAGATCGAGGCGGCCAGGATCGCCACCACGGCCGGCACCCACATGCTGATCGCCTCCGGCAAGATCCAGCACCCGCTGCAGGCGATCGCCGACGGCGGGCGCTGCACCTGGTTCCTGACCCCGGCCAATCCCGTCACCGCGCGCAAACGCTGGATCGCGGGCTCGCTGGAGCCGAAGGGCACGCTCACCATCGACGCCGGCGCCGTGAGCGCCTTGCGCGCCGGCAAGAGCCTGCTGCCGGCCGGCGTGATCCGGGTCGACGGGCAATTCTCCCGTGGCGACGCCGTGGTGGTGCGCGGCCCCGACACCCACGAGATCGGCCGCGGCCTCGTGGCCTATGACGCCGACGATGCCGAGAAGATAAAAGGCCGCTCGTCGCCGGACGTGATGATCATTCTGGGCGTCAGCGGCCGGGCGGAGATGATCCACCGCGACGATCTGGTAATGGGCACGTCGCGGGGGTGAGCCTATGCTGGGCCAATGGCCTGGCTGGATTGAGCGGACTTCCCCGCCGCCCGCCAGCCATGCCCTCTCCGGCCTTCGCAGAACGTCGATTTCCGTGCTAGGACATGGTCTTAATTGACCAGGGAACTGACATGAGCGCGCCGCTGAAGGCGATCGACGGCAACGACGATTTGCCGGCCTTGATGACCTTGCTTGCCGCCCAGGCCCGCGCGGCCGCCCGGGTGCTGGCGCTTGCCTCGCCGGAACTGAAGAACCGCGCGCTGGAAGCGATCGAGCGCGCCATTCGCGCCAATGCGGCGGCGATTCTCGCGGCCAATGCCGAGGACGTCGCGGAAGTCCGCCATGGCGGCGCGACCGCGGCCTTCATCGACCGGCTGACCCTGACTCCGGCGCGGATCGAGGCGATGGCCGACGGTGTCGCGACCGTGCGCGGCATCGCCGATCCCGTCGGCACCGTCACCGAGAGCTGGCAGCGTCCGAACGGCATGACCATCGAACGCGTGCGGGTGCCGCTCGGCGTGGTCGCGGTGATATTCGAAAGCCGCCCCAATGTCGCCGCCGACGCCGGCGTGCTGTGCCTGAAATCCGGCAATGCCGTAATCCTGCGCGGCGGCTCCGACAGTTTCCGTTCCTGCCGCGCGATCCATGATTGCCTGGTGCAGGGCCTGCGCGAAGCCGGCCTGCCGGAAGCCGCGATCACGCTGGTGCCGACGCGGGATCGCGCCGCGGTGGGACTGCTGCTGACCGGATTGAGCGGCGGCGTGGACGTGATCGTCCCGCGCGGCGGCAAGAGCCTGGTGGCGCGGGTCGAGGCCGAGGCGCGGGTGCCGGTGTTCGCGCATCTGGAAGGCGTCAACCACGTCTATGTCGATGCCGCCGCCAATCTCGACATGGCGAAGTCGATCGTGCTGAACGCCAAGATGCGGCGCCCCGGGGTCTGCGGCGCGGCCGAAACCCTGCTGGTCGATCGCGCCGCTGCATCGGCGATGTTGAAGCCGCTGGTGACTATGCTGATCGACGCCGGTTGCGAGGTGCGCGGCGACGACGCCGTGCAGCGCGTCGACCGCAGGGTGAAGCCGGCATCCGAGGAGGACTGGGACACCGAATACGAGGACGCGATTATCTCGGCGAAAATTGTCGACGGCCTCGACGCGGCGATCGCCCATATTCACAACCACGGCTCGCATCACACCGATGCGATTGTGACCGAGAACTCGGGTAGCGCCCAAAAATTTCTCAATGAGGTCGATTCCGCGATCGTGCTGCATAACGCCTCGACCCAGTTCGCCGATGGCGGCGAGTTCGGCTTTGGCGCGGAAATCGGCATCGCCACCGGCAAATTCCACGCCCGCGGTCCGGTCGGGGCCGAGCAACTGACCAGCTTCAAATACCGGGTCCACGGCACCGGACAGACGCGGCCGTGAAGGCCTTCTTGCAAATTCGACACCGCCCTTGGGGCCGCCCTGATGAATGAGGCAAATGCCGCTGTCATCGCCCGGCTTGACCGGGCGACCCGGTATTCCAGAGACGATCGGGCTCAACCGATAAGTCGCAGCGTACTGGATCGCCCGGTCAAGCCCTACGATATTCACACATCTCCAAAGCGGCTCTTGTGTCTTATTCCATTCTCTGAATCGATGCTCCGAAAGGCATTCGGAGGCAGCAATGGAAGGCAGTTTGGGACGGTTCGGCGACCGACGCCTGGAAAAAG
>NZ_JAUYAN010000346.1 GCF_030693485.1 Bradyrhizobium sp. | reverse complement strand
CGGTGCTCGACATGGTGCGGGTCAAGCGCTCGCTGCAGGGATCGAAGTCGCGGCTCATTGGGCCAAATTGCCCTGGCGTGATGACCGCCGGCGAGTGCAAGATCGGCATCATGCCGGCCAACATCTTCAAGCCGGGCAATGTCGGCATCGTCTAGCGGTCGGGCACGCTGACCTATGAAGCCGTATTCCAGACTAGCCAGGAAGGTCTCGGCCAGACCACCGCGGTCGGCATCGGCGGCGACCCGGTCAAGGGCACCGAATTCATCGACATGCTGGAGATGTTCCTGGCCGACCCCAAAACCACCTCGATCGTCATGATCGGCGAAATCGGCGGTTCCGCCGAGGAAGACGCCGCCCAATTCATCCGGGACGAAGCCAGGCGCGGACGCTCGAAGCCGATGGTCGGCTTCATCGCCGGCGTCACCGCCCCTCCCGGCCGCCGCATGGGCCATGCCGGTGCGATCATTTCCGGCGGCAAGGGCGACGCCGGTTCCAAGACCGTGGCGATGGAAGCGGCCGGAATCAGGGTCTCGCCGTCGCCGGCGCGGCTCGGCAAGACCCTTGTTGACCTGCTCGGGGCGTAGGGGACCTTCTGGCACTTTCTGGCCATCTGTGGCCTCCGAGCTACAGCCGGCTCCCTGGTCCCGGCGTAGATTGCTCCCATCGTTTGGACGGGTCCTTTTTTACGGAGTCAGCAAAATGAAGAAATTGCTTCTCGCGACCGTATTCGCGACTGTGGCCGCCGGCAGCGCCGTCGCCGCGGATATGCGCCCTGCATACAAGGCGGGCCCCGTGGCGGTCCCCCGCTGTGCCAGTTTCGGTGGCTGGTACGCCGGCGTCAACATTGGCTATGGCTATTATGATCACAAGTTCAACGACCGCGACCGCTTGGGCGGAGCTATCGATGACGATCTGGCGAGCGGCACGGACGTAGCCACCAAGAGTGGTGTTAACGGCGGCGTGCAGGCTGGTTACAATTATCAGACCGGATGTACCGTGTTCGGCGTCGAGGCCGATTGGAGCTGGACCGGCCTTCGAGCCTCTTTCGTCAATCTGGACGGCGACCAGACCGCTGGAGGTCTTCCGACCGACTCGGTAACGGTATCGAGCAAGCTGGATTGGTTCGGCACTGCGCGCGTGCGGTCGGGCGTCGTGGTCGACAACCTGTTGCTGTACGCGACAGGCGGTTTTGCGTTCGCGAACTTCAAGAGGTCGGCGACGTTCTTTAATGACAATGTCCCCCCTGACATCGGAATCCTGAACTCGGACCGGACCCGGTTTGGGTGGGCGGCCGGCGTCGGCACCGAGTGGGCGTTTGCGCCGAACTGGAGCTTGAAGAGCGAAGTGCTCTACATGCGCTTCGAGAAGGACGACGCCACCTTTATCGGTACCGGTACCGGTGTTGGAAACCTGGGTGTGCCCTATCGCATGGAAATGCAGGATCAGGTCGTCGTCAGCCGCATCGGCGTAAACTACCGGTTCGGCGGTCAATAGTCGCCTAACGAGCCAGTTTCGGACCGTTCTGCAAGGCCCCGGCATTCCACCGGGGCCTTGTTCCGTCACGGTTGTGAACGCCTGTCATTGCCGGATTTTCTCTTGAACTAAAATTCAATTCTTGGCACTTTTGCGCGCGAACATTCCCCCGAAATGCGGTAAAAGCCAAAAATCAGGCTGATCCGGTGCCCGGATTTGCCGTTGCGCCGTATTCCATGCGCTCGAAAATCACCAGGACGCCAGTATGTCTCGCCAGGACGCGAACGCCGCCTTTGCCCTCTCCTCGTTTTTGCAGGGCACCAATGCTCCCTATATCGACGATCTGTACGCTCGTTACGAGAAAGACCCCAATTCGGTCGATGCCGACTGGCAAGCCTTCTTCAAGAGCCTGAAGGACGCGCCCTCCGATGCGCAAAAGAACGCCGACGGGCCGTCCTGGGGCCGGGACAACTGGCCGCTGACGCCGCGCGACGACCTGACTTCCGCGCTCGACGGTAACTGGGCGCAGGTCGAAAAGGTCGTCGGCGCCAAGCTCGCCGCCAAGGCGCAGGCGCAGCCCAAAGGCAGGGACAAGGGCAGTGAACTGACGGCGGCCGATATCCATCAGGCCACGCGCGATTCGGTCCGCGCCCTGATGCTGATCCGCGCCTACCGCATGCGCGGCCATTTCCACGCCAAGCTCGACCCGCTCGGGATCGAACCGGCCCGCGACCGCGAAGAACTCGATCCGCGGTCCTACAGCTTCACCGAGGCTGATTACGACCGCAAGATCTTCCTCGATCACGTGCTCGGCCTCGAATATGCGACGCTGCGCGAGATCGTCGCGATCTGTGAGCGCACCTACTGCCAGACGCTCGGCGTCGAATTCATGCACATCTCCAACGGCGCGCAGAAGGCCTGGATCCAGGAGCGCATCGAAGGGCCGGACAAGGAAATCAGTTTTACCCGCGAAGGGCGTCGCGCCATTCTGATGAAGCTGATCGAGGCCGAAGGCTTCGAGAAGTTCTGCGACGTCAAATTCACCGGCACCAAGCGCTTCGGCCTCGATGGCGGCGAATCGCTGATTCCGGCGCTGGAGCAGATCATCAAGCGCGGCGGCAATCTCGGCGTGAAGGAAATCGTGGTCGGCATGCCGCATCGCGGCCGCCTCAACGTGCTGACCCAGGTGATGGGCAAGCCGCATCGCGCGCTGTTCCATGAATTCAAGGGCGGCTCGGCCAATCCGGACGCGGTTGAGGGCTCCGGCGACGTCAAATATCATCTCGGCGCCTCGTCGGACCGCGAATTCGACAACAACAAGATCCATCTGTCGCTGACCGCCAACCCCTCGCATCTCGAGATCGTCGATCCCGTGGTGCTCGGCAAGGTGCGCGCCAAGCAGGACCAGCACGGCGATCCGCCGGACATGCGGATTTCGGTGCTGCCGATGCTGATGCATGGCGACGCCGCGTTCGCCGGCCAGGGCGTGGTGGCGGAATGCTTCGCGCTGTCCGACCTGAAGGGCTACCGCACCGGCGGTTCGCTGCATTTCATCGTCAACAACCAGATCGGCTTCACCACCTATCCGCGCTATTCGCGCTCCTCGCCGTATCCGTCCGACGTGGCGAAGATGATCGACGCGCCGATCTTCCATGTGAACGGCGACGATCCGGAAGCCGTGGTGTTCGCGGCCAAGGTCGCGATCGAATTCCGGCAGAAATTCCACAAGCCCGTCGTCATCGACATGTTCTGCTATCGCAGGCATGGCCATAACGAAGGCGACGAGCCGGCGTTCACCCAGCCGGTGATGTACAAGAAGATCGCTTCGCATCCCGGCACGGTCGAGATCTACTCCAAGCGGCTGATCGCCGAAGGCGTGATCACCGAGGGCGAAGTCGAGAAGGCCAAGGCCGACTGGCGCGCCCGGCTCGATGCCGAACTCGAGGCCGGTGCGGGCTACAAGCCCAACAAGGCCGACTGGCTCGACGGCAAATGGGCCGGGTTCAAGTCGGCCGACCAGGAAGAGGATCCGCGCCGCGGCGTTACCGGCGTCGATGTCGAAGTGCTCCGGGATATCGGCCGCAGGATCACCAAGGTGCCCGACGGCTTCCGGGTCCATCGCACGGTGCAGCGGTTCCTGGAAAACCGCGCCAAGGCGATCGATGGCGGCATCGGAATCGACTGGGCCACCGGCGAGGCGCTGGCGTTCTGCACGCTGCTGGAGGAAGGCCATCACGTCCGGCTGTCGGGACAGGATTCAGAGCGCGGCACCTTCTCGCAGCGGCATTCGGTGCTGATCGATCAGGAGGACGAGAGCCGTTACACGCCGTTCAATCATCTCGGCGTCGATCAGGGCCATTACGAAGTCATCAACTCGCTGCTTTCGGAAGAAGCGGTGCTCGGTTTCGAGTACGGCTATTCGCTGGCGGAGCCGAAGGCGCTGACGGTCTGGGAAGCGCAGTTCGGCGATTTCGCCAATGGCGCGCAGGTGCTGTTCGACCAGTTCATCTCGTCCGGCGAACGCAAATGGCTGCGCATGTCCGGCCTCGTCTGCATGCTGCCGCACGGCTATGAAGGGCAGGGGCCGGAGCATTCCTCCGCCCGGCTCGAGCGCTTCCTGCAGATGTGCGCCGAAGACAACATGCAGGTGGTGCACGCCACCACGCCCGCCAACTTCTTCCATGTGCTGCGGCGTCAGCTGCATCGCGAAATCCGCAAGCCGCTGATCCTGATGACGCCGAAGTCGCTATTGCGCCACAAGCGCGCGGTCTCGCGGCTCGACGAACTCGGCGCCGACACCACGTTCCACCGGCTGCTCTACGATGACGCGGCGATGCTGCCGGACGAGAAGATCAAGCTGGTGCCGGACGACAAGATCCGCCGCGTCGTGCTGTGCTCGGGCAAGGTCTATTACGACCTGTACGACGAGCGCGAAAAGCGCGGGATCGACGACATCTATCTGATGCGCGTCGAGCAGCTCTATCCGGTGCCGCTGAAGGCGCTGGTGCACGAACTCGCGCGCTTCAAGGGCGCCGAACTGGTCTGGTGCCAGGAAGAGCCGCGCAACATGGGCGCGTGGCATTTCATCGAGCCCTATCTCGAATGGGTGCTGAACCAGATCCACGCGCCGAACAAGCGTCCGCGTTACGCCGGACGCGCGGCCTCGGCGGCGACCGCCACCGGTTTGATGTCGAAGCACCTGGCGCAGCTCAAGGCCTTCATGGACGACGCCCTGGGCTGAACAGACTTTCATTCGTCATCCCCCGCGAAAGCGGGGGATCCGGTAACCGGCGCGGCCTCATTTGATCGGGACCGTCACGGATCACTGGATCGTCCGCCTTCGCGGACGATGACAGCAGAAGCGATGATTGAGGAAACAAAACCATGACTGAAATTCGCGTTCCGACACTCGGCGAGTCCGTGACCGAGGCCACCATCGGCCGCTGGTTCAAGAAGGCCGGCGATGCCGTGGCGGTCGATGAACCGCTGGTCGAACTCGAGACCGACAAGGTCACCATCGAGGTTCCGGCGCCCTCCGCGGGCACCCTCGGCGACATCATTGCCAAGGACGGCGAGACCGTTGCGGTCGGCGCGCTGCTCGGCCAGATCAATGACGGCGCCGTCGCTGCCGTTGCCAAGCCCGCCGCGGCGCCCGCCAAGGCCG
>NZ_JAUYAN010000344.1 GCF_030693485.1 Bradyrhizobium sp. | reverse complement strand
CAGACCACCTGCTACATCAGCAATTTCGCCGTCGTGATCGGCAACATGCTGGCGGCGCGCGGCCTCGACCGGCCGCCGGCCGATCTGGTCGAGCCGGTCAACATCCGGATCTGGGAAGCTGGCCGGCACACGACATTTGCGGAGCGGGCCCGCATGCAGGCGGTGTTCAATACGACGACCCGCGGCTTCGGTGCGTTTTTCGAGGAGTGGGATATTATCCTGACGCCGATCACGGCGCTGCCGACCCCGAAGCTCGGCACGACGGAGTATCTGACGATATCGGACAATCCATCGGTGCTGGACTGGTTCGGCAATCTGTGGCGCAATTTCGCCTTCACCCCGCTCGCCAATCTCTGCGGACTTCCGGCGATCTCGCTGCCGCTGGCGCAACATGAGAGCGGCTTGCCGCTCGGCATTCAGGCCCAGGCCCGGCAGGCCAATGACGGCCTGCTGCTGCAGCTGGCGGCACAGATCGAGCGCGCTCTCGGCCGGCAGTGGAGCGCGGGGCGGACGCCCCGGGTGCACGTGACCAACGATTGAACGACGATCGCGCCTTTTGCTCGCTTCGCAATATGGCGTAGAACGTTGGTATGTCCAAAGCACCCATCATCACGCAGCTGCCGTTCGAGCAACTCGCCGAGGCCATCAAGGGCAGCCGCTCCGTCTATGGTCACATCAGCGGACTTCGGCTCGACCGCGCCGCCCGCGGCGAGGCGTGGTCGAGCCTGCCCTACCGCCCGGTCTTCGTCGGCGACACCGCAACCGGCGTTCTGCACGGCGGCGTCGTCACCGCCATGCTCGACGAGAGCTGCGGCATGGCCGTCCAGCTCGCGCTCGACGGCACCAGCGCGATCGCCACGCTCGACCTGCGGATCGACTACCAGAAACCGTCAACGCCGGGCCTCGACATCCGGGCGCATTCGATCTGCTACCGCGTCACCCGCTCGATCGCCTTCGTGCGCGCGACGGCCTACCAGGAATCGGAAGACGATCCCGTTGCCACCGCGACAGCCTGCTTCATGGTCGGGGCCAACCGGACCAACATGCTGGACCGGGCGATGGAGCAGCGCACGCTGCCGGTGCTGGAGGCGCCGCAGGACCCCGCAAGCCCGTTCGCCAACAGCCCGTTTGCGCGTTGCCTCGGCATCCGCATCGGCGAGGACGACACGCTGCTGATGCCGTTCTCGCCGCAAATCATCGGCAACCCGATCCTGCCCGCCATCCACGGCGGCATGACCGGCGCCTTCCTCGAAACCACCGCGATCGTGGGCGTGGCGCGCGAACTCGGCGTGTCGTCGCCGAAGCCGATCGGCCTCACCGTCAATTACCTCCGTTCCGGCCGGGCCCTCGACAGCCACGCCAAAGTGTCGATCGTCAAGCAGGGCCGGCGCGTCGTCGCCTTCGAGGCCCAGGCGTGGCAGGACGACCCGGCCAAACCCATCGCCTCGGCGTTCGGGCATTTCCTGCTGAGGCAGGCGCCGGGCGTGGACGAGGAATAGGTCTGTGTCGACCGGATGGACCGTATCGCGACGGTGCTGGGTCGCCGCATCATGCAATGCCTATTCAACCTTGATTCCTGCGGACTTGATCACCCTCGCCCACTTTTCGGTGGCATCCGAGAGGATCGTTCCGAACGCCGCAGGCGAGCCCCCGAGCACTGTACCGCCCAGCTCGACGATCCGGGCCCTGATTTTGCTATCGGCGAGGCCGGCATTGAGCTCCTTGTTCAGCATGTCGATGATGTCGGCCGGGGTGTTCCTGGGCACGCCGATGCCCGCAAAACCGCTGGCCTCATAACCAGGCACGAAATCCGCCATTGTTGGAACGTCCGGCAACACGTCCAATCGGGCCGCGGTCGTGACCGCCAGGGCGCGCAGGCTACCGGCCTTGATGTGTTGGATCGACTCCGACACCGGACTGAAAATCACTTGTATCTGACCGCCGACCAGATCGGTGGTCGCAGGCGCGCCGCCCCGATAGGGGACGTGGACCAAATTCACACCGGCCATCATCTTGAAGAGTTCGCAAGCAATGTTTTGCGGGGTGCCGGGGCCGGCCGAGCCGTAGTTGATCTTGCCCGGGTTGGCTTTGGCGTATGCGATGAATTCAGGGATCGTCGTGGCGGGGACCGACGGATGTACCACGACCACGTAAGCCAGCCGCGCGGCGCAGATAACCGGCGCGATATCCCGGATGAAGTCGAAGCTGAGATTGCTGTAGAGCGCGGAATTGATCGCATGCGGGGTCACGATTTGCAGAAGTGTGTAGCCATCGGCGGGCGCTCTGGCGACCGCCTCGGTTCCGATGTTACCGCTGGCGCCGGCGCGGTTCTCAATGATGAATTGCTGGCCGAGGCGATCCGATAACCATTGACCCATCAGGCGCGCCTGGATGTCGGTAGCCCCGCCGGCGGGAAAGCCGACGATGATCCGCACCGGCCGGGACGGATAGGCTTGCGTCCGCGCAATGCGGGGCAAGGCCGGCAACGCAGCAGCGCCCACGGCCAGATGCAAGAATGTGCGGCGGGGAAATTTCATGATGCTCCCTCCAGGGTCTGCACGGCGTCGAGGAAATGGAATCCAGCCGGACGCCCTGCGGGAACAGACTACACCGGTCTTGTGAGGACGTGGAAGGGGCAACGCCTCCTCGCGGCACGTGGCGGAGATCGGCGTCGGACCAAATGACCGCTTTGCGCCCGCGGTCATTGAGCCGAACCTTCCACCCTTCAATCCCGGCTGTGCGACGATCCCTTGGTTGTGGTAAGGGCGGTAGCCTTGCGACGCGGCAATCATTGCGCGGAGGCCTACCGGGGACGGAATGCTGCTCGTATCCAATCCATCTGCCTGGCGATCTCCAGAGCGCGCCGTGACCGAGCGCGCATCAATCAAATCCAGCCACCACAGCTCCGCCCCTGCGGAGATCGACCGGAGCATCCGCATCCATGACCCATCGAGCCGACGCCATTGCCGCTGACATCGAGGCTTTCATCCGCGCCGAGGTGATCCCCTATGAAAAGGATCCAAGGGCGGGTCCGCATGGCCCGAGCGACGAACTGGTGCAGGAATTGCGCGCCAGGGCACGCAAGGCTGGCGTCCTGACGCCGCACATTCTGCCGGACGGATCACACCTCACGCAACTCGAGACGGCGAAGGCCCTGATCAACTCCGGTCTCTCGCCGCTGGGGCCGTTGGCCTGCAACACGATGGCGCCCGATGAGGGCAACATGTATTTGCTCGGCAAGGTCGGAAGCGCCGAGCAGAAGGCGCGCTTCCTGGAGCCACTGGTATCGGGAAAAGCGCGATCGGCGTTCTTCATGACCGAGCCGGCGGACACCGGCGGTGCAGGTTCCGATCCGTCGATGATGCAGACCACGTGCAGGCTGGACGGCAATCACTGGGTCATCAACGGGCGAAAGAAGTTCATCACGGGGGCCGATGGCGCCAGGGTCGGCATCATCATGGCGAAGTCGGACGTCGGCGCGTGCATGTTCCTGGTCGATCTGCCGGATCCCGCGATCCGCACCCTGCGCGTGATCGATACGATCGATAGTTCGATGCCCGGCGGACATGCCGAGATCGAGATCGAGAACCTTCGTGTTTCCGCCGACCAGATGCTCGGCGCGTCCGGCGATGGTTTCAAGTATGCGCAAATCCGCCTCAGCCCGGCACGCCTGTCGCACTGCATGCGCTGGCTGGGCCTCGCGATCCGCGCCAACGAGATCGCCACCGATTACGCCTGCCGCCGCCATGCGTTCGGAAAGCCGCTGGTCGATCACGAAGGCGTCGGCTTCATGCTGGCGGAGAACCTGATCGATCTCAAACAGTCGGAACTGATGATCGACTGGTGCGCCAGCGTGCTCGATACCGGCTCGCTCGGGACGGCCGAGAGTTCGATGGCCAAGGTTTCGGTGTCGGAAGCGCTGATGCGGGTTGCCGACCGCTGCGTGCAGGTGATGGGAGGCACCGGCGTCTCGACCGAGACGATCGTCGAGCAGGCTTTCCGCGAGATCCGCGCTTTTCGCATCTATGACGGTCCGACCGAAGTCCACAAATGGTCGCTGGCCAAGAAGATCAAGCGCGACTGGAAAGCCGAACAGCATTGAATGGCTGACATGATCGGCTGAAGCAATTGCTCCGCGAACAGCGGCGGCCTAGGATGCCGAAAACGGGCGGAGACCAAATGGCACTCATCAGGACGATCGACACCGGGCTCTATCGGATCCCGCTGAGCGTCAGCCTCTCTGACAGCACCCACGGCGAAATCAACGCCTTCGAATTGATAACCTGCCGTGTCCGCGATTCCGATGGGGCCGAAGGTGTCGGCTATACCTACACCGTCGGCCGCAATGGCGGCGCGATCGCCGATACGCTGCGGAGGGAAATTCGCGAACTGATCGAGGGCCGCGAAGCGGACGACACCGAAGCCATATGGCATCGTGTCTGGTGGGCCCTGCATTATGGCGGTCGCGGCGGACCGACCGTTCTGGCGCTATCGGCGCTCGACATTGCGCTGTGGGACCTGAAGGCGCGCCGTGCCGATGCGCCGCTGTTTCGCCTGCTCGGCGGCTTCGACGCCCGCGTACCCTGTTACGCCGGCGGCATCGACCTCGATCTTTCCGTCGAAGCGCTTCTGCAGCAAACCGACGGCAATCTCGCCAAGGGCTTTCGCGCCATCAAGATGAAGGTCGGCCGACCCGATCTCGCCTCCGACGTCAAGCGCGTGCAGGCGATGCGCGAGCATCTCGGCGACGGCTTTCCTCTGATGGCCGATGCCAACATGAAATGGACGGTCGAGGAAGCCATTCGCGCCGCGCGCGCCCTGCAACCCCTCGACCTGACCTGGCTCGAGGAGCCGATCATCCCCGACGATATCGCCGGTCACGCCCGCATCATGGCTGCCGGCGGCGTGCCGATCGCGGCGGGCGAAAACCTGCGCTCGCTCTGGGAATTCAGGAACTATATTGCGGCCGGCGCCGTGTCGTATCCCGAGCCCGACGTCACCAATTGCGGCGGCGTCACGACCTTCATGAAGATCGCGCGGCTCGCGGAAGCGTTCAATCTGCCGGTGACCAGCCACGGCGCACACGACATTACCGTTCACCTGCTCGCGGCCTGCTCGAACCGCTCCTATCTGGAGGCGCACGGCTTCGGGCTCGACCGCTATATCGAGCAGCCGCTCGTTCTCGACGAAGGCATGGCGTTGGCGCCGGCACGGCCTGGGCACGGCATCACGTTCGACTGGAGCGGGCTGGCGAAAGTCGCGTCGTAGATCGGAGCGGCGTAAGTTCGCCTCGGGCGTTCAAAAAAACAACGGGAGAAAACACGACATGGCAGGCATCCTCGATCGCAAGGTGGCGCTGGTCACCGGTGGCGCCTCCGGCATCGGACGGGCGACTTCGCTGGCGATGGCGCGGGAGGGCGCGCGCGTGGCGGTGGCCGACCGCACCGAGGAGCGCGCGGCTGAAACCGTCGCCCTGATCAACGCGGCCGGCGGCCAGGCGATCGCGATCGGCGGCGACGTCACCCGCGAAGATCAGGTCGCCGCGATGGTGGCGCGCACGGTGGCGGCCTATGGGCGGATCGATTGCGCGTTCAACAATGCGGGCGTCGCCGGTGGATCGGTCGGCCCCGGACGCCAGCGCCTGCACGAACTCAGTCAGGCCTCGTTCGACGCCATGCTGGCGATCAATCTCACCGGCGTGTTCCTGTGCCTGAAGCACGAGATCGCGCAGATGCTGCAACAGGGCGGCGGCGGCGCCATCGTCAACACCGCCTCGATCGCAGGCCTGATCGGTCTGGCGACCTCGGGCCATTATGTGGCGGCGAAGCACGGCGTGGTCGGACTGACCAAGACCGCGGCGATCGAATACGCGCAAGACGGAATCCGCGTCAACTGCGTCAATCCCGGTTACGTCACCACCCCGATGACCGAGGAAGTGGTGCAGACGCGCTTCGATGCCACGATGGCGAAGGTGCCGATGAACCGCATGGGCGTGCCCGAGGAGATCGCGGAGGCTGTGGTCTGGATGGTTTCCGACAAGGCGTCGTTCATGACGGGCGCGTCGCAGGTGGTCGACGGCGGATATTACGCGGCGTAGGGCTTTATCTCAACCCCTCACGCTCACCGCGCGTCCGATCACCGGGCGCGCTGCGACCGGCGGGTTGGCGGTTTGCGCGGCGAGTTCGCCGATCAGGCGGTCGACGTCGGCCGCGATGCTGTCGGGCGCCTGGATCACCAGCCGCTCCAGCGCCCAGCGATACGACGAAATCCGCCGCTCCAGGCTCTGCTGCACCCACTGCACGATCATCGCATTCTCTTCCATCCGCGCCACCGCGTCGTCGCGCTCGCGCGGCGACAGTTCCGATATCAGCTTGAGACTGGCGTTGCGCTTGCGGTCAAGTTCGAGGACCCGGGCGGCGGAAGCAAAGAACGGCTCGAAGCGGGTGATGTCGTTGCGCACATGATCCATCAGGACGGCGTAGCGCGAATTGTGCGAGCGGTGCGGCTCGTCGATCAGCAACCGTCCATAGGCGGTGCGGTCGAAGATCACCGCCTGCCGCCACGGCGACGGCAGCGGCTTGTAGTCGCCGAACACGCTCTTCCAGGCGGGACGCGAATGCGGCGGCTCGATCAGGGGATAGGCATAATCGCGGAGCTGCCGTTCGCCATCGGTGAGCTGGAATTGCGACGCCTTGAGGCCGACGCTTCCCGTCACCTCGGCGCCGAGCCAGCGATGCATGTCGTCGTTGCGCACGTCCTGGCGGGTGCGGCCGAAGTCGCCGCCGCTGCAGCCCCCGAGCGCAGCGCCGAGCAGCAACAGCAGCGGAAACGGCGATCGCCGCCATGCCTGCGATGGGATCCGGATCGGAAGACGCGTCTCCGGCATATTGAATTGTCCCGGGATCAGCGCCGACGGCGGCGGCGGCCGGGAGCGGTGCCCTCTTCCGGTCCGCTGCCACCGCTGGTTTCATCGGGGTTGCGCTCGATCCGGACGGCGGGAAGGATCAGGATGGTGCCCATGCCTGAACGTGGAGCGCCATCGATGGTCGACCCCGGCCGCCGCGAAGCCGCATCTGCCGGAAATTCAATGATGTTGCCCATGTTCGACTCTCTCTGATGGCCGCACTGGCACGCATTGGCCGGCGACACCTCGACATTAAAATCAGGACGTGGTTAACGGCATCTTAATTTCAGCGGCTGGCGCGATCTGGCCGAAGCGTCCGGCAACAGGGCGAATGCGACCGGAACCCTTCACCGGTTGTTTTCCTTAACGAGCTGTTAAAGCAAGCCATGTAAATTGGCGCTGATATTTCTCAGTCGCGTATCCTGACATGACCACACCGCCATTTTTCCCCGGCTTCGATGGGCTGATGACGCTCTCCCGCCGCGAGGGCGTCGATATACGTCCCACCTTGCTGCGCGTGCTGACCGACCTCTACGTTCAGACCCAGGTGCACAGCGATGAGGAAGCGCGGCAGTTCGTCGAACTGACGTCCCGCCTGATCGATGAGGTCGACGACACCACGCGCGCGGCGGTGCGGGCGCGGCTCTCGATCTATCCGGCCACGCCGCCCGAGGTGCTGAGGAGGCTCGGGCTGAAGAAGCAGGATCCCGGTTTGCGCATGCCTGCCGCCGATGAGATTCCCGCCAGTGCCGCCGTTGCGCCGACGGTCACCCCGCCGACCGAAGCGCAAATGCGGATGGCATCGAACCTCTCGATGCAGCCAAAGGACGCCGCCGAGATCAACGACCTGTTTTTCGCGGCCAGCGCCGGCGAGCGCACCCAGATCCTGCATAACCTGGCGGAAACCCCGTTGCGGGCTGCGGCGCGGATTCCTTACATGTGCGCCGCGCGCGCCGTCGAGACGCTGGAGATGGCCGCCTGGGTCGGCGACATCGAGAACTTCACGCTGGAACTCGGCGAAACCCTGATCCTGCCGTCGCGTGTTGCTGCCCAAGTGGTTGGCGATCCCGGCGGCGAGCCGCTGGCCTGCGCGGCAAGAGCGCTGGATATGCCCGGCCCCGTGTTCCAGCGCGTGACGCTGTTTCTCAATCCGCAATTCGCTTCGGTCAATTACGTCTACCGGATGTCGCGCCTGTATGACCGGCTCAGCGAACGCTCCGCCCTGATCATGCTGGCCGCCTGGCGTGGCTCGACCATGGCGGTGGCCCGGGCCAAGTACCGCCCCGCCCTTTACGACGACGAACGCCAGCGCGCGCGCTCGGCGCCGGCCCAGACCCGCCCCGCCGTGCAACCGGGCGTCGCCGCCGTGCCGCGAACCGGCTACCAGGGCTCCGGGCGCTAGGCTCTCGCCAGATCGAGAAAATGCCGTCCTGCCCGGTCCTCGGTCTCGACTACCCAGGCGTCGGGATCGAACTTGATTTCCCGGACCAGGCGCTCTTCCACTGAGGTTTCCGGCACCGGTTGCGGCGACATCGGCGTGAAGATGCGCTCGATCGGCCGGCTGTCGTCATACACCGTCTGCGGCGCCGGTACGTACAGCATGGCGTTGCCGTCGAGCGTGGCGACCTTGACGAACACCGCCCCGGCCTCCTCCGCGCCGCGCCGGCGCACGGCGCCGAACACGCCCGCGGTCTGGCAACGGCGCAAATAGGCCGCCACCCATATGGCTGATTTTAATCGCATGCCATAAGCCTTTGATATTATTTTGTAAAATACAGAGTGGCGAGTACCGAAGCGCACGGCAGCTCCGGTGCTGCGAGCCGAGCCATTCTACTGTTCATGGGGTTGTTTTCGCGATTTTTTTGCAGAGCCCCTGCGGCAGGGGCCGGCGTGCGCTACTCGACCGGCCGGCCGATCATCGCGGTGAGTTCCTTCACCAGCCGATCGGACATCTGCCCGGTCACCGGCAGCTTGCGCTCGCGCTCGAATTTCTGGATCGCGGCCTGGGTGTCGGAGCCGACCGTACCGGTCGGCTTCAACTGGCCGTAGCCATATTCGGTCAGCGTGCGCTGTACCGACGCCACGCGGCGCGCCGCCGGGGTTTGATTTGCGATGGTCTCGTTGCGGGAAGCTGGAATCGGCGCCGGCGGGCGCACGATCGTGGACGGCATGGCCTGCGGCGAAGCTGTCGCCTTGACCAGATTGGTCATCGGATCGCTCTTGGAATCGCTCTTCGAGTCGTTTTTGGCGTCGATCCTGGGCTCGGCGATTCTCATCTCGACGACCCGTGGTTCCGCCGGCAAGGGATCGGTTCGCGCCGCGGCTTCCACCGGGCGTGGACGCGGCAACGGGCTGGGCGCAGAGGCCGCCGCCGGCATCTTCGTCACCGTGCCAAACATCGGCGACGGATGGCGTCCGGCCTGCAGAAACAGCGCGTTGGCGATGATGGCGCTGACCGCGGCAAACGCCAGCAAGCCTGCCACCAGGTCTTTCGGGCTATGCAGCAGGATGCGCATCAAAAGGCCCCGCTCGGCCTCCGCTTCCACGACCGCCGCCCGCGCGCCGCGACGGCGGCGCGGCATGTCTTCGTCATCGCTATGTCTAGGCACTTTTCTTCACCTGATGGGATGGCTCTGGGGTTGCGGACCGCACCGCCGGCGTCAGCGTTGCGATATTGCTGGATGTCTGCTCGGCCCTCGGCGTGAAGGCGAGCGGCAATGCGACGGTCACGGTGGTGCCTTCGTCGAGCTTGCTCTGCACATTAATCTCGCCGGCATGCAGGGCAACCAGGCTCTTCACGATCGAGAGCCCGAGGCCGGTGCCTTCGTGGCGCCGCTGATAGGTCTTGCCGGCCTGGAAGAAGGGATTGCCGATCCGCTTCAGGTCGTCGGCCGAGATGCCGACGCCGGTGTCGCAGACGCGCAGCACCAGCCGCGATCCCTCGACGCCTGCGGACACCGTGACGGAGCCGCCGCGCTCGGTAAACTTGATGGCGTTGGCGACCAGGTTCAGCACGATCTGCTTGAACGCACGGGGATCGCCGGTCATCATGGGCAGATCGTTCGGCGCGCGGGTGACGAGATCGATGGCGTTTTCCCGCGCCTTCAGCGCCAGCAGGTTGCAGCAATTGATCAGGGCGGCGCGCGGCGCGAACGGTTCCGGCGAAATCTCGAAATTGCCAGTTTCCATTTTCGACATGTCGAGAATGCCGTTGACGACCGACAAGAGATGCTGGCCGGAATCGTTGATCAGCTGGGCATATTCCTTGCGCCTGATGGCGTCGATCATCAGCACGTCTTCCTGAACGATCATCTCGGAAAATCCGATGATGGCGTTGAGCGGCGTGCGCAGCTCGTGACTCATGGTGGCGAGGAAACGGGTCTTCGACGCGTCGGCGTGCTCGGCGGCGGTGCGCGCGAGATCGAGCGCCTGCTCCTGGATCTTGCGGTCGGTGACGTCGCGCATCACGGCGACCACCTCGGCTTCGGCTTCGGGCAGCACAGCCGCTTCCGCGGCCTGTTCCAGCGGCCGGCAGCGCATTTCGACCCAGATAAAGTCGACCTGATGGTTCGGGCCCCGCGCGCTGGCACGCGGCACCTCCCGCCTCAGGCGAAATTCGACGCTGCGCGCCTCGCCGCCGCGCACGGCATCCGAAAGCGCGGTGAGATAGGCCGGACGATCGGCGACATGGACGCGGTCGAACAGGCCATGCCCGAGCAGCCGCGACACCGGCACCCCCAGCATCGCCTCCACCGCAGGCGAAATGAACTGCACGGCGCCGTTGCGGCGATGCCGCGAAATTACGTCGCTCATGTTGCGCGCCAACAGGCGATAGCGGTCCTCCTCGACATTGAGCAGCGCCACGCTGGTGCGCGCCAGCGACTCGGCGCCGAAGGCGAGCCCGGCCGCATAGAGCGTCGCCGATGCCACCCCGAACGCCATGAAGATGCTGCGCGAGATCGAATTGGCATCCGGCGGCGCCAACAGGTCGAAATGCCCCGATACGATCAGGGCGGCGGTGCAGACAAGCGTCAGCGCGCAGGCGAACGCCACCGCGCGGCGCGATGCCGACAATGCGGCCTCCAGCGGAACCACGACCAGCCAGATCGCGGCAAAGGATTCGATGCCGCCGGTGGTCATCGCCACCGTCATGACGAGACCGCTCAGCGCCAGCGAGGACAGCACATGCGCGCTTTCGTAGCGGCCGGTGCGCGACAGAAACCATGACAGCAGGATCGGCGCGATCAGCCAGGCGAATGCCGCGACTTCCAGCGCCGTCGGCGCACCTCGCAGCGCCAGATAGACCGGGAATGCCGCGAGGGCCGCCAGGCTGCCGAGCAGCCGCGGCGCCATGAATGCGCGATGACGCGCGCGCGTCAGCGCATCGTAACGCGCGGACGGATGCAGCAACGCGTCGAGGCAATCGCGGATGATATTCAAAACTGTCACGTCTCTCGCGCTTCGGCTTGTTCGTCTCGCAGGTTCTGTTGCTGACGCGCCGGAACGCCCCCTTTATCGTTGCCCCAACCTGTCAGAGCGAACTTAAGCGAACGCTAAGGCGCGCCAGCCCGCGGCCGAAGTCCGTGCCTGCACGGGGTTTCGCCGAGGGTGCGGCGGCTCATTCGATGCAGATGGTGAACGGAGAGTTTCCGGAACCGGCCTCGTATGGTTTCGAAAGGGTGGATGCGACCGGTGGCTGCGGCTTGCCGCCGGAATCGGTCATCA
>NZ_JAUYAN010000343.1 GCF_030693485.1 Bradyrhizobium sp. | reverse complement strand
AGGGCAGCGAGCCGAGCGCGCCGCCCTGCGCCGCCGCGATCACGAGGTCGGCGTCCATCACCCCCGCCATCGGCGCCAGAATAATGGGAAATTCGGTCTTGAAGAGATCGAGGATTCGGCGGTCCGGCCACATGATGTTGTGTCTCTCTCTCTCGTGTTGGCTCGCTTACCCTCTCCCCTTGTGGGAGAGGGTGGCACGAATGCGCGTAGCGCGTTCGTGACGGGTGAGGGGTCTCTATCAACGAGTCTGCCTGTTGATAGAGACCCCTCATCCGGCGCGGACTTCGCCCGCGCCACCTTCTCCCACAAGGGGAGAAGGGAAGAAAACGCCACTGCCGGAATTGCGTCGCCCCGACATTATCTGGTCGGCCTCGGCGACGATACGATCGATGATGTCGGCGGCCGGCGGGATGTCATGGATCAGGCCGACGGCTTCGCCGGCAATCACCGCCGCGATGTCGAAATTGCCGGAGGCCCTGGCCGCGGAATAGTCGGCGGCGACCGCCTTCACATTCTGCAGCAGTTCGATTTCCCGGCCCATCCAGCGGCGTGCATGGTCGTTGATCAGGCAGCGCCCGTTGAACGGCGCCGGCCAGACGTTGTTGCGCGACAGGTCGAAGATGATGCCGCGCGTGGTGGCGCCTGCCTTGGCGGCGCAGATGCGCCGCTTGGCCTCCTCGGCGCCGTCGCATTCCTGGCTGGCATAGAAGCGCGTGCCCATGAGAATGCCAGTCGCACCGAGCATCATCATCGCCGCCAGCCCGCGTCCGTCGCCGATGCCGCCGGCGGCCACCACAGGCACGCGGCCGGCCGCGAGATCGACGATCGACGGCACGATGTCGATCGTGGTGCGGGACGCGCCGTGGCCGCCGGCCTCGCTGCCCTGCGCCACCAGAATGTCGGCGCCGGCATCGAGCGCCTGCTGCGCCATGGCTTCGTCCTGAACCTGGCAGATCAGCAACGCGCCCGCCTGCTTGACGCGGGGCGCAAATGGCTTGGGGTCGCCGAACGACAGCATGATCGCGCGCGGCCGTGCGGCCAGTGCGACATCCAGCAGGTCAGGCTGCTTCGCGAGACTCCAGGTAATGAAACCGACGCCGAAAGGCGCCGCCTGCTGCCGGAGTTTTTCCGTCTCCTGCTCGAGCCAGCTTCGTTCGCCATAGCCGCCGCCGAGAATGCCGAAGCCCCCGGCCCGGCTCACCGCCACCGTCAGCCGCGCGCCGGCAATCACATCCATCGGCGCCAGCAGCACCGGATGGCGGATCCCCAACAGGCTCGTCAGCGGCGTCGCGATCGACATTTCCAACCCTCTGATCTGGACAGGCAATCTACGTCCAGCTACCATTCTGGATAAATGATTTCTTGAGATCTCTACCATCTCAAAAACAGAACGGAACCGGTGCGATGGAATTGTCCGATCTGGTGACGTTTTCGACCGTGGCGCGGCTCGGCGCCGTCACCCGCGCCGCCGACGAACTCAACACCGTGCAATCCAACATCACGCAGCGGGTGAAGGCGCTCGAGGCCGAAATCGGCACGCCGTTGTTCGAGCGGCACAGCCGCGGCATGACGCTGACCGGCGCCGGCCGCCGCCTGCTGCCCTACGCGCAGCGGCTGGCCGCGCTGTCGCGAGAAGCGGTGCTGGCGGCGCGCGAGGACGGCGAGCCGAAAGGACCGTTGTCGATCGGCTCGATGGAAACCACCGCCGCCGTGCGGCTGCCGTCGCTGCTCGCGGAATTTCACCGGCGTTTTCCCGCGGTGCAATTGAGCCTGCGGACCGCGCCGACCGCCGATCTGGTCGCCGCCGTGCTCGACGGTTCGCTCGACGGCGCCTTCGTCGCCGGGCCGATCGCGCATGCCGAACTCACCGATGTGACGGCCTTCCAGGAAGAGCTGGTGCTGGTGACGGCGCGCCGCTGGGCCAGCCTCGCCGCCCTGCGCGGCGGCACGCCCGAATCCGGACCGACCGCGTTGGTATTCCGCACCGGCTGCAGCTACCGGCAGCGGCTCGAGCAACTGCTGACGGAATTCGGCTGGCCGTCCGCCGCGCGGTTCGAACTGGGCACGCTCGACGGCATGATCGGCTGCGTCGCCGCCGGCATGGGCGTCACGCTGCTGCCGCGCGCGGTGGTCGAACGCAGCGACCAGAGCGGCAACATCCGCATCCACCCGCTCAGCCCGTCACAGTCGCG
This sequence comes from Bradyrhizobium sp., assembly GCF_030693485.1. Taxonomy (GTDB): domain Bacteria; phylum Pseudomonadota; class Alphaproteobacteria; order Rhizobiales; family Xanthobacteraceae; genus Bradyrhizobium. The sequence goes on along the minus strand of NZ_JAUYAN010000343.1, from coordinate 23,669 downwards.
GGTCGATACAATCTTCATCCAGCGCCGCGGCGCGCCACAATACAGCGCCCTGCAAGGTTTTGTCTCATGTCTGGAGAACAACGGTCAGGTCATTGCCGCCTGAGGCCCAAATATAGGCCCGGGTATTTGGGCCCGGGTATTCCGCGCGGCGAAAAGCGCTGTGATGAATTTGTGGCAAATTGCGCGGGCACTTCGCGCTTGCGAATGCGGCGCTGCATCGCGGTTGAAGTTTAGCGTCGAAAACTTTGGACGCCCCGCCCCACTACGTTAGTATGCGGCGCTAGCTACCACAACCATAACGCCAATGCTTGGGAGGATCTGCGATGCTGAGGGCAATCGTATTGTGCTGTTCTGTCGCCGTGTTGGGTACGGCCGGAACCGCAAGCGCACAGGACTGGACCAAATCGAAATGGGGACCGAATGACGAGATCGGCGCCGCCAATTACATGAAGCCGGAGCTCGTGGTGAAGGCGGCCTCGCTGGTCAAGACCGGCAAGACCTATGCACTCGGCATTCCCGTCGATTCCAAGACGCCGGCCTACCCCCCGCGCGCATTCAAGATCACGGTGGTTCAGCCCGGCCAGGCCGGCATTCCCGGCCTCGGTCCCACCAAGACCACTTACAATGACGACATCATCGAAGGCTGGGTCGGCGTCGGCAGCCAGCTCGACGGTCTCGGCCATATCGGCGTCGAGCACGTTTATTACAACGGCAACAAGCTCGCCGATTTCGCCGATCCCACCGGCCTGAAGAAACTCGGCGTCGAAAAAATCCCGCCGATGGTGACCCGCGGCGTACTGCTCGACATGGCGGCCCACTACAACACCGACGTGGTCAAGGAAGGCACCGCCTTCAACGTCAAGGAAATCGAGGAGGTCGCCAGGAAACAGGGCGTCGAAATCCGCCAGGGCGATGTCGTGCTGTTCCATACCGGCTGGCTCAGCCTGATCGGCAAGGACGACAAGCGTTTCGGCGCCGGTGAACCAGGCCTCGGCGTCGAAGGCGCCAAATATCTCACCGGCAAGGGCGTGGTCGCGGTCGGCGCCGATACCTGGGGACTTGAAGCCGTTCCGTTCGAGACCAAGAACATCTTCGAGGTCCATCAAATCCTGCTGCCGATGAACGGCACCTACATCCTCGAAAACATGGACACCGCCGAACTGGCCAAGGACAAGGCCTACGAGTTCCTGTTCGTGCTCGGCCAGCCGCGCTTCAAGGGCGGCGTGCAGAGCATGATCAACCCGGTGGCGATCCGCTGAGAGCAGCGGAGCTCGATGTTCTTACCCTCCCCTGGTGGGGCCGAGACGAGCGAAGCTCGCTCTTGGGTCGACGCGAATGAAATCAGCGGCGGGGTGGGGTGAAAGTCTATCGACTCGTGGAGTGCGCGAGTTGATAGACCGTCACCCCACCCCGTCTCGCATCTTGCGATGCGAGACGACCCTCCCCCTCCAGGGGAGGGTGAAGCAAGCAAGCGCTTTGCTTGATCAGCGTCGTGCGTGTTAAGCGGTGGCATGCCCGCTCTCATCCTGCCCCTGATCGAAGCTGTCGCGCACTGGCCGGACCGCGGCGGGCTGATTGGACTCGACTTGGGAACCAAGACCATCGGCGTCGCGGTGTCCGATCCCGACCGCCGGCTCGCGACCGGTGTGGGCACCATTCAGCGCAAGACTTTCACATCGGACGCGGCGCGGCTGCTGGCCATTGCCGCCGAGCGCAGCGCCGTCGGCTTCGTGCTCGGCCTGCCCGTCAACATGGACGCCAGCGAGGGGCCGCGCGCGCAATCGACCCGCGCCTTCGCCCGCAATTTTTCCAGGCTGACGGACCTCGCGATCGGCCTGTGGGACGAGCGGCTCTCCACCGCCGCGGTGGAGCGGGAGTTGATCGGAACCGACATGAGCCGCGCCCGGCGCGCCGAGGTGATCGACGAGCACGCCGCGATCTACATCCTGCAGGGCGCGCTCGACCGGTTGATGACGCTCAGCGATAGCCGCAAGGTCCGCTGAGAATGGCGCTGGTCATGGCGGCGTTGCTGCCGGTGTTCCTGCTGATCGTGCTGGGATTCATCCTCAAGCGAAGCCTGCTGCGGCTCGAGACGCAATGGCACGGGCTGGAGCGGCTGACCTATTACGTGCTGTTCCCGGTGCTGCTGGTGCAGACCCTCGTCAAGGCCGATCTGACCACCGTGCCCGTCGCGGGCGTCGGCGGCGCGCTGCTGCTCTCGCTGCTGCTGATGTCGCTGCTATGCCTCGCCTTGCGGCCGCTGCTGGCGCGATGCGCGGTCGACGGGCCGGCCTTCACCTCGATTTTCCAGGGCGCCACCCGCTGGCAGACCTATGTGGCGCTCGCGGTCTCCGTCAATCTCTACGGCGACACCGGGCTGGCGCTGGCTTCGGTGGCGATGGTCGCGATCATCCCGCTGGTCAACGTCTTCAGCGTTTCCGTGCTGGCGCATTACGCCTCGCCCGAAAAGCAGCCGGTCCGCGCCATCCTGATGACGGTGGTGCGCAATCCCCTGATCTGGGCCTGCGTGATCGGGCTGACGCTCAATATCCTGCACCTGCCGCTGCCGCGGATCTGGCATGAGGTCGCCGACGCGCTCGGCCGCTCCGCACTGGCGATCGGCCTGCTGGTCACCGGGGCCGGCCTGCAGCTGGCGGGCATGTTTCGACCGAGCCTCGCCGCCAGCGTCGCCGTGTTTCTGAAACTGGTGCTGATGCCGGTGCTGGCGATCGCGCTGGCGTTGTGGTTCGGCCTTTCCGGCTCCAATCTGGCCATCGTGGCGGTGTGCTCGGCGGTGCCGGCGTCGTCGAGCGCCTATGTGCTGGCGCGCCAGATGGGCGGCGACGCTCCCCTGCTGGCGCAGATCATCACGCTGCAGACGATTCTGGCGGCGATCACCATGCCGATCGTGATCGCGCTGGTGGCGTAAAACCCGTCATCACCCCGCCAGCCAGATGCTCTGCAGCGTCGCCGCGAAATTGTTGATTCCGTGCAGGACCACCGTCAGCCAGGTCGAGTGATAGCGATAGCGCAGCCAGCCGAACAGCAGGCCGATGGAAAACACCTGGCCGAAAAAGAACCAGTCGTACTGCATGTGCAGCCCGGTCCATACCAGCGACGACAGCAGAATGGCGCCGGGCACCTTCAGGAACGATTCCGACCAGCCGCGATAGAGAAAGCCGCGGGCGAAAAATTCCTCCGAGATCGGGGCCGCGACACAGAATGCGATGATCAGCAGCCACACCGCGCCGTCGGCCCGCGCCGATTTCAGCACGTCGACCATGAAGCCGGGCGCGACCTCCCGTCCCAGCGCGCGCGATAACAGGTCCCAGCCTGCGACCAGCACGACCAGCGCGACGATGCCGATCGCCAGATGACGCCACGACGGCCAGTGCAGCGCGAGGTATTCGGCAAACGGCGTGCGCGACAGCCGGGTGGCGATCCATATCGCGAGCAGTGCTGCCGGCAGCCCCATGATGACGGAGAGCGAGATGGTCAGGCCGCCGCCGACGACACGGATCGCGCCGGCCAGATCGAACGGCCCCTCCTGCCGAAAAACGAACCAGCCCACCACCGCGAGCTGACCGACAAACAGCATCGCGAAGATGAACAGGCCCCACAGCGAAGTGCCCCAGAATTTCCAGATGCGCGGCGGGTGCTTGACCGGAGTCACCATGATCGGCGGCGCGGCGGGTTCGACCGAATCCATCAATGAACTTTCAAATGGGCTGAAGGTTTGCGGGCGTCAGGGTAATGCCCGCTCCAGCAAACCCCTGATATCGTCTCGGGCGAGATCCACCGCGCCATACATGCTGGCGTGATTTTCGCCGAGCCGGGTCGCCGCGAACAGTTCGGCATGGCGCGGCGACACCTGATGGAGCGCCGCCGCCGCCGCCAGCAGCGCCAGCTTCTCCACCGCGAGCCTGGCGACACGCTCGCCGTCCGGCCGGCGGAACGCCTTGGCGATGAACGCCACCGCTTCACCGGCGCCCGGCAAGCCGCTGGTTTCCGCGGCGAGGCCCTGCAACACCGCTGACGCCGCCTCGGCCTCGCGCGACAGCGCACGCAACACGTCCAGGCACATCACATTCCCAGAGCCTTCCCAGATCGCATTGACCGGCGACTCCCGAAAATGCCGCGCCAGAATGCCCTCCTCGACATAGCCGTTGCCGCCGAGGCACTCCATCGCCTCGTACAGAAATCCCGGCGCGCTCTTGCAGACCCAGTACTTGATCGCGGGCGTCAACAGCCGCATATAGGCGGCCTCATTGGCGTCATCGGGCGCGCGATCGAACGAACGGCAGAGCCGCATCACCAGCGCGATTGACGCCTCGACATGGAGCGCCATGTCGCTGAGCACCGCCTGCATCAGCGGTTGATCGGCGAGATGTTTTTGAAACACGCTGCGATGTCGCGCGTGGTGCAGCGCATGCGCGAGTCCCGAGCGCATCAGGCCGGCGGAGGCAATCGCGCAATCCTGCCGCGTCAGCTGCACCATCTGGATGATGGTGCGGATGCCCCTGCCCTCGTCTCCGACCCGCTGCGCATGGGCGCCGAGAAATTCGACTTCGGACGACGCATTGGAGCGGTTGCCGAGCTTGTCCTTCAGCCGCTGAAACTGAATCGCATTGACTGATCCGTCAGGTTTGAAGCGCGGCATGAAGAAGCAGGTCAGGCCCTCGTCGGCCTGCGCCAGCACCAGGAAGGCGTCGCACATCGGCGCCGACATGAACCATTTGTGGCCCGATATGCGATAGGCATCGCCGTCGCGCTCCGCCCGCGTCATGTTGGAGCGCACATCGGTGCCACCCTGTTTCTCGGTCATCCCCATGCCGAGCGTCATGCCGCGTTTGATCCACCACGGCGCAAAACCCGGATCGTAGGCGCGCGTGCCGATGACAGGGATGGTCTTCGCCAGCAGATCCGGCTGTGCCGCGAGCGCCGCCACCGAGGCACGGGTCATGGTGATCGGACACAGATGCCCGGTTTCGACCTGCGCCGCCATGTAGAATTTTGCAGCGCGCACCACTTCCGACGCCCCGCCGGCCGGCTTGCCCTGCGCATTCCAGGTCGAATTATGCACGCCGGCATGGGCGCTGCGCGCCATCAACTCGTGATAGGCCGGATGAAACTCGATCTCGTCGCGGCGGTTGCCGCGGGAATCGAAAGTCCGCAGTTTTGGCGTGTTTTCGTTGGCGGTGCGGCCCCGCGCCGCCATTTCGGCGGAGCCCCAGTGCTGGCCGAATTCGGACAGTTCCTTCTCCGCCACAGCCCCGCCATTGGTCGCGACGGCCTCGACCAGCGGCCGATCGGCGTTGAAGAGATCAACGTCCTCGAACGGCGGCGACTGGTTGAAGACTTCGTGGGTAATGAAGGAAGGCTGGGGCATGGCGGACTTCCGGCTGTCTCGTCTGGCGCGACCGACTCTATCTCGATCCCCGCCTGATCGGAAAATCATACGCCTGCCCGCCGGCGCCCGGCATCGAAAAATGCCACCACTCCTTCGAATAGTTGACAAAACCCTGCTTTGTCATCGCGGCAACCAGCATGTTGCGCCAGCGGCGTTGATCCGGCGTAACGGCGCGCGACGCGGTATGCGATTTCACATCCGAGCAGTCATAGCCGGTGCCCATGTCGACGCTGCCTTCCGGCGCGCGCGCGGCTTCTGGGGCGGTGCAATCGGCATAGGTTTTGGCGGGATCGAAGGCGGCGGAATTGTCGGCGGCGAGATCGACCAAAGAGAGATCGAGCGCTGCGCCGGTGGAATGCTGCGAACGCTCGGCGATATAGCCCAGCCGGAACAGATCCTTCTTCGGCAGCGTGGGGTTATAGCGCCGCTCGGCCGGCGTCTCCCTGCCGTTCTGCGCCCACACCACCATGTCGCGCGAAGCGCGCGCCGGCCGGTAGCAATCGAACATCTTCAACGACAGTTTTTGCTTAGCCAGTTCCGCCTGGACGCTTTTCAACGCCGGGCCGACGCTCCGCTTCACCACGCATTCGGCGGCGTCATACCCCGAAAGCCTGCGGCCGACGAAATTGTTCGAGGAAGCGTAGCGGATGTCCTGCAGGATGCTCGGATCGATGTCGCGCAGAAAGACAAAATCGCCGGGCAAGGGCTGCGCCTGCGCCGCGGCGGTTGCGAGGAAGCTGGCAACGATGGCAGCGCCCGCCGCGCGTCCGAGATCCGCCGCAAGCCGGCGGGCGCGGCTCACGGCGCCCGCTCCGAATTGACCACCAGTTTGGTGATCGCCGTGTCGGTATATTTGTTGCCGGCCCAGACGCCGTCGATGATGAACTTGACCCAATACGCCCTCACCGGTTTCGGCAACGTCAACAATTCTGACCCAAAACGGTCAGGCACAACAAGCGTCTGGGTTTCGCCTTGCGAGAACACGACCCGCAACTGGCGCACGCGGTTGTTCTTCTGGAAAATATCGTGGCTCTTCTGGTAGCCGTTGCGCACGACGATCGAGCGCACGGTGCGCAGGCCGTCGAATTCGATCGCGATCCACTCGCCGATGCCCTGCCCGGCCTGGCCTTCCACCCAGGCCGAACTCTGCGGACCCTCGAACAGGTTTTCCGGCCCATAGGAATTGCCGAACTGCGGCTTCAGCACCGAACTGACGCAGTAGGTCTCGAAACCCTTGCGCGCGCAGCTTTCGCCCGGCGAACCCGGCCGCGGCGGACGCAGCGCGCGTTCGCTCTCCGGCGGCTTGGCGGCGAGAACGGTCGGCGCGGCGACGGGCTCCCGCACAGCGTTATCAGGCGATCGCCCCGCCAGATAGATCCGGCCACCGAGTGTCTGGTCGTAATAGGCCGGGGTCTGCTCATGCGGCGCCGGTTGGCCGCCGCCGTCGGTGGCCTTGAGGGCGAGTTCGGCGACGCGCTCGCGCACCTCGACGGCGAGATCGCCCAGATGCAGTTCCGGCCGCTTCATTTGTTCGGCGAACACCCGGGTGAACACCGAGTTGTGCGCGGGGTCATTGCCGCTGAGGCGATCCAGCGCGGTCTGGCCGATGCCCGCGGAATACAGCGTGAAAATCCCGCGCGCCGGTTTGGCGTCGGCGAGGCCCCGCGTGTTGCCGATCGACCGGCCGGCGGCGCGTGGAAACGGATTGTCGCGGCAGGCGTCGATCACCAGCAGCGCGACGCGGACCGATTTCGCCTGCAACTCCGCGATCAAATCGGGCTCCGCGATCGAGGCCCCCCGCACCCGCGCTTCGGCGCCTTCGGTGACCGCGGGCACGTCGCTCGGGATCAGGTAATTGACGCCCGAGATCGCCACGCCGTGCCCGGCGAAGAAAACGGCGGCGGTATCGCCCGGCTGCAGCCGCGCCGTGAACTCGGCGAGCTTGTCGATCATGGCCTGACGGCCGAGATTGGTGCCGACGATGACCTCGAATCCGAGCGATTTCAGCGAATCTGCGATGGTTCCGGCGTCGTTGACCGCCTTCTTCAACTGCCGGTCGGGGCCAAGATTGGGATAGAGGTCGTTACCGATCGAAAGCGCGATCCGCTTCTCGGCCGCGGCGGGGGTCGCCGCAATGGCGCCATAGCCCGCAAGGCATCCAATTCCCAGCACGATGTTAACGACAATGCGGAGAGATCGAATGAAATGCCGGGTAAAATGCTGAGTATTTTCCATGGCCTGCATGCATCGCGTGCCCATTTTGCGAGCTTACCGGAAACCGTCGCGCGGGAACACCACCGAATGCGGTTTACCGTGTCGGCGAAGCGCTAGTGGATAAGTCCGCGTGCGGGAATTGACGCTTGCCCCGCCTGCCATCTCTGCCTATAGCTCTCGTTTTAATGACCCCTGTATCGAAATCGACCTTCGTCCTCGGTCACCGGCATCTGCTGGGCATCGAGGGCCTTTCCGTTGCCGACATCACCGGCCTGCTCGACCTCTCCGAGGAGTATGTCGAACTCAACCGGCAGGTCGACAAGAAGCGCACCTCGTTGCGCGGCCGCACCCAGATCAATTTGTTCTTCGAGGCCTCGACCCGGACCCAGTCCTCGTTCGAACTGGCCGGCAAGCGGCTCGGCGCCGACGTCATGAACATGTCGGTGTCGTCCTCGTCGATCCGCAAGGGCGAAACCCTGGTCGATACCGCGGTGACGCTGAACGCCATGCATCCGGATATCCTGGTGGTGCGGCACCACGCTTCCGGCGCGGTGGAACTGCTGGCCCGCAAGGTCGACGGCTCCGTCATCAACGCCGGCGACGGCGCCCATGAGCATCCGACCCAGGCGCTGCTCGATGCGCTCACCATCCGCCGCAACAAGGGCCGGCTCGAAGGCCTGGTGGTGGCGATCTGCGGCGACGTCATGCATTCCCGGGTAGCGCGCTCCAATATCCTGCTGCTCAACATCATGGGCGCCCGGGTCCGGGTGGTGGCGCCCTCCACGCTGCTGCCGCGCGGCATCGAGCGGATGGGCGTCGAGGTCGCCCGCGACATGCGCGAGGGGCTGAACGGCGCCGATATCGTGATGATGCTGCGGCTGCAGCGCGAGCGCATGAACGGCTCTTTCGTGCCGTCGACCGGCGAATATTTCCACTATTTCGGGCTCGACCAGAAGAAGCTCGCCTATGCCAAACCCGACGCGCTGGTGATGCATCCAGGGCCGATGAACCGCGGTGTCGAAATCGACTCGATCGTGGCGGACGGCGCGCAATCGCTGATCCGCGAACAGGTGGAAATGGGAGTGGCGGTGCGGATGGCGGTGCTCGAAGCGCTTGCCCGCAACCTGCCGAACGCGTGACATCATGCTGACCGACCGCCGCCCGATCCTGCTGGCCAACGCCCGCGTCGTCGATCCCTCCAGGGATTTCGACGGCCCCGGCGACGTCCTGATCGCCGACGGCTTCATCCGCGATAGCAGGCGCGGCATCGGAGCGGCCGGCGTCCCTGAAGGCACCGACATCATCAACTGCGCCGGCAAGGTCGTGGCCCCCGGGCTGATCGACATGCGCGCCTTCGTCGGCGAACCCGGGGCCAGCCACCGCGAGACATTTGCTTCCGCCAGCCAGGCCGCGGCATCCGGCGGCATCACCACCATCATCTGCCAGCCGGATACCTCCCCCGTCATCGACAATTCGGCAACCGTCGACTTTGTCCTCCGCCGCGCCCGCGACACCGCGATCGTCAATATCCACCCGATGGCGGCGCTGACAAAAGGCATGCGCGGCGAGGAGATGACCGAGATCGGCCTCCTGAAGGCCGCCGGCGCCGTCGCCTTCACCGATGGCGACCGCAGCGTCACCAACGCGCAGGTGATGCGGCGCGCCCTCACCTACGCCCGCGACTTCGACGCGCTGATCGTTCACCACACCGAAGACCCCAACCTGGTCGGCGAAGGCGTCATGAACGAGGGCGAGTTCGCCGCAAGGCTGGGGCTGGTCGGCATCCCCAATGCCGCCGAGGCCGTGATGCTGGAGCGCGACATGCGCCTGGTCGCGCTGACCGGCGGACGCTACCACGCGGCCTCGCTGACCTGCATCGAGTCGCTGGAGATTTTGCAGCGCGCCCGCGATGCCGGTCTTTCGGTATCCGCCTCGGTCTCGATCAATCATTTGACCCTGAACGAAAACGATATCGGCCCCTACCGGACATTCCTAAAGCTGTCGCCGCCGCTGCGCACCGAGGACGACCGCCTGGCGCTGGTCGCCGCCGTCGCCTCCGGGCTGATCGACGTCGTGATGTCCGACCACAATCCGCAGGACGTCGAAGTCAAGCGGCTGCCGTTCGCGGAAGCGGCCTATGGCGCGATCGGCCTGCAGACCATGCTGCCGGCGGCGCTGCGCCTGATCCACAATGGCGAGACCGATTTCAAGACCCTGATCCGCGCGATGTCGACGCGCCCGGCCGAGTTGCTCGGGCTAGCAGGCGGATCGCTGCGCGCGGGCTCGCCCGCCGACGTCATCGTGATCGATCCCGACACGCCCTGGGTGCTGGATCCCGCCGATCTCAAATCGCAATGCAAGAACACGCCGTTCGACGATTCCAGGTTCTCCGGCCGCGTGGTGCGCACCATCGTCGGCGGCCGCACGGTGTATGAGCATGTCTAAAGGCATTTCCACTTCCGGTGCTCCATCCTTCGAGACGCATCGCTTCGCGATGCTCCTCAGGATGAGGTCTGAGTTCCTCATGGTGAGGAGCGCGCCTTCGCGCGTCTCGAACCATGAGGCCCCAAAAGAAGGGAGGCCAAGCGATGTCGCCTGAAGCATGGCTGCCGGTGGCTTTTGTCGTCGGCTATTTCCTCGGCTCGATCCCGTTCGGGCTGCTGCTGACGAAATCCGCGGGCACCGAGGATCTGCGCTCGATCGGCTCCGGCAGCATCGGCGCCACCAATGTGCTGCGCACCGGCCGCAAGGGCCTCGCCGCGGCGACGCTGCTGTTCGACGCACTGAAGGGCACGGTCGCGGTGCTCATCGCAGGCTATTTCGGCGGCCCCAACGCCGCGATGCTGGCGGCACTCGGCGCCTTTCTCGGCCACCTCTTCCCGGTCTGGCTCAAGTTCAGGGGCGGCAAGGGCGTCGCGGTTTATATCGGCGTGCTGATCGGATTGTTCTGGCCCGCCGCCCTGGTGTTTTGCGCGCTGTGGCTCGCCACCGCCGCAACCACACGCTACTCCTCGCTCTCGGCACTGGTGGCCAGTGTCGTCACGCCGGTTTTTCTGTGGTGGTTCGGCCACCCGGCGCTGGCGGCCTTGTTCGCTCTCCTGACCCTGCTGCTGTTCTACGCGCACCGCGACAACATCAAGCGGTTGCAGGCAGGCACCGAGGGCCGCATCGGGCAGAAGTGACGACGTTCACGTCGTCATTTCGGGGCGCGCGTCAGCGCGAACCCGGAATCTTGGTCAGCAACCCTTGGATTCCGGGTACACGCGAAGACGCGTGTCCCGGAATGACGGCATCCCTTATCCTCGCTTAAGCGCTTCCTCCAGGAACCGCGCGGCGGCCAGCGCCCGCGCATCATTGCCGAACCGCGCGATCACCTGCACGCCGACAGGCAATCCACCCTCGGCCACGTAGGCCGGAATATTAACGCAGGGCACGCCCATCAGCGTCCAGAGCCGGTTGAAGCGGGGCTCGCCGGTCGAGGTCAGCCCCTTCGGGGCGGCGCCCGGCGCGGAAAACGTCAGCAGCACGTCGACCTCGTCGAACAGCTTCGCCAGCGCCTTGCGGGCGCGGTTGGCGACGCTGCGCGCCGCGTCGTAGTCGGCGGGCAGAATTCCCACACTTTCATCGAGCCGTCCGCGCAGCAGCGGCGGCATGTCGGCGTGACGCGTGCGGTATTCCCAGGCCAGCGCCCGGTGCGCTTCAAAATCCTGCAGGGTGGGATGAATCCGCCATGCCTCGCCGACAATGTCGGGCAAGGCCAGTTCGCGCACGCTCGCCCCGGCGCGTTCCGCCGCTTTCGCTGCGATCCGCAACGCCTCCGCGCCCGCTGCCTCCGGCGCGCCGGCAAAATCCTGCGTCACCACGCCGATGCGCGGTGTCTCGATCGCGGCGCCAGGCCTCAGCTCGGCCCGGCCGGTCATGGCCGACAATCCCTGCGCCAGGTCTTCGACCCCGGCCGCGAACAGCCCGACTGTATCCAGCGTCCAGGAAAAGCATTTCACGCCGACCGTCGGCAGCATCCGGAACGACGGCTTGATCGCGGCCACGCCGCAGAACGAGGCCGGCCGGATCATCGAACCGCCGGTCTGGGTGCCCAGCGCCAGCGGAATCATGCCGGCCGCGACCGCCGCCGCCGAGCCCGATGACGATCCGCCCGGCGTATGGTCCGTGTTGTGCGGGTTGAGCGTGGCGGTCGGATCGACCGAAGCGAACGCCGTCGTCGTGGTCTTGCCGGCGATGGTTGCCCCGGCCTGCTTCAGCATCATCACCACGGATGCATCCGCGCGCGGCCGAAAACCGCGATAGATCGGCGAGCCCATCTCGGTCGCCATATCCGCGGTATCGATGATGTCCTTGATCCCGACAGCGATGCCGCGCAGCGGCCCGGTGCTTTGCGCGCGAGGGTTTTCAGTGCGGCAGACGAAGGCGCCGAGGGTCTTGTCATGGATGTCGATGGCCTCGACCGACTGCCTGATCGCGGTGTCGGCGGAAATCTCGCCGGATTCGATGCGGCGCTGGAGATCGGCGAGCGAGATCATTGCAACGTTTCCTTTCGATGGATCCGCTTTTAAGGAGCGTGTGGACATCGGGCAAGCGACACGTTCTCCCGTCATTCCGGGATGGTGCGCAAGCACAAGACCCGGAATCCTAGGATTCCCCGATGTGCAATTGCACATCTGAGGTTCGATGCTTCGCATCGCCCCGGAATGAGGAGGAAGCAAATCAAGTTGACACACCCTCCGGTTGGGCGAAGCTGTGCCCGCATGGACACACGCACGCCCAAGACCACCCACCTCACCGACGCCGAGCGGATCGACCGGCTGCGGCTGATCCGTTCCGACAATGTCGGGCCGCGCACCTTTCGTTCGTTGCTCAATCATTTCGGCAGCGCCCGCGTCGCGCTGCAGCGGCTGCCCGACCTCGCGCGGCGCGGCGGTGCCGATCGTCCGGGGCGGATCTGCAGCGAGGAGGATGCGGGCGCCGAACTGGCGGCGAGCAGAAGGATTGGCGTCAGCCTTTTGGCGCCGGATGAAGCCGGCTATCCGCCGCGTCTGGCCACGCTGGACGATGCGCCGCCGCTGCTCGGCGTGCGCGGCGCGCAGGATGCGCTGATGCGGCCGATGCTCGCGATCGTCGGCTCGCGCAACGCCTCCGGCGCCGGGCTGAAATTCGCCGGCACGCTGGCGCGCGATCTCTCGGAGGCCGGTTTTGTCATCGTGTCGGGGCTGGCGCGCGGCATCGACCAGGCCGCGCATCGCGCCAGTCTTGCAGGCGGCACGGTGGCGGTGCTGGCCGGCGGGCATGACCGGATCTATCCGCCGGAGCATGAAGACCTGCTGGCCCAGATCCTCGATTCCGGCGGCGCCGCGATCTCCGAAATGCCGCTCGGGCACGTGCCGCGCGCCCGCGATTTTCCACGGCGCAACCGGTTGATCTCGGGAGCCGCGCTCGGCGTCGTCGTGGTGGAGGCAGCGCTTCGCTCGGGATCGCTGATCACGGCAAGAATCGCCGCCGAACAGGGCCGCGAGGTTTTTGCGGTGCCGGGCTCCCCGCTCGACCCGCGCGCCGCCGGCACCAACGATCTGATCAAGCAGGGCGCGACGCTGACCACCGAAGCGGCCGATGTCATCAGCGCGGTCGAGCCGATCATGGGACGGCCGCTCGCCTTGCGCGAGCCGGATGACGAGCCGCTCGACGTCGAGCCCGATGCCGGCGACCGCGCGCGCATCACCGCCTTGCTCGGGCCGACGCCGGTGCTGCTCGACGATTTGATCCGGATGTCCGGCGCCTCGCCGGCGGTGACGCGCGCCGTGCTGCTCGAACTCGAACTCGCCGGCCGGCTGGAGCGCCACGGCGGCGGGCTGGTGTCGATGATTTAACCCACGCCCGCCCCTCGCGACAGCTTCCGCCTGCTGCGCAGCCTCACCCGCTCCTCGGCTTCCTCCACATTCCAACCGAGTATATTTACCAGATACACCCTTCGAGAGCGCAACTACAGGACGCAAATTGCAACTCTCATGATACTTTGGCGGGTCCTTTTCGGCCCCTTGCCGCATCACGCCATTTGACAGGGGCGGCCTCACCACCCATGTTCGCTTTCGAAACGCCGACGCGAGTCTCGCGGAACCGGCTTTTGATTTTCCCGTAAGCCATTGGAATGACATGAATATCGTCATTGTCGAGTCGCCGGCGAAAGCCAAGACGATCAACAAATATTTGGGCGCCTCGTACGAGGTTCTGGCCTCCTTCGGCCATGTCCGCGACCTGCCGGCCAAGAACGGATCGGTCGATCCGGAGGCCAACTTCCAGATGATCTGGGAGATCGACCCCAAGGCCGCCGGCCGGCTCAACGACATCGCCAAGGCGCTGAAGGGCGCCGACAAGCTGATCCTCGCAACCGACCCCGACCGCGAAGGCGAGGCGATCTCCTGGCATGTGCTGGAAGTGCTGAAGGAGAAGCGCGCGCTCAAGGACCACAAGATCGAGCGCGTGGTGTTCAACGCCATCACCAAGCAGGCGGTGACCGAGGCGATGAAGAACCCGCGCCAGATCGATGGCGCGCTGGTCGACGCCTACATGGCGCGCCGCGCGCTGGACTATCTGGTCGGGTTTACGCTCTCGCCGGTGCTGTGGCGTAAACTGCCGGGCGCGCGCTCGGCGGGCCGCGTGCAGTCGGTGGCGCTGCGGCTGGTCTGCGACCGCGAGCTCGAAATCGAGAAATTCGTTCCCAGGGAATACTGGTCGCTGGTCGCGACCCTGACGACGCCGCGCGGCGACGCCTTCGAGGCGCGGCTGATCGGCGCCGACGGCAAGAAGATTCAAAGACTCGATATCGGCACCGGCGCGGAAGCCGAAGACCTCAAGCAGGCGATCGAGGCCGCCAATTTCTCGGTGTCCACGGTGGAAGCCAAACCGGCGCGGCGCAATCCGCACGCGCCCTTCACCACCTCGACGCTGCAGCAGGAAGCCAGCCGCAAGATGGGCTTTGCACCGGCGCACACCATGCGGATCGCGCAGCGGCTCTATGAAGGCATCGACATCGGCGGCGAGACCACCGGTCTCATTACCTATATGCGTACCGACGGCGTCCAGATCGACGGTTCGGCAATCACGCAGGCGCGCACCGTGATCGGCGAGGATTACGGCAAGGCCTATGTGCCGGAAACGCCGCGGCTGTACCAGACCAAGGCCAAGAACGCCCAGGAAGCGCACGAAGCGATCCGCCCCACCGACCTGTCGCGACGACCGGCCGAGATGCGCCGCCGCCTCGATACCGACCAGGCCAGGCTTTATGAGCTGATCTGGACCCGCACCATCGCCAGCCAGATGGAATCGGCGGAAATGGAGCGCACCACCGTCGATATCTCCGCCAAAGCGGGTTCGCGCGTGCTGGAACTGCGCGCCACCGGGCAGGTGATTAAATTCGACGGCTTTCTCGCGCTCTACCAGGAAGGCAGGGACGACGACGGCGACGACGAGGATTCGCGCCGCCTCCCCGCCATGAGCGAAGGCGACGCCCTGAAGAAGCAGGACCTCGCCGTCACCCAGCACTTTACGGAACCGCCGCCGCGCTTCTCCGAGGCGTCGCTCGTCAAGCGCATGGAAGAGCTCGGCATCGGCCGTCCCTCGACCTATGCCTCGATCCTGCAGGTGCTGAGGGACCGCGGCTACGTCAAGCTCGAGAAGAAGCGCCTGCATGGCGAGGACAAGGGCCGCGTCGTGGTCGCGTTCCTGGAAAACTTCTTCGCCCGTTACGTCGAGTATGATTTCACCGCCGCGCTCGAAGAGCAGCTCGACCGCATCTCCAACAACGAGATTTCCTGGCAGCAGGTGCTGCAGGATTTCTGGACCGGCTTCATCGGCGCCGTCAACGAGATCAAGGATCTGCGGGTGACCCAGGTGCTCGATGCGCTCGACGACATGCTGGGACCGCATATCTATCCGGCTCGCGCCGACGGCGGCGATGTCAGGCAGTGCCCGACCTGCGGCACCGGCAAGCTCAACCTCAAGGCCGGCAAGTTCGGCGCCTTCGTCGGCTGCACGAATTATCCGGAATGCCGCTACACCCGTCCGCTGGCGGCCGATAGCGAGGCCAGCGCCGACCGCCTGCTCGGCAAGGATCCCGAAACCGATCGCGACGTATGGGTGAAGGCCGGACGGTTCGGTCCCTACATCCAGCTCGGCGAGCCCAGGGATTATGCCGAAGGCGAGAAGCCGAAGCGCGCCGGCATTCCGAAGAACACCTCGCCCAGCGACGTCGAACTGGACCTTGCGCTGAAACTGTTGTCGCTGCCGCGTGAGATCGGCAAGCATCCGGAGACCGGCGAGCCGATCACCGCGGGACTCGGCCGTTTCGGCCCGTTCGTGCGCCATGAGAAGACCTATGCCAGCCTCGAGGCCGGCGACGAGGTGTTCGATATCGGGCTCAACCGCGCGGTGACGCTGATCGCGGAGAAGATTTTGAAGGGTCCGAGCGGCCGCCGTTTCGGCGCCGATCCCGGCAAACCGCTCGGCGATCACCCGACCCTCGGCGGCGTTGCGGTCAAGAGCGGCCGTTACGGCGCTTACGTCACCTCGGGCGGCGTCAACGCCACCATCCCGAGCGACAAGACCCAGGAAACCATCACGCTGGAAGAAGCCATCGCGCTGATCGACGAGCGCGTCGCCAAGGGCGGCGGCAAGCCTGCGCGGGGCAAGAAAAAGGCGCCCGCGAAGAAACCCGCCAAGGCCAAGCCGGAGTCCGATGCGATGGCCCCAAAACCAGCCAAGAAGGCGGTCGCGAAAAAAGCCGCGGCCAAGGCGAAAACCGACTCCGTCAGCAAGGCCCGTGCGCCGGTGACCGCCGCGGCCAAGACATCCGCCGTCAAGCCGGCGGTGAAGACGCCTGCGAAGAAAAGCGCCGGCAAGGCCCGCGGCTAGGTGGCGAAGCATCGCGACAGCGGCTTTCCGGCACGGGACGCCATCGTCGCCTTCATTCGCGCGTCCACGGGCAAGATTGGCACCCGTGAGATCGCGCGGGAATTCGGCCTGAAGAACGCCGACCGCATCGAGTTGAAGCGCATCCTGCGCGAACTCGCCGACGAAGGCCTGATCGCCAAACAGGGCAAGGCGCTGCACGAGCCGGCGGCCCTGCCGCCGACCGTGATGGCCGACATCACCGGCCGCGACAAGGACGGCGAGTTGATCGCTGTTCCCACCGAGTGGGATGAAGAGCAAAACGGCGCGCCGCCGAAAATCCGCATCCATGTGCCGCGCCGTCCGCAGCCGGGTACGGCGGCCGGCGTCGGCGACCGCGCGCTGCTGCGCGTCGAAAAGCCTGACGACGGCGAAGGCGCGGTTTATCGCGGGCGCGTCATCAAGGTCATCGATCACGCCAGATCCCGCGTGCTCGGCATCTTCCGCACGCTGCCCGACGGCGGCGGACGGCTCATCCCGGTCGACAAGAAACAGGTCGGGCGCGAGCTGAACATCGCCAAGGCCGACTCCGGCGGCGCCGAGGACGGCGACCTCGTCAGCATCGAGATCATGCGCTCGCGTGGCTTCGGCCTCGCTTCCGGCAAGGTCAAGGAACGATTGGGTTCGCTCGCGTCCGAGAAAGCGGTCAGCCTGATCGCGATCCATTCCCACGAAATTCCGCAGGCGTTTTCGCCCTCGGCGCTGCGCGACGCCGAAGCGGCAAAACCTGCGACGCTGGCGGGACGCGAGGACTGGCGCGAACTGCCGCTGGTCACCATCGATCCGCCCGACGCCAAGGACCATGACGACGCCGTGCATGCCGAACTCGATCCCGATCCCGGCAACAAGGGCGGCTATATCGTCACTGTCGCGATCGCCGACGTCGCGTTCTATGTGCGGCCGGGCTCGGCGCTGGATCGCGACGCGCTGACCCGCGGCAATTCGGTGTATTTTCCGGATCGCGTGGTGCCGATGCTGCCCGAACGGATCTCCAACGATCTGTGCTCGCTGGTGCCGGGCGAGCCGCGCGGCGCGCTCGCCGTGCGGATAGTGATCGGCGCCGACGGCCGCAAGCGCTCGCACAGCTTTCACCGCATCCTGATGCGTTCGGCGGCAAAGCTGAATTACGCGCAGGCGCAGGCGGCGATCGACGGCCGGCCTGACGACACCACGGGTCCCCTGCTCGATCCCATTCTAAAACCGCTGTACGACGCCTACGCCACCGTGAAGAAGGCGCGCGACGAACGCGATCCGCTCGACCTCGACATTCCCGAACGCAAGATCCTGCTGAAGCCCGACGGTACGGTCGACCGCGTCATCGTGCCGGAACGGCTCGATGCGCATAAATTGATCGAGGAGTTCATGATCCTCGCCAATGTCGCCGCCGCGGAAATGCTCGAAAAGAAGACGCTGCCGCTGATCTACCGGGTGCACGATGAACCTTCGCTGGAGAAGGTTCATAACCTTCAAGAATTCCTGAAAACGCTCGATCTGCCGTTCGCGAAGTCAGGCGCGCTGCGTCCCGCGCTGTTCAATCGCGTGCTGGCGCAGGTCAAGGGACACGATTCCGAACCGCTGGTGAACGAAGTGGTGTTGCGCAGCCAGGCGCAGGCCGAATATGCCGCCGAGAATTACGGCCATTTCGGCCTCAACTTGCGGCGCTACGCGCATTTCACCTCGCCGATCCGGCGCTACGCCGACCTCGTCGTCCACCGCGCCCTGATCGCCTCGCAGAAATTCGGCGATGACGGCCTTCCTAGGGGCACGACGCTGGAGACGCTGCGCGAGGTGTCGACGCGGATCTCGGCCGCCGAGCGGCGCGCCATGGCCGCCGAGCGCGAGACGGTCGACCGGCTGATCGCGCATTTCCTGGCCGACCAGATCGGCGCCTCCTTCGACGGGCGCATCGGCGGCGTCAACCGGGCGGGGCTCTTCGTCAAGCTCGACGGCACCGGCGCCGACGGTTTCATCCCGGCCTCGACGCTCGGGGCCGACTACTACCGCTATGATGAGGCGGCGCATGCGCTGATCGGCGAGCGCACGGGCGAGAGCTTCCGCCTCGGCGACCGCGTCCATGTGAAGCTCGTCGAGGCGGCCCCTGTCGCGGGGGCGTTGCGCTTCGAGCTGCTCTCGGCCGGCCGAGCCACGACATCGGGCGGCCTGGGCGGACGCGGCCCTGCGCCGCGCCGCGGCAAGGGCGGCGCCTTCGGCGGCCCTCCCGGCGGCCGCAGCGGCCCGGGGCGCTTCGCCAAGGGCAAGGCGGGCAAGCCCAAATCCGGAAAGAGGCGGTGATGGCGGTCCAGATCCACATGGCGAGCCCCCAACCGCAAGCGCGGGACTGGCGCCGGGCGATCGGCAACGGCCTGCGCGGGCGCTGCCCGCATTGCGGCCAGGGGCGCCTGTTCAGGGGCTTCCTGAAGCCGGTCGACACGTGCGAGGCCTGCGGCGAAGCGCTGCATCACCAGCGTGCCGACGACTTGCCGCCCTATGTCGTCATCACCATCGTCGGCCATATCATCGTCGGCGGCCTGCTGCTGGCCGAGAAATATGCCGACTGGTCGATGGGCCTGCACATGGCGATCTGGCCGGCGCTGACCGTCGTCCTCTCCCTGCTGCTGATGCAGCCGGTGAAGGGCGGCGTCATCGGCCTGCAATGGGCACTGCGCATGCACGGCTTCGGCGGCCGGCCCGACACGCCCGAGCGCCAGCCGCTTCCGCCTGCGGTGCAGCAGCCATGAACGACCATGCCGTCACGCTGACGAACGCCGAGCGCGTCCGCGTCGCCGCCAATCATCGTCCCCGCGATGCGGCGACGATGATGATTCTCGACCGCAGCGCCGCCAAGCCCCGGATTCTGATGGGCAAGCGCCATGCCGGCCACAAATTCATGCCGGGCAAATATGTTTTCCCGGGTGGACGCCTCGATCCGGGCGACCGTCGCATGGCCGCCACCGGGGCGCTGGCCCAGATCTGCGAGGACCGTCTGCTGAAGCGCACCGTGCGCCCCAGCATCGGCAAGGCGCGCGCGCTGGCGCTGGCGGCGATCCGCGAGACCTTCGAAGAGACCGGCCTGCTCTTCGGCTCCGCAGATTACGGCACACCCGAGACGCCACCGGCCGGAAGCTGGGCCGAGTTCGCCGCTTTCGGCGTCTATCCCGATCTCTCCGCCGTCTCCTATGTGGCGCGGGCGATCACGCCGCCGCGGCGGCCCAAGCGCTTCGATACCCGGTTCTTCACCGTCGACGCCTCGGCCGTCGCCAAGCGCATCGAGAACGTCGTCGGGCCCGATTCGGAGCTGGTCGACCTGGTCTGGGTCGATTTCGACGAGGCGAAGGAACTGGACCTGCCGACGATCACCAAGGTGATCATTCAGGAGGTCGAAGCCCGGATCGCCGGGGGTTTTGCGCCCTGGCTGCCGGTTCCCTTCTACTGGGAGAAGAATGGCGCCTTCGTGCGCGAGGAACTCTGAGGCTTCGGCCGGGGCGATGGCGAGGGCAGAAAGCCATTGAGCCTTGACTTCGGCGGGGCTTTCCGGCATTTCCACGCCCGACGGTTTGCCGGGTTCGCCCGGCCTTTCTCATTTTCCGTGGGCCTCACCAGCCCCGCATGGTTCGAGGATATCCCCATGGCCAAGGCCGTGACCATCAAGATCAAGCTGCTTTCGACCGCCGACACCGGTTACTTCTACGTGACGAAGAAGAACTCGCGCACGATGACCGAGAAGATGTCGATGAAGAAGTACGACCCCGTCGCGCGCAAGCACGTCGAGTTCAAGGAAACCAAGATCAAGTGAGGCGTCAGATCAAGTGAGGCGCTTGCGCCTGCCGATCCTGATCGCCATCGAAACCGCCCTCTCCCGGGCGGTTTTTTGTTGCCGGAGCGACGCGGACGGCATCAACTCCCGCTGCTCCGCAGGAAGGTCATGACGCCATGAGCACCGACAGGCCCCGCCGGCCGATGAGCGCACGCGACAAGGCCGAGGCGCTGTTCACCGTGGCCGTGCCGAGGGTGGCCCCTCCCGCCGAAAAGCGCATCGCCATACCCGGTGCGCGAGAACTCGTCTCGTTGCGAATCGACAGTGACGTGCTCGCGCATTTCCAGGACGAGGGCCCCGGTTGGCAGGACCGCATCAACGCGGCGCTGCGGCGCGCGACAGGGCTCTAATTCGCGGCGGAGGCGGCCCCGGCGCCGATCTCCGCCAGCATGGCGCGCTCGTGAGCGCTGCGCCAGGCGGTTTTCGCGCCGCTGCGGCGCATTTGTCACGGCCTCGGGCCCGTTCTGATGGCACGATGCTCTTTGGTCGAGGGCGACGACCACCTGCGGCAGCGACCCGCGCGTCGCAGGGGCCTGTCCCTCGTCATCGGAAGATCGTCCCGTGAATGCCGCAACGCCCGATCCCGACCACCGCAGCACGCCTCATGGCGCCGGCCGCCGGCTGCTGAAGCTCCTCGTCGAAATCGATTCCTCGCGCTTCCTGGGCAACCGCGTCGTCGCGGCGGTCGCGCTCATCGCGATCCTCGCGGTCTTCGCGGGGCTCGGCTATGTCGTGCCGGCCGTGCTCTCGCAGTATTTCTGAAGCGGGGGAGAGGTGGCCGGCCGGTGGCGGTTCTGAGGAGGCCAGAATGTCCGCAACCGACCGGCCGAGCCCTCCGGGTTCCCAGGAGATGCGGCGGACCTGAGAGCCGAGGGGCATTGCGAGGCAGCGTGTGACGCTGCGTCGCCGTGACCATTGCAGGTGCGCAGACCGGGAATCAATCGCCCGCACCCGATTCACCAATGTTCTTCAATGCTTAACCTTACCGCGTAACCAGTCGCGGCAGGGCTGCGCGCTGCGTCAGGCGGCGTTGGCGGCGATGACGCGGTTGCGGCCGTTGGCCTTGGCCAGGTAGAGCGCGTCGTCCGCGCGCTTCATGATCTCGGCGGGCGAGGCGTCGCCGGCCCGCCGGCTCGAGACGCCGATCGAGACGGTGACGGGAATGCTGTTCGTCGCGCCCTGGATGCCGAAGGGCTCGGAGACGACCCGCTCGCGGATACGTTCGGCGACGGCATAGGCGGCGTCGAGCGCGGTGTCCGGCAGCACCACGACGATCTCCTCGCCGCCCATGCGGGCGACGAGATCGATGCCGCGGGTACAGGCGCGGACGCGGTCGGCGAATTCGCGCAGGACCTCGTCGCCGACGTCGTGGCCATAGCTGTCGTTGACCCGCTTGAAATGGTCGATGTCGAGCACGAGCAGGGCCAGCGATCGGGCGCGCAGCGCCGATTCGTCGAACAGCGCCGCCATCCGGCTGTCCATGTAGCGGCGGTTGTGCAGCCCGGTGAGCTGGTCCATCACCGCCATCTCCATCGAGGACTGCACGCTGTCGCGCAGCTTCTCGGTGAAGCGCTTGCGACGCACCTGGGTGCGGACGCGAGCGAGCAACTCGTTGCGATCGATCGGCCGGATCAGGAAATCATGCGCGCCGATCTCGAGGCCGCGCAGGATGCGGGTGCGGTCCTCCGCCTCCCCCATCATCAGCACCGACACGTTGCGGGTCCGTTCGAGCGAACGCAGCTGGCTGCACAGGCGCAACCCGTCATAGCCCTGCAGATCGAGGCTGACGAGGACGCTGTCGAAATCGCCCTCGACGGCCCGCAGCAGGGCTTGCTGCGGGTCCGGCTCGGTCTCGACCACGTGGAAGGCCGACAGCGCGCTCTCCAGCCGCTCGATCACGCGGGCCCGATCCTCGACCACCAGGATGCGGCCGTTCAGCCCCGTCTCCGATGCAGCGGCCGCCAGCGGATCGGCGATGCCGAGGCGGCGCGAGGCGAGCGCGCGGTTGCGCAGCTCGTCGGTCATCGATTTCAGCCGCACGAGGCTGCGGACGCGGGCAAAGAGAGCGGTGTCGTCGAGCGGCTTGGTCAGAAAATCGTCGGCCCCGGCATCGAGGCCCTTGAGGCGGTCGCCCGGCTGGTCGAGCGCGGTGACCATCACGACGGGGATATGGGCCGTCGTCGCCTCGCTCTTCAGGCGGCGGCAGACGTCGAAACCGTTCATGCCGGGCATCATCACGTCGAGCAGGACGATGTCGGCCTCGCCGCGTTCGCAGATGGCGATGGCGTCGGGGCCGTTCAGCGCGGTGACGACGTCGAAGTACTCCGCCGAAAGCTTCGCCTCCAGCAGCTTCACGTTGGTGACGATGTCGTCGACGACGAGGACGCGCGCGGACATGGGTTTGCCTTCGAACGCTCAGGCCGCGCCGGCATAGGCGCGGACGGTCTCCAGGAACTTCGCGACGGAGATCGGCTTCGAGAGATAGGCCTCGCAGCCGCCCTCCCGGATGCGTTCCTCGTCGCCCTTCATCGCGAAGGCAGTGACCGCGACGACCGGGATCGCCTTCAGGTCGTCATCCTCCTTCAGCCATTTCGTGACCTCGAGCCCCGAAACCTCGGGCAACTGGATGTCCATGAGGATGAGGTCGGGATGATGCGCGCGCGCCAGCTCGATCGCCTCGATGCCGTCGGCCGTCTTCAGCGTGGCATAGCCGTGCGCCTCGAGGAGGTCGTTGAAGAGCTTCATGTTGAGCTCGTTGTCCTCGACGATCAGAACCGTCTTCATGATGCCGCCCTTCATTTGCGCCACGGACATCGGGGACTGACCCAGATTGTCCAAGCTGGCAGCCTCGTTCCATGTTGCGTAACACGTAAGCCGTTGACGAAACGCAAACCCGATGACCGATTCCGACAGGAGCCTTGCGAAAGCCATGGCCAGACCCCCGAGCCTCGACGAAGCGGAGACGCTGGCCCTGCGCGCGCTGGGGTTCCTCGCCGCCGAGCCCGAGCGGCTCGAGCCCTTTCTCGCCGTCACCGGCCTCGGCCCGGCGACCTTGCGTGCGGCGGCGGGCGAGCCGGCCTTTCTCGCAGCCGTCCTCGACCATGTCGGCGGCAGCGATTCGCTGCTGCTGGAATTCGCCGCCAATCTCGGCGTGGCGCCGGAGACGGTCGCCCTGGCCCGGGAGCGTCTGAGCGGCCCGCCCGCCGGCGTGGCGGATTGAGCCCGGCGCCGCCCCCTGCGGCGCGGCGCGTCCTCTGCCGCGACTGCCTGGCCGAC
>NZ_JAUYAN010000072.1 GCF_030693485.1 Bradyrhizobium sp. | reverse complement strand
GCGCAAGCCGCTGCGGGCCTCCGCCGACAACGACCTGCTCTCCGCCGCGATCGACCGCGCCGTCGGCCTGAAACCACGGGGCCACGACTTCATCATCGATCGCCGGCACAACCGCCCGAGCGTCAGCCGGCATATGAGCGTCACCGGCGGCTGAAGAGATCAAGTCTGTTGCCGCGCTGTCACATCGCGGGCTCACGCGATCACATGGCCGTCGCAAGATCTTCATTTTCCAATTGACGCTGCCCCGCCGCGCTGAAATGGTGTGGCGGCTTTATGCTTGCACGACCAGAAAAAAGGCCACCGCGCTCTCAAGGGCGCGGTCAAGTCGGCGAAAGCTCAAGTCAGGGGGAATGATCGTTGCCATCGCAGCAAACAACAAGCCGTGGCGCCATTTGCGCGAAACACAGCGGCGAGACGAAATGCGCTGAAGCGCCGGATCCGCACAGCCGGCGAGCGACCGGGCGAACATGATGCGTCCGTTACTGGCGCTGAGCCGCGGCATCGACCTGCTCAACGAAAAGATCGGCAACGTCTGCAACATTCTGGTGCTGGCGGCCTGCCTGGTGAGCGCCGGCAATGCGATGATCCGCTACGCCTTCGGCTACTCATCCAACGGCTGGCTCGAGCTGCAGTGGTACATGTTCGCCATCCTGGTGATGTTCGGCGCGTCCTACACCTTCAAGCGCAATGAGCATGTGCGGGTCGAGATCCTCTATCTGATGCTGTCCGAGCGCGGCCAGCTCTGGCTCGATCTGATCGGTACGCTGGTGTTCCTGATTCCGGCCTGCCTGCTGCTGTCCTGGCTGTCCTGGCCGTTCTTCATGCAGGCTTACGCCGTCGGCGAGGCGTCGAGCAATGCCGGCGGCCTGCTGCGCTGGCCGATCAAGATCGTCGTTCCCCTGGGCTTCGTCATGCTGGCGCTGCAGGGCGTATCCGAGGTCATCAAGCGCATCGCGGCGCTGCAGAACCTCGTGACCATCGACGCCAAATACGAGAGACCGATGCAATGATTACGCTGGAAATGATGCCGCCGCTGATGTTCGGCGGCCTGATTCTGGCGATGCTGATCGGCTTCCCGGTGGCGTTCACGCTGGCGGCGGTCGGATTCCTGTTCGGCTTTCTCTCGATCTATCTCGGCTTCTTCGATTTCGTGTTCCTGCAGGCGATTCCGGGCCGGATCTTCGGCAGCGTGCTGTCCAACGAGCTCCTGCTCGCGATCCCCTTCTTCACGTTCATGGGCGCGATCCTGGAGCGATGCGGCCTCGCCGAAGACATGCTGGATTCGATGGGCCAATTGTTCGGGCCGATCCGCGGCGGCCTCGGCTATTCCGTGATCATCGTCGGCTTCATCCTCGGCGCCATCACCGGAACGGTGGCGGCGCAGGTGATCGCGATGGCGATGATCTCGATGCCGGTGATGATCCGCTACAAATACAACATCCGCTACATCACCGGCGTGCTGGCGGCTTCGGGCACCATCACTCAGCTGGTGCCGCCGTCGCTGGTGCTGATCGTGCTCGCCGACCAGCTCGGCAAGTCGGTCGGCGACATGTATCTCGGTGCATGGGGCCCGTCGGTTCTGCAGATCATGCTGTTCGCCGGCTACACCTTTATGCTCGGCCTGATCAAGCCGGACCATGTGCCGCCGGTGCCGCGCGACCAGCTCACGCTGCGGGGCTGGCCATTGTGGCGCAAATGCCTGATGGGCATCATCCCGTCGGCAGTGCTGATCTTCGTCGTGCTCGGCACCATGATGCTGGGCCTCGCCACTCCCACCGAGGCCGGCGCCATGGGCGCGGTCGGCGCGATCGTTCTGGCGGCAATCCACAGCAAGGAGTTCAGCAGCACCGGCCAGAAAATCCTGATTGCCGGCGTGATCGCAATGGGCATCGGCGCCATCATCGGAATTTTCCTGACGCAGGGTCTGCTGTTCAAGCTGACCTTCGTGTTCGCCTATTTCGCCGTGGTCTGGGTTTGCCTCGAGGCGGTGCGCATCCCGGAACTGCGCAGCCTGATCAAGCAGGGCTACGAAAGCACCATGCGCCTGACCACCATGGTGGTGTTCATCCTGATCGGCTCGACCTGTTTCTCGATCGTGTTCCTCGGTGTTTCGGGCGGGGTGTGGCTCGAGCACATGCTGACCTCGCTGCCGGGCGGCGTATGGGGCTTCCTGGTCTTCATCAACGTCTTCATCTTCTTCCTGGCGTTCTTCCTGGATTTCTTCGAGATTGCCTTCATCATCCTGCCGATGGTGGCGCCGATCGCCCAGAAGATCCTGACGCCGGTGGTCGGCGCCGACGCGGCGCTGATCTGGTTCGGCGTCATGCTCTGCGTCAACATGCAGACCTCGTTCCTGCACCCGCCATTCGGCTTCGCGCTGTTCTACCTGCGCGGCGTCGCGCCCAGATCGGTCAAGAGCTCGGATATTTACTGGGGCGCCGTACCCTGGATCGGCTTGCAGATCATCATGGTTGTGCTGGTAATCGCGTTCCCGTGGACCGTGACGGCGTTGCTCGACAAGCCGATCAGCGCCGAGGACATCAGCAAGGTCAGGATCGTGATTCCGGAAATGGAAGAACTGCCGCCGCCGGATTTCAATACGTTTGGAAAGCCCCAGTAGCGGCTCCCCGGAGGGCAATACGAAACTTGCCGCCGGCTCCGCCTGCGGACTGGGCACGGCGTTACCTCGGGCGAATATTCCTCTTCAATATCAACAAACTCCAATTGACGGCGGCTTCGCGCGCTGGAATGGTAGGGACGCTTCATGCTAGCCGGGCGGGATAAGCCGCTGCGTCTGTCGGACGCCGGAAAGACGGGCAGAGGCGCGACTGGGAGGGGATTTCGTTGCAATCGCTCTTGAAAATGAGCCGGGCAATCGACGCGTTCACCAAATGGGTGGGCAAGCGCCTGGCATGGCTGATCCTGGTGGCGGTGGTCGTCGCCACGGTCAACGCGATCATCCGGAAAACCTTCGACGTGTCGTCGAATTCCTGGCTCGAACTGCAATGGCTGCTGTTCAGCATCGTGTTCCTGTTCTGCGCGCCATGGACCCTGCTCGACAACGAGCACATCCGGATCGACATCATCAGCAACATGATGAAGAAAAAAACGCGGGACTGGATCGACGTCGTCGGTCACAGTTTTTTCCTGATCCCGCTGTGCATCGTCATGATCATCACCGGCGGCCCGTTCTTCATGCGCTCGGTCGAGGTCAACGAGCAATCGAGCAACGCGGGCGGCCTGCCGCAATGGCCCGCCAAGTCGCTGATCATCATCGGCTTCATCCTGCTGATGGTGCAGGGCGTCTCAGAGCTGATCAAGCGAGTTGCCGTGATGCGCGGCTTGATCCCGGATCCGCATGCAACCCAGGTGCACGCCCTCGAGGCCGAGGTCGAGCATCTCATCGAAGCGATCGAAAAACGCTGACCGCAGGATAGGGTCGCAGGGGAAACCAGATGTCAGCTTTTGTTATCGCCAATATGGCGCCGATCATGTTCGTGGCATTGGTCGTGTTCCTGCTGCTCGGTTATCCGGCGGCTTTCGCCCTCGGCGCGGTGGGCCTGATCTTCGCTTTCGTCGGCATCGAACTCGGCGAGTTCCGGCCGGACTTCCTGCAGGCGCTTCCCGAACGCGTCTACGGCGTGATGAGCAACGACACGCTGCTGGCGATTCCATTCTTCACGTTCATGGGACTGATACTCGAGCGGTCCGGAATGGCGGAGGACCTGCTCGACACCATCGGGCAGTTGTTCGGCACCATCCGCGGCGGCCTCGCCTATGCGGTCATCTTCGTCGGCGCCCTGCTCGCGGCCACCACGGGCGTCGTCGCCGCTTCGGTGATTTCGATGGGCCTGATCTCGCTGCCGATCATGCTGCGTTACGGCTATGACCGCCGCGTGGCCTCCGGCGTGATTGCGGCTTCCGGCACGCTGGCGCAGATCATCCCGCCCTCGCTGGTGCTGATCGTGATGGCCGACCAACTCGGCAAGTCGGTCGGCGACATGTACGAGGGCGCGTTCATTCCGGGACTGGTGCTCGCCGGCCTCTACGCGGGTTACGCATTTCTCGTCTCTATGATCTTTCCCAAGGCGGCGCCGGGCCTGCCGCCGGAGGCGATCGGCTTCCGCGAGAAGGATGGCAGCCGCGGACTGGCTTCACTGGGTGTGCTTACGGTCGCCAGCGTCGCCTTCGCCTGGCTCGCGATGCGAGGCTCGAAGACGACTGGCGCGGATTTCGTCGTCCTCAGCATGTTCTTCGGCATCCTGTTCGCCTTCTTCGTGGCGGTACTGAACTGGGTCCTCGACAAGTTCACCGGATACCGATTCCTGTCAGCCATGGCCCAGCAGACCACCTTCGTGATGGTGCCGCCGCTGTTCCTGATCTTCCTGGTGCTCGGCACCATCTTCATCGGCATCGCGACGCCGACCGAGGGCGGCGCGATGGGCGCGGCCGGCGCGCTGCTGCTCGGCGCCGCCAAGCGCCGGCTGAGCTGGGACCTGATCCGGCAAGCAACCGAATCGACCGCCAAGCTATCGGCTTTCGTCATCTTCATCCTGATCGGAGCCCGGGTGTTCTCGCTGACCTTCTACGGCGTCAGCGGCCATGTCTGGGTGGAACATTTGCTGACCTCGCTGCCCGGCGGGCAGGTCGGCTTCCTCATCTTCGTCAACGCGCTGGTGTTCATCCTGGCGTTCTTCCTGGATTTCTTCGAACTGGCGTTCATCATCATTCCACTGCTCGGGCCGGCCGCCGAAAAACTTGGCATCGACCTGATCTGGTTCGGCGTGATCCTCGGCGTCAACATGCAGACCTCGTTCATGCATCCGCCGTTCGGGTTCGCGCTGTTCTACCTGCGCTCGGTGGCGCCGAAGGAATCCTATATCGACCGGGTCACGGGCATCCGCATGGATCCGGTCACCACGGGCCAGATCTACTGGGGCGCGGTGCCGTTCGTGGTGATCCAGTGCATCATGGTCGGGCTGGTGATTGCGTTCCCGCAGATGGTGATGCACTACAAGGGCGCCGCATCGACGATCGATCCCAACACGATCCAGATCGAGGTTCCGCTGCTGGAATTGCCTCCGCTGGACTTCGGGCCGCCGGCGAAGCAATAGCAAGCCGGCAAGCAAAACCCCGGAGCTTTCGCTCCGGGGTTTTTTTGTCGCTTGACGGCAGTGGGCATCAGCCCCTGGAGTGACGCGCCATGAAGTTGTCGTAACCGATTTCGGCGACCTGAAACCACTGGTAGCCGTTGTTCGTAAAGGCGGTCAGCGATTCCAGCACCTTCTTGAAGTTCGGATTGGCCGCGGCCGTTTCGGCGTGCAACTCCCTCGCGGCCTTGAGGCAGGCTTCCATGATGGCCGGCGGGAAGGCTTGCAGCTTGGTGCCGCCGGCGAGCAACCGGCGCAGCGCCGGCGGATTGCCCTGGTCGTATTTCGAAATCATCCAGCTGTTGGCGAAATGGCCGGCCTGCTCGAGAACGCTTTGATAATGCTTCGGCAGCGCATTCCATTTATCGAGGTTGACGTAAGCCAGCAGCATCGGGCCGCCTTCCCACCAGCCGGGATAGTAATAGTTCGGCGCGACCTTGTAGAAGCCGAGCTTCTCGTCGTCATAGGGCCCGACCCATTCGGCACCGTCGATGGTGCCCTTTTCCAGCGCGGGATAAATGTCGCCACCGGCGATCTGCTGCGGCACGGCGCCCAGTTTCTGCAGTACGCGCCCGGCAAATCCGCCGATGCGGAATTTGAGGCCCTTGAGATCATCGACCGTCTTGATCTCCTTGCGAAACCAGCCTCCCATCTGGGAACCGGTATTGCCGGCGAGCAGCGAGTGGACGTTGAAGCCCTTGTAGAAATCGTTCAGGAGCTCCTTGCCGCCGCCCTGCATGTACCAGGCCTGGTTGATGCGCTGGTTGGGACCGAACGGCACGGCCGAGCCGAAGGTGAAGGTCGGATCCTTGCCGAAGTAGTAATACGACGCGGTGTGACCGCATTCGACGGTACCGTTCTGCACGGCGTCGAGCACTTGCAGGCCGGGAACAATTTCGCCCGCCGCAAAGATCTGGATCTGGAATTTGTTGTCGGTGGCCTCGGCCACCATCTTGCACATCATCTCCGCGCCGCCGAACAGCGTATCGAGCGACTTCGGCCAGCTCGCAGCCATGCGCCATTTGATTTCCGGCGTCGATTGCGCGATCGCCGGGGCGGCCATGGCGGCGGCACCCA
>NZ_JAUYAN010000314.1 GCF_030693485.1 Bradyrhizobium sp. | reverse complement strand
GTCGGCGATCACGGTCTCAAGGTCGGTGGCTTCGGCGTCGGCTTCCCGCCAGATGCGGCCATGATGGCCGAGATCATCGAGCACCAGGTAGATGTTCTGATCGTCTTCGCGCGGCACAAGGGACTGGCGGCGTGCGATAGTTTTCGGCGCATGATTTATCCGTCGCGACCAGAAGCGATATCATCAGCGCGGCGGCTCCGGTCAGCAGATGCATTGTTCTTCCCCTCCATCCCGAACCGGCACCTTGGAGCCAGTTACTCATCTGGTCGTCCGTTAGGCAAATAGCTCTGCGCCAGCTTCGGTGAACTTCACATAGGTGCCCGACTCATGTTTCCAGAGCCAGCCTCGGTCGACGGTCAGTTTCAGTCCGGCACCGTACTCCTCTGGTGTGCCGCCCTCAGTGAACAGGAACGTCCCGTTGATCTTCTCGATGTAGATACGGCCGTCCTGCGCCGCCTCGCTCGTGTTGGCAATCTCCAGCAGCTTGCGGGCGGCGGCAGGATCAGCGAAGCGACTGGGCGCGGCGTACTTCATGCGGCGACCTTGTCTTCCTTGTCCGCACCCTGCGCCACGATCCTCAGCGTATCATCGGGCAACGGTCGCTGCAGCGCCTTCGCCTCATCCCACGGCGCGCGCATCCAGACGTCGCGCTCCTCGTCGGACGTCAGGATCACCGGCATCGCCTTCGGGTGGATCGGCTCGACCACCGCGTTCGGTGCCGTCGTCAAGAACCCGTAGACCAGGTGCGGGCCCGGCACCGGCTTCGACTTCGTGCCCCGGTCACCCTTGAACTCGGTCCAGAGCCCGGCGAAGGCGAACAGCGGTCGATCCTCGCCGAGCGCGAACCAGACCACGTCCTTCCTGCCGGTCGCAGGGTTCGGCTCCGGCGCATACTCCGAGAAGCTGTTCGCCGGCACCAGGCAGCGGTTCTCCGGCTTCAGCCAGCCTCGCCAGTGCGGTGAACTCGTGTTGCGGATGTTGGTGACCGGCGGCCCGCCGAACTTCGGTGGCCGCGGCATCCCCCAACGCATCATCGTCAGCTCGCGGTCGGCACCGGCGTTGCGGATCACCGGAGCCGGGTAGTCGGGGAACACGCCGGGCATCGGCGGGAGGTTGCCGACGTATTGGTCGACCACGCCGAACAGCCGGCGGATAGCCTCCTGGTTGGTGGTGATTGAGTAAAAGATTGCACACGCTATCGACCCAGCCCTCCCACCTGATAGCTACCTACTGTCTGAATATCCATCGTGTCGAAGCCCAAGATAAAACTACCAACGTTCCGAGGCGATGGCGGCCGGGGAGTGATTGGTTCGAGGTTGGACAGTATCTGAAATCCCGAACTTGTTGCCCATGCTTGTTGAATAACTCCACCAATCATTTGATTGCTGCCTTCAGCAATCATCCGCCGAAGTGCCCGCTTAGGAGCGTCGAAGGCCACTATTTCAAGGACTTCGCCCCGGTTCTTTGCGTTGGCGAGTTCTTTGTCGATCTCCTCAGCAAAATCGTCCGCGCCACCGCCAATAGTAACGGCGCACTCTTTTGCGATCCCCCCTATCTTAATCGGAGACAGGTTTCGTTCCATGTTATCGACGGTCAACTGACCATCAGTGATCCTCGGCTGTAGTTCAAATATGCGTAACCTTTGCTCTCGCGGACACCAGCCAAATACGAGAGCTGAAAAGAGCCCATTTTTTAGCGCAAGTTGCCCGACTTCGCGCATGTACTCTGCGGAAGCACCGGCAACAAAATGGGCAAGCTCGTTCAGTGCGGGCGGTGGCGCACCCGGCATTCCGATCAGCTTGGACAACAACGTGGTCGATAAGGCGTGTGCAGCCAAAGCGCTGAGCGTTGCACCGCTGTAAGCGAACCCAATGTCCGAGCGATAGACCACTCTGTCAAATGCGCCGTTTTGACTCGGTTGCATGCAGATCACGGTTATCGGAAGCAGTTTGGGGCCGTGCTCGGTAAGTACATTTCCGGCAGAGCGCACAATCCTACTGTCGGCAATGGCCATCAGCCTTGTTTCGGCCATCCAGACTGCAACCAGTGTCATGCAGCGCCCCTTATCGTTCCCCCGGCCACCATGTCGACGGAGGATCGCTGGCCGTTATCTTGGTCGTCCGCAGCGCCACGAGGTGGCTCCGCTTGTACGGATACCGCCGCACCTGCGAGCAGTCGCTGCAGCGCATGTAGCGTTCGAGTTCGTGGATCGGCGTCGCCTTCGGCCGGCGCACAATGTCGAGTGCAACCGTCTGATGCGTCTGGCAGCCGAGGCACTTGACTTCGAGGTAGCCGTAGCCGGCGTTCAGGGCGTCGCCCAATGTGGGGGACGGCTGCGCGGGACCCCGGAAGCCGAGCATGCGCTTGGTCCATGCCTCGCAGGCAAGCCTGTCGGCAACCCTGCGGGCCTCCCTGGCGCGTTCGGCAGAGGCGCGGACCGAGCTGCCGTAGATGCTCTCGCGTGATCTGGTGCCCATGGCAGCCATCAAAGCGTGATCTGGCGACCCAGGCAAATCGCCCTATAGATGGGGCCCGGAACACCCGGCAACCGCTGCCGGTCGGGGTGTTGATAACTCGGCGCTGGATGAAGGAGGCCGCCAACCGAGGCGGCCTTGGACCAACCCACTATTTCCGATGGTATGATGCGTGGGAAAAAACGTCTTATCGCCGTCGGACGCCCATTCGCAAGGCGTCCCCTTTCGCGCAGCCCTGGGTGCGGGCGCTGCTCAAAATAACCGTTTCGCTTCAAAGCGATCAAAATTCCCGCACCTTGCCGTAAGCCTTTGACTTTGCTGATAGGTTCCTCAACTTCTTCCCCCACCAGCCTTCGCTGGCTTCGCCAGGTACGGCCGGGCAAGCCAATCGTAGCTTTCTGCAAGCCCGGTTATCCCGCGGCTTCCGTCACCGGGAACGGCACCCCGGGCAGATAAAGCTGGACCGGACGTATCTCGTAAACCGCTGTGGGATTGACCCGGCGCAGGTCGCGGGCGGCCTCGATGGCGGCTTCTTCGCTGGCGCAGTCGAGGACATAGAGGCCCAGCAACTGCTCCTTGGTTTCGGCAAACGGGCCGTCGATGACTTGTCCCGCACCCGGGCCGCGCAAGGTGCGGGCCTTGCTGGTCGCCCCCAGCCGCGCTGCCGGTCCGAGCCGTCCCTCCTGGTGCAACCGGTCATGGACCTTGTGCAGATCGACCATCAGCGCCGCGTCCTCTTCCGGTGTCCAGGAGGTGACCTCGGTTTCGACGTGGTAGGCCAGGAAGGCATAAAGCATCGGTAGCTCCTTGGTTGCCGGATCGGCTGTTTCGCGTTCATCACGCAGGACTTTTGGCCGAGCCTGCTCCCGAAAAGCCGGCATTCTGCAAAGTCGCAGCCCGGCTGGAAACCTCGCCGCAGGTCGGCGGCTTGCCACCCACGAAACACTCCGGAAACACGATAGTTGGAATCGCCCATGAACGCGGCGCTCAGGCTTAACGACTGATGAACAGAACGCAGCCGCTGCGCGCCCACCAACGGAGACGGTCATGTTACGCAAGCCAGCTTCCATCATCAGCGATAGCGTGCGGGCTCCTGCGGCGTCCCAGGCGGGCGATTGGCACGACGTCGCCGGCCATCACCGCTATTATGGCAGTTCGGCCAGCAATGGCGGCGAGCGGATCATCGAAAACCGCCGCGGGCTGCGCCCGCGATCGGTCAACGTCTGCGGCTTTTGATCCGAAAAAATTCCAGGCATCACGAATTCCAGGCGTCAAAAACTTCAGACACATAAAAACGCGACGGGATTGCTCCCGTCGCGTTCCAACTTTTGAACTCGCTGGTCCAGGGCTGAGAGCGCCCCGATGCCAGGCTGTCTAGAGCCTAGCGGGCGATCCCAGCGAGGTGACAGCGCTTGGTAAGAGACACTGGATCACCTCCTTTCGTTGCGTTGATGGAGACGGCAGTATAGGCACGGATTCGGTCGATGTTAAGGGGTGGCGCCGGCGGAACAATTGTCGTTTACCCGGCCAAATCCGCCGCAGGCGGTTGAGGCCTGCCACCCGGCGTGATAGTTGATCGGCTCACGCGGGTGTAGCTCAATGGTAGAGCAGCAGCCTTCCAAGCTGAATACGAGGGTTCGATTCCCTCCACCCGCTCCAGACCATTCACCGAACCGCGAAAAGCTGGTGTTCTCGGCTATCAATGATGCGGGTTGTCTACTTCTGCATGGGCTGTGTGATGGTCGCGCTTGGCGCGATCGGCGCGGTGACGCCGCTGCTGCCGACGACGATTTTCCTGATCGCCGCCGCGTGGTGCTTCGCGCGCTCGTCGCCGCGCCTGGAGGCGTGGCTGCTCAACCATCCCCAATTCGGCAAGACGTTGCGCGACTGGCGCTCCGATGGGGCGATCTCGCGGCCGGCCAAGATGATGGCCTGCGCGGGAATGACGTTCGGATTTGTCGTATTCTGGTTCAGCTCTGATCCATCCCTGCTGCTGGCGGCAGGCGTGGCGGCGCTGCTGCTGGCCAGTGCCGGTTATGTCGTTTCGCGTCCGACCATCGTGGATC
>NZ_JAUYAN010000066.1 GCF_030693485.1 Bradyrhizobium sp. | reverse complement strand
GCGCAAGGCAGTGTGGGCGGGACGATCGGCAAGGAAGACAAGTCGGTGTCTGGTACTCGGGGCTCGGAGTCAGAGCAGCCGGAGCGCAGGAGAAAGCCCAAGCCCAAGTCCGAGGCGCAGCGGGCACCGGCGCGCGGAGGCGAAGGCGGCAGCGTTTCAAGATTCGATGGAAGATGGACCTTCATAGCGGCAGGGTGTGGTGCAGGCACGAAGTACGGGGTCATTTCGGGAGGTGCGATCAGCAGTTCGGGTGGCAGCGGCCAAGTCAGTTCAGGGGGTTCGATGCGCGCTTCGTTCACCGTATTTGGCAAGGCCACCGTTGCGGTCGGTCGCCTCTCCGGCGCCACGGGTACCGGGACTTACACCCGCGTCGACGGCTGCAAGGGCCCGTGGACCGCGATCAGGAAGTAGGATCGAACGGGTCCTCTTTAGTCTGTAGTAGGGCCCCTGTTCACAAATCTGCAGAACATCTTTGTCTGCTTCCGGGAGGCCAGGGGACAGGTTCGTCGTCCATCTTATGAGTACACGCACTCATCCACCGAATCACGTATTCGGATCCGGCGCGATTTCCGCCCGAGCCGCTTCGGGCCGGTTGACGGCGTGGGTAGACGCTTGCGCTAGATCAACGACGGTAGCCCATGAAGGGCTAAGTGTCGCTTTTTGCGTATCCGGCGTGCAAGACGGAAACGGATCGGTGCCGATGTCCAATTTGCCGCGCGTGGCGGTGAGAGCGATCATGTCCCGCAAGGTATTCGTTCGCTTCGCCTGTATCGCTCTCGTCGCGGCGATGGTTCAGGTGCCGCTCATCTCGCCACCGTTGGCGCAGACGGCTCCTCCTCAGACCGTAATAGAAGTTCAGATACTCAATAAGCAGGTCAACGAGCTCGCGAAGGCCGGGAAATACACGGAAGCCATCCCGCTGCAGCAGAGAGCATTGGCGATCCAGGAGAAGGCGCTTGGTCCCGACCATCCCGGCGTCGCGGGCTTGCTCTACAATCTGGCCTACCTCTACCATGTGTCGCGCCGCTATGCGGACGCCGAGCCGCTGTACAAACGATCGCTGGCGCTCGAGGAGAAGGCGCTCGGTTACGATCATCCCAACATTGCAGGATCGCTGAACAATTTGGCCATCCTCTACCGGGATCAAGGCCGTTATGCGGAAGCCGAGCCGCCATACAGGCGAGCGCTGGCGATCCGGGAGAAGGCGCTTGGTCCCGATCATCCGGATGTCGCGACATCGCTCAACAATCTGGCCAACCTCTTCGAAGATCAAGGACGCTATGCGGACACCGAGCCGCTGTACAAGCGGTCGCTGGCGATCCGGGAGAAGGCGCTTGGTCCCGATCATCCGGATGTCGCGGCATCGCTGAACAATCTGGCCATCCTCTACCGGGACCAAGGCCGCTATGCGGACGCCGAACCGCTTTACAGAAGGTCGTTAGCGATCCAGGAGAAGGTGCTGGGTCCCAATCATCCGGACGTCGCGACGGCGTTGAACAATCTGGCCAACCTCCACGGAGATCGAGGCCAACATGCAGACGCCGAGCCGCTGTACAAGCGGTCGCTCGCAATTCGGGAGAAGGCGCTTGGTCCCGATCATCCCGATGTCGCATCATCGCTGAATAATCTGGCCAACTTTTACCGCGTTCAAGGCCGCTATGCGGATGCCGAGCCGCTATTCAAGCGGTCGCTGGCAACCGGGGAGAAAGCGCTCGGACCCGACCATCCCGAGGTCGCGGCAGCGCTGAACAATCTGGCTATCCTCTATCGCGTTCAAGGCCGCCATGCGGATGCCGAACCGCTGTACAGGCGGTCGCTGGCGATCAAGGAGAAGGCGCTTGGTCCCGATCATCCGGATGTCGCTGATTCGCTGAACAATCTGGCCAATCTCGATCGAGATCAAGGCCGCTATGCGGACGCCGAGCCGCGCTTCAAGCGCGCGCTGGCGATCTGGGCGAAATCCTTCGGTCCCGATCATCCGGGTGTCGCCATGGCGCTGAACAACCTTGCGGTGCTGAACCGAAGGCAGGGTCGGTATTCGGACGCCGAGCCGCTCTACAAGCGAGGCCTGGCCATCCTCGAAAAATCCCTCGGTCCCGATCATCCCGATGTTGCGGATTTGCTGAACGATCTCGCGTTGCTGTACTACGCCCAACGCCGCTACGCTCAGGCGCTGCCACTGGTACGCAGGACCATCGCTCGGGGGCGCGCCAGCAAAGCTGTTACTTTCCCCGTGCTATTTCAAGCGAAGCGCCAAAATCTCGTTAACGTTGCCAGCGCGTTTGATGACAGCTACGACACCGTACAGCGTGCCTCATCATCGGCTGCGGCAAATGCGGTGTCCAAACTCGCGGCACGTTTTGCGGCGGGAGCCGGACCACTCGCCGATCTCGTGCGCGAGGACCAGGATTTGACAGCGGAAGCGGAGCGGCTGGACAAAGGCCTGATCGCCGCCATATCAAAGCCACCTGCCGAGCGCAATGCGGCGGCTGACGACCAGATTCGCAAGCGTATCGATGCAATCGAATCGAAGCGTGACAAGCTAAAAGAGATATTCAACCAGCGCTTTCCCGATTACGTCGCGCTCTCCAAACCTCAACCGCTGTCCCTCAAACAGACGCAGGCACTGCTCGCCGACGATGAAGCGCTCGTGGTCCTCGATTTTGATGCCACGAGCTATGCCTGGATCGTCACACGCACGGATGCCGATTGGGTAGAGCTGCAGGTTTCGGCCAAAGATATCGATAGCCAGGTCAGGGCGTTACGTCAGTCGCTGACCTTCGCTGGGAACAAGCCATTTGATCCGCAGCTTGCCTTCAAGATCTATCGGGAGACATTTGGCGCGTTCGCGGACAGAATTGCAGCGAAGAAACGGCTATCGGTCGTGTCCAATGGCGCGCTGACCAGCCTGCCGCCCGCACTGTTGGTGACCAAAGAGCCAGGCGGCAAGGAGCTGAAAGACGTCGACTGGCTGATCCGTTCGCATGCGGTCACGATCCTGCCGTCCGTCTCGAGCCTGAAGATATTGCGCACCGCATCCGCGACCACATCGGCGGCGAAGCCCATGATCGCCTTCGGCGACCCTGTGTTCTCCCGGACCGCGCGCGCGCAAGCACTACGACAGGTCGCGATGCGAAGCATCACCGCTTTCTACAGCGGGACAAAGATCGACATCGCCTCGCTCAGGGAACGGCTGCCCCAGCTGCCTGGAACGCGCACGGAAGTGCAGGCGATCGCAAAGGCGCTGCACGCAGATCCTGGCGACATAAGGCTGGGTCTGGCGGTGACAGAGACGGCGGCCAAGCAAGCAAGACTAGATCAGTATCGCATCATCTACTTTGCGACGCACGGGCTTGTTGCAGGTGAGCTCGCGCAGTTCACCGAAAGCAAGGCCGAACCAGCCTTGGCCCTGTCGATTCCGGACAGGGCTACCGATCTTGACGATGGTCTGCTCTCCGCCAGCGAAATAGCCCAGCTCAAGCTGAATGCCGACTGGGTCGTGCTTTCGGCCTGCAATACGGCCGCCGAGGACAAGCCCGGCGCAGAGGCGCTGTCCGGACTTGCGCGCGCATTCTTCTACGCGGGAGCCAGATCGCTGATTGTTTCGCACTGGGAGGTGGCCGATGAGGCGACAGCGCGGCTGATGACCGGCACATTCCAGGCCAGCGCAAGCGATACGAAGCTCTCGCATGGGGAGGCGCTGCGCCAATCGATGCTGGCGCTGATCGATAATGCAAACACCGATGACGATGCTCACCCGCGCCTGTGGGCGCCCTTTGTCGTCGTGGGCGAACCGGCCAAGCCACGATGAGTCGACGCCGTGCCATCGCGCGCGCTCGACCGCCGGCAAAACCTTCATCTTAATGATGACAATGTCGGCCGTCGGCACCAAACGGATCTGCCGGGTCGGTCCGATGATGTCCGTGGGATTGGACCGGAAGCGGCGATCAGGAACCGTCAGGACCGGTTTTGACCCAGGCACGGAATTGTTTTCGTCGGCCCAATCCTCCAGGGACGCCCGCCATCAAATCCCCCGCCGATTCAGTAAGGGAATCTTAGCATGGGAGGAGTTTCCACACAGGCTGGATCCGAAGCGAACATCGCCTTTACGATCGGTCCATGCACTGCGGCCTAACTCAAGAACAGAAGTGGCCGAATTTTCTGGAGGACGTCAAACAAGTGCGAGCCGATGCCGTAATAATCTATCAGCATCTCGTCCTGGTGGATGAACGAATTGCTTGGCATGATTGATTCGCGCAGAGGGACATGCTGCGCATATCCCTTCAGGTTCACACTTCTCAATTGGATGTAGAGTCTTGCGGGGCGTCAAAGCGATTTACAATTGATGTGTAACGCATTGATTTCATTAGGTCTCAAAACTAAGAGGTTTACATCTAAGTCTCTGATATCTCGTTGTAAACACGAGACTCTTAATCATCGGGTCCCAGGTTCGAGCCCTGGTGCGCCCACCAAATCCTTCAGTTAAATCAGCAAGATAGATTTAGGTGCAAAAGCATCTGTCAGCTGCCGGACCGCACATCGCTGAAGGCCTCTTCGAGCCGGCCTAGCGCTTGCTCCAGGATCGGCCGCGGCGTGGCAAAGTTGAAGCGCAGCCAGGCGTCTCCGCCCGGGCCGAACTGGGGACCGGGGCTCGCAAAGATCCGCGCCCGGCTCTTGACGCGGTCCGCGACGTCGTCGGGCGGCAGGCCGGTGCCGGAAAAATCCACCCAGGCCAGATAGGTGGCGCCGAGCCGCATCGAGCGGGCGCCGGGAGCCGCGGCTTCGATGCGCCGGTCGAACAGGTCGCGGCTTGCCGTCAGATACGCCAGCAGCGCGTCCAGCCACGCATCGCCGGTGCGCCAGGCCGCCTCGGTCGCGATCATCCCGAAGCTGTTGTAGGAGCCTAGCCCGCTCGCCATGATGCGCGCGTCGATGGCGTGCTTCAGCGCCGCGTTGGAGGTGACGCAGGCGCCGACATGGGCGCCAGCCAGGTTGAAGGTTTTGGTCGCCGCAAAGGTGGAGACCAGACGGTCGGCGATCTCGGGCGCAGCGGTCAGGGTGGGCGTATGCCTGGCGCCGGCGAATACGAGGTCGCAGTGGATCTCGTCCGACACCAGCAACAGATCGTGCTCGATGCAGAAGCGGGCCAGTGCGCGGATCTCCTCGGGCGTCCAGACCGTGCCGCCGGGATTGTGCGGGCTGCAGAAGAACACAACTTTGGTTCTGGGCGTCAGTTTGGTGCGCAGCGCTTCGAGGTCCATGACGTAGCGGCCGTTGCGCTCGACCAGTTGCGCATCGAGAATGCGCCGCTCGTTGGCAACAATGATCCGGCGAAAGGCGTGGTAAGCGGGCGGGAACACCACCACTTCGTCGCCCGGTGCGCTCGCCGCCTGCAGGATGAGGCCTAGACCCGCGACGACGCCCGGCGTCGGACTCACCCAGGCGGGGTCCACCTCGAGATTGTGCCGGCGTTGCATCCATTCGGCGAACGCGGCGGCCCAGCTCCCGGTGTCGCCGTAGTAGCCATAGACACCGCGCCGGGCCATGGCCGTCAGCGCCTCGGTGACGCCGGGAGGTGCTGCGAAATCCATGTCGGCGACCCACATCGGGATCGCGTCCGGCGCGTCGATGCCCGACAGCTTCGCCATGTTGTCCCACTTGGTGGCATGTGTGCCGCGGCGGTCGATCACACGGTCGAAGTCGAACATTTTCACCCAGTTCCTGTCGTTATCGCCTGATCCTCAGAATGCGATGGCGCATGCTGCCTGATGAAGCAGAGGACGCATCGACCATCGCCGCCGCCCTGGTCGGGATGCGGCGCCTGGCTGCTGACGCGGGCTCTCGTTGCTTGCATGGGGGATTCCGACGATGCCGCCCGGGATGCCCGGATGATCTCGCCCGGCTGGCGGAGCCGCGCTGGCACGGAGCTTCTGGCATTCGAGGCGACAACGGTCAAGGACGGGGAGGTCCTTGCGGGAATCGACCGGATCGTTGGTCTCGCTGGCATCGGGGCGGAGAATGAATCGCTTCCTCTTGCGAGACAAGCAATCGAAGTATGCTGGTGGCCGCCGGTCACGCCTGGGTCAGGCGTTAAGGCGATCCCCCGCACATGAAAGCCCCGCGAAAATGAGACGCTTGGATATTGGCGGCTTGGGCTTTGATCGGCAGCTTTCCTGAAGGCGCCCGCAAGGGGCGCGTTACGAGACGCACATGAGGAAGGTCCGGCGTGGTTGCCGGACTCTTTCTTCCGCGTCACAGGGAGGAACAACAATGCGCAAGTCTTTGCTTGGCGCCGTCGCGATGGCCGCCCTTATGCTGCCCGGCGCAGCTCTCGCCCAAAGTGGCACCATCAAGATCGGCATTCTGGTGGCGCTGGAAGGCGCCTTCGCGACCGGCGGCCAGGATGGCGTCCGAAATGTCGAACTGGCACTCAAGCAGGTGAACAACACCATTGCCGGAAAGAAGATTGAAACCGTCGTCGCTCCGACGGATACCAAACCCGACACAACGATCCGTATGGCTCGCAAACTTGTAGAGCAGGACAAGGTCGACCTTATCATCGGCCCGCTTTCCGGCTCGGAAGGTATTGCCATGCGCGATTTCGCCAAGACCATCCCGGACAAGGTGGTGATCAACGGCATTTCCGGCGCGCTGGAGACGACCTGGGTCGATCCCGCGCCGAACTTCTACCGCTTCAACCTCGACGGCTCGCAATGGGGCTTCGGCCTCGGCAACTACGTCGTGACGAAGAAAGGCTGGAAGCGCGTGGCAACGATCGCAGCCGATTACTCGTTCGGCTACACGAACTTCATGGGCTTTGCGGTGGATTTCTGCAAGTCGGGCGGCGACATCGTCCAGCGCTTCTGGCAGCCGCTCGGCCAATCGGATTTCGGCGGAATCATCGCGCAGTTGCCGGACAATGTGGATGCGATCTATCTCGGCCTTGGCGGCACAGACGCGATCAACTTCCTCAATCAATATCAGCAGGCCGGTGAAAAAACCCGCCTGATCGGCGGCACCATCATGGCCGACCAGACGGTTCTGACGGCGAAAGGTCGCGCGAAAGACGTTCTGAAGGGCACGCCGACTTCCGGCCCCTTCGCCGCCGACAATACGGACCCGGCCTGGACCTCGTATGTGAAGCTCTATCAGGACAGCTTCCCTGCAGACAAGCGCCTCCCGTCGCCTTCGTTATTCGGTCTGGGCTACTACACGGCCACGCTAGCCGCCATCAAGGGACTCCAGGCGGCCGAGGGCGATCTATCGAACGGGCAGGCAAAGTTCAAGGAGGCTTTGAACAAGCTTCAGCTCGACAGCCCTGTCGGCAAGATCACACTGAACGAAAACCGGCAGGCGACCGGAACGGTCTTCGTCAACGAAGTGGTCGATGGTCCGGACGGCAACATGACCAGCAAGATGGTGGCCAAGACCGAGAACGTGAACCAGACACTCGGCATGACGGCGGATCAGTTCCGGGCCATCGGGTTGCCGTCGCGCACCGCGGTCGACTGCGCCAAGCTGCGCGCTGGCGGCTGAGCGCCTGTGCCCGATGTCATCTTCGGCGGCCGACGCTCTCAGCCGGCCGCCGCTTCCTTGGGGAATACGCCATTGCGGATTCCATACGGCGAAGGCGCCGGGAGCGTCTCCGATGACTCTCATCGACTATCTCACGCGCACCCATTTCGCAGAAGCTGCGATCGAGGACGCGCTTCCCGAGGAGGTGGGGCCGCTCGCTCGGGCGCTGGTACTCGTTGACAACGAGCCGGGAAGCGCGGCCGTTTGCTCTCGGGTGCAGGAGTCGCTCAGCCAGACGGCGATCAGCCTGGCGCGGGCCGATCGTGCCACCCCTCATGAAGAAGCAACCCTCAGGATACTGAGCGCCATGAGCGACATCCGGACGAACACGCTCATCGCCGTGGGTGGGGCTGTGGCCGTCGGGCAGGCGCGGCTCGCTGCGGAACAAGCCATCCGGCGGGGAGAAAGCCTCACGCTGATCGCGGTTCCCGCCGGCCTTTGCGATTTCGGGTTAGCTCGGCGGGTGCGCCTGGGACAAGGCCAGCCGATCACCTGTCCTCGTCCCGACCGGGTAATCGCCGATCCGACGGTACTTGAGGGAGCGCCCTCCCGCTGCCTCGCCGCTGCGGCCATGGAGGTGCTGGTCCATGCCATCGAAGCCTATGCCAGCCCCGTCTACCACCCGCCGGCAGACGCGCTTGCGCTGGAGGCCACAAAGCGGCTCACGCGCTGGCTGCCCGTTGCTCTTGCTTCGCCCTCTCACCGGGAAGCGCAACGCGAATTGATGGCTGCGGCACTGACGGCCGGACTCGCGCTGGAAAAAGCGGTTGGCGGTGTCGATGCGCTTGCGCTTCCGATCAAAGCTGAACTTGGACCTGGCGTCCTGCATGGCGATCTCCATGCGCCGTTGATGGCGGCCATGGCCGACTTCAACACTGAAGCGGTGGGCGATCGATATGCCACGATGGCCGAAAGCTTCGCCAGAACAACGCGGGAGCCGCATTTCAGCACTGCAATCGGAGCTTTCGCCCGCGCCATCGGCCTGCCGACCTCCTTGCGCGAGATCGGGATCAATCCGGCTCGGTTCGACCGTTTCGCGGAAATGGCAGCGAACGACCCCGGGGCCCTTGCCAATCCCCGACGGCTGACCCCAGGCGACTGCCGCCGCATTCTCGAGGCCGCCTGGTGAACACGAATGAGGGACACCCGGCGCGAGGCAAACGGCCTGGACCGGCGGCGGCCGGGGCAATTTGCCTGTTGTCACAACGCGATCTCCTTATACATTCTTCCATTACCGCGCACAAAGATGGGCGGGGAGGAAACCGATGAGTATTGCTCACGCGGTCGCACATGGTGCG
Organism: Bradyrhizobium sp.; assembly: GCF_030693485.1. Lineage (GTDB taxonomy): Bacteria > Pseudomonadota > Alphaproteobacteria > Rhizobiales > Xanthobacteraceae > Bradyrhizobium. The sequence goes on along the minus strand of NZ_JAUYAN010000066.1, from coordinate 32,461 downwards.
TTCGGGCGCGCTTGCCTCTATGAGCTGGATCGACCGATGGTGCCGCATGCCCATCGCGAGGGTCATCTGATCTTTCACGTCAGCGGACCGGTCGCCAGCGTGGTTGTTGATGGCAAAATCCTGCCGCTCACGACCCGGAGCGCAACGGCAATCAGCCCATGGCAACCGCATTATTTCGCGCCGATTGACCGCCAGGAATCGACGCTGACGCTCGTACTCTATATCCGCCCGGGCTGGTTTGTTAATGCGAGCCACACGGCCTTCGAAATCCTGCGATTCGGCCGCTCAACCGTCGAAATGAGCGACCACATTACTCGGCTTGTCACGGAAACCGCACGGCTTCTCGCCGCCCATGGCGGTAGCGACGGCTCTTTCGAAGACCGGCTCAGTGCCCTGACCCAGGCGGCCTTCGATCAAACCTGGCAGTGGACGAGCGCGGCGGACAGGCCGGCTGCCCAATGCTCGGGACTGCGTGATTTCCGCCTGAGGCGCGCGATCAGTCTCCTGAGCGAGAGGCTCGGTGAACCCATTGATCTTGCACAGATTTCGCGGAACGCCGGCCTTTCGCGACCGCATTTCTTCAAGCTGTTTCGCGAGCAGATGGGTCTGCCCCCCACGATTTTCCTCAACGCCCTGCGCATGGAGCGTGCGATCGAGCGATTGGCCAGAGGCACGGAAACGGTTTCTGAAATCGGGCTTGATCTCGGCTTCGCGACCCCGGCGAGCTTCTCGCGGTTCTTCATCGCCAATGGCGTCGTGCCGCCGAGCGCTTACCGGCGCAGCGTCGCCGGCCTCACGCACTGAAAAGAGGTGCTGGACTCCAAAGAAGAGACGTTCGGGCTAGAGAACAGACGTTCGGGAAAAGACAGGCCGGGAACTTCAATCTAGCCTTCATTCTAACGGTGGCGAAGGTCCGCCACGGGAAGCTGCCGGGCCGTTCTGAGATGGACAATTTCATCAAGCGCTATCCGCTCTGGGGCCTGGTTTTCGTCCTCCTGGCCGCAGCGTTCCTGTTTCTTGTGCTGGCGCCCTGGCCACCCGAACTGGTGGCGATTTGGGGCCGCAAGCAAATCTTCCTGAATGCACTTCTGGGCGGCATCACGCTTGGCGCGCTCTATTTCCTCGTGGCAGCCGGCTTCACGCTGATTTTCGGCCTGATGCGCGTCGTCAATCTCGCCCATGGCTCACTGTTCCTGATCGGCGGATATCTCGGCTACGAGGTCTCGACCGCCTCGGGTTCGTGGCTGCTGGCATTTCCGATTGTGTTCATCCTCGTGGCGCTGATCGGGCTCTTGATGCAGTTCTTCATCTTCTCGAAAATGGAAGGGGAAGAGCTTCGCCAGACGCTGGTCAGCATCGGGCTTTCGATCGTGTTTGCCGACCTCATGCTCTGGTGGTGGGGCGGGCAATCGTATTCGATCCTCGCCCCGCAATTCCTGCAGGGGCCGATGGAATTGCCCATCGTGAGCAACGTCAACGACTCGACCGGCGCCGTTACCTGGCTGCGCTACCCGTCCGTGCGCATCTGGATCCTGGTCGCGGCGATCGTGATCGGCATCGCGATGTGGATCGTCTTGAACCGCACCGCGCTCGGCATGCTGATCCGTGCGGGCGTGGATGATCGTGAGATGCTGGCCGCTTCCGGCGTGCGCATCCACCTGGTGTTTCTGGCGGTGTTCGGCTTCGGCGCCGGGCTTGCCGGTATTGCGGGGATCATCGGTGCCACGTTTCAGTCGCTGTCGCCGGGCGAGGATACGCGTTTCCTGTTGGCTAGCCTCGTGGTGGTGATCGTCGGAGGCATGGGGTCGATCGTCGGCGCGGCTTTGGGCGCGCTGATCATCGGCGTGGCCGAGCAGATGGGCTTTGTCTACGCGCCGACCTATTCGATCGTTCTCACCTTCCTCATCATGGCGGCGGTGCTGGCGTTTCGGCCGCAAGGCCTTCTGGGAACGAGGCGATAGCAATGTCGGTCGCCGATCAAGCCCCTCGCTTCGCCGGCCCCGTCGACCAGCGGATGTGGTCCGAGCGCATTCCCGCCCCCTGGTGGATCCTGGGGTTGATCCTGCTGTTGCTGCCGATCGTGGCCAACAATTTCTGGCTATTCCAGATCATGGGCTGGACTTTCATTCTGGGCATGATCGGGCTCAGCCTGATGTTCCTCGCCGGCTATGGCGGAATGGTGAGCCTGCTGCAAATGTCGATTGCCGGAATGGCTGGCTACATGGTCGCAATCCTTGGGCCGTCGGGCGCGGCCAATGTCAGTCTCGGCCTCTCCTGGTGGATCGTGCTTCCGGCCGCCTTCCTGATCGCGGCTCTTTTCGCCACGATATCCGGCGCGCTCGCCGTGCGCACGGATGGCATCTACACGATCATGATCACGCTTGCGATCGCGGCGGCCTTCTTCTATTTCACACGACAGAACTACTCGGTCTTCAATGGCTATTCCGGGTTCAACCTCGTGTTGCCGCCGCAGGTTTTCGGCGTGAACTGGCGCGATCCCCTGCCGTTCTACTATCTCACTCTTGCCTGCGCCTCTCTTTGCTACGGTGCAGTCGTCTATCTCGCGCGTGCTCCCTTCGGGCTCGCCCTTCAGGGCGTGCGCGATAACCCGCGCCGCATGGCGGCACTGGGCTTCAACGTGACCGCGCATCGCGTGGCGGCCTACGCCCTGACGAGCGTTTTCGCCTCTACGGGCGGCATTCTTCTGGTCTGGCAGAATGCGCAGATCGCGCCGGGCACGATCGGCATTTCCTCGGCGATCGATGTGCTCGTGGTCGCGGTAGTCGGCGGTATTCGCCGTCCGCTCGGACCGTTTATCGGCGCTTTCATCTACGTGTTGCTGCAAGTGTTTTCGACCGACATTCTCGGTTTTTTTGGATTCTCGGCGGATCGCTTCAAGCTGATCATCGGGATCGGCTTCCTGGCGATCGTGCTGTTCTCGCCGGATGGTGTGCTGGGCCTGTGGGATCGCTGGCGCGCGCGAGTGGTGGCGCGCAAGGGCGCAACGACGGGAGCCGGGGCATGAACGCGCCCGTCGTGTCGTCCCGGATGAACTTGCCAGTGGCTGGCAATGCCAGCTCCGGCAATGCGCTGGAACTGCGCGGCATCACCAAGATGTTCGGCGCGCTGGCCGCAATCTCGGACGTAACGCTTTCGGTGAAACCGGGTGAACGGCGGGCCGTTCTCGGCTCGAACGGCGCGGGCAAGACCACGCTGTTCAACTGCATCACCGGGGATTTTCTGCCCACAGCGGGCCTGGTCCGGTTTTTTGGCGAGGATGTGACGGTGTTCCCGCCCCATGAGCGCATCCGCCGGGGCTTGCGTCGCACCTACCAGATATCCTCGCTCTTCACCGGGCTGAGCGTGATGGACAATGTCTACCTGGCCTGTTGCGGTGTTTCGCGAAACCGTTTCTCGCTGGTCCGGCCCCGCCTCGACGATGCACTCGTGCACGCAGCGCAAATACTGGTCGATGCTGTGCACCTGACCGACGACAAGGACCGCCTGGTCGGCGAACTGGCCTATGGCCAGCAGCGGCAGCTTGAAGTTGCGCTGGCGCTGTCCGGCGCGCCGCGCTTCGTGCTGTTCGACGAGCCTGCGGCCGGGCTGTCACCGACCGAGCGCGCCGATCTGGTGACGATTCTGACCTCGCTGCCGGCGCACATCGGCTTCATCATTATCGAACACGACATGGATGTCGCGCTGCGTGTCGCCGAAAGCGTGACGATGATGCACAACGGCCGGATCTTCAAGGAAGGCCGGTCCGACGAGATCGAATCCGATCCGGAAGTTCAGGAGCTTTATCTCGGAGGCGGTCATGCCCACCACTGACCGCGTTTCCCAGCCGCGCGGCACGCCGCCGGCGCTGCAGGTTCGCGGGCTGAACCTGTATTACGGCCGCTCGCACGCGCTGCAGGGCGTCGATCTCACCTTGCAGGATGGTGTGCTCAGCCTGGTCGGACGCAACGGCATGGGCAAGACCTCGCTGTGCAAGGCGATCATGGGCCTGGTGCCGGTGTCGAGCGGTTCGATCAGTGCGTTTGGCGAGGAACTGATCGGTCGCTCCACCACCGACATCGCCCGGCTCGGCGTCGGCTATGTACCCCAGGGCCGGCGGCTGTGGCGATCGCTGAGTGTCGACGAGCATCTGCGGCTGGCGCAGCGCGGGCCACGCGGCAGTTGGACTCCGGAGCGGATTTACGACTCCTTTCCGCGGCTTGCCGAGCGCAAGAACAATGCCGGCTCGCAACTCTCCGGCGGTGAGCAGCAGATGCTGGCGATTTCGCGGGCGTTGCTGCTCAATCCGCGGCTCTTGATCATGGACGAGCCGACCGAAGGCCTCGCGCCTGTCATCGTCGCGCAGGTCGAGGACATGCTGGTGCGGCTGAGCGAGGAGGGCGACGTCGCCATCCTCGTGATCGAGCAGAACATCGGCGTGGCGACCGAGATCTCCGACACGGTCGCGATCATGGTCAACGGCCGCGTCAACCGCGTCATCGAGTCGGCGCGGCTGGCCGCCGATCGCGACCTGCAGCAGCGTCTGCTCGGCGTCGGCCGCCATGGCCATGAGGAGGCTGAACCGCCGGCCGTGGCCGCGAGCGAACCCGGCGGTCGGGGAACAGCAGCGCCGCCGCCGCGCAGCGATGCGCCGATCCGGGTCTATCTCTCGAACCCGGTGATACCGACCCGCTGGAGCGCTGATGTTGCGGCGGCGCGGATCGAGGCGTCCGCGCGTACCATGACGCGAGCGCCAGTCGCCGCCGCGATCGCTGCATCCGACCGCAAGGTCGGGCGCAGCGTAGGCGGTCTCAACGAGCCGTTCGTCGCCGTGGCCGGCACGCTCGACACCAAGGGCGAGGAACTGCGCTTCATCGCCGACATCATCAAGGCGGCGGGGCTGCCGGTGAAACTGGTCGATCTGTCGACCACGGGCCGGATCTCGGGCGCGGACGTGCCGCCGCTGGAGATCGCGCTGCATCACCCGCGTGGTTCCGCCGGAATATTCAACGCCGATCGCGGCGCTGCTGTGGCGGCGATGGCGGAGGCGTTTGAAGCCTGGGTGAAGGGAAAATCCGGCAGCGACGGCGTCAGGCTGCTCGGCCTGATTTCCGCCGGCGGCTCCGGCGCCACTGCGTTGGCGACACCGGCGATGCGGGCGCTGCCGGTGGGCGTGCCTAAGCTGATGATCTCCACCGTCGCCTCCGGCAACACGCGGGCCTATGTAGGCCCCTCCGATATCATGATGATGTATTCCGTCACCGACATTCAGGGCCTGAACGCGATCTCGCGACAGGTGCTGGCGAACGGCGCACAGGCAATGGCCGGGATGGCGAAGGCGCGGCTGGAGGCGAGCAAGGCGCCGGCGCCGCGCCGCCGCGCCGGCGAGGACCGGCCGCTGGTTGGCCTCACGATGTTCGGGGTCACTACACCCTGCGTGCAGCAGGTCACGAAGCTGATCGGCGACGAATACGAATGCCTGGTGTTCCACGCCACCGGCATCGGCGGCCAGTCGATGGAGAAACTGGTCGACGGCGGTCTGGTGCCGGCAGTGATCGACGTCTCGACTACCGAAATCGCCGACCTGCTGTTCGGCGGCGCGTTTCCGGCGACCGAAGACCGGCTCGGTGCCATCATCCGTACCCGGATTCCCTATGTCGGCTCGGTCGGCGCGCTCGACATGGTCAATTTCGGTGCGCCCGACACCGTTCCCGAGCGTTACCGCGGCCGGCTGCTGCATCAGCACAATCCGCAGGTGACCCTGATGCGGACTGATCCTGCGGAGAATGCCGCGATGGGCCGCTGGATCGGCGATCGGCTCAATCTGATGGAAGGCCCGGTGCGCTTCCTGCTGCCGGAGGGCGGGGTCTCGGCACTCGACGAGGTGGGCAAGCCGTTCTTCGACACAACCGCGCGCGACGCGCTGTTCGGTGCGCTGGAGGCGAGCGTGCGGCAGACGGCGCTGCGCCAGCTTGTCCGCGTTCCGCATCATATCAACAGTCCGGCATTTGCGGCCGCGCTGACGCAGCACTTTCGTGCGCTGCAAGGCGCCCGGCCGCGTTCGCGCGCGGCGGGCCGGTAAGGGATCACAGCATGGCAGCGATCGATCGACAGGTTCTTCTTGGCAGGTTTCACGCGATGATCGCGCGTGGTGAAGCGATCGTCGGCGGCGGCGCCGGCACCGGCCTGTCCGCCAAATGCGAAGAGGCGGGCGGCATCGACCTGATCGTAATCTACAATTCCGGCCGCTTCCGGATGGCGGGGCGCGGTTCGCTGTCCGGCCTGATGCCGTACGGCGACGCCAATGCGATCGTGATGGAGATGGCCGCCGAGGTGCTGCCGGTTGTGAAGAAGACTCCGGTGCTGGCCGGCGTCTGCGCCACCGATCCGTTTCGCAGCATGGATCGCTTTCTCGACGAGGTGAAAGCCGCGGGCTTTTCCGGCGTGCAGAATTTTCCGACGGTCGGGCTGATCGACGGCAGCTTCCGCATCGGGCTGGAGGAAACCGGCATGTCCTACGCGCTCGAAGTCGAGATGATCGCGCTGGCCGGCGCCAAGGGCCTGTTGACGACGCCCTATGTGTTTTCGGCCGACGACGCCGCGGCGATGGCGGGTGCCGGGGCCGACATCATCGTCTGTCATTTCGGCTTGACCGCTGGCGGCGCGATCGGGGCACGGACTGCGCTGAAGCTCGACGACGTTCCGGCCATGCTTGACGACTGGGCTGCGGCGGCGCTCGCGGTGAATCCCGACGCGATCATTCTCGTACATGGTGGCCCGGTGGCAGAACCCGCGGACGCCGAATTCGTCCTCAAGACCTCGCGGCATTGCCACGGCTTCTACGGCGCCTCCTCGATGGAGCGGTTGCCGGTCGAAGTCGCGATCCGCGAACAGACCCGGAAATTCAAGGCCATCAGCCGCAGCTGAACGGAACATGCGACAGCACTTCGTGGAGGGAGAACAGATATGTCAGGCCAGCTGATCGGAGCGCTCATTCTCTGGCTGATCGTCGCGGTCATTGTGATCGCGATCGTCGTCTATGTGGTGAACTGGCTATACCGGCGCTCGTCGAAGGAGGCAGCGTTCGTCCGCACCGGTCTCGCCGGTGAAAAAGTGGTAATCGATTCCGGCGCCTTTGTGCTGCCGTTCATCCATGACATCACGCCTGTCAACATGAACGTGCTGCAGATGCGGGTGCATCGCGGCCAGGAAAACGCCATCATCACCCGCGACCGGATGCGGGTCGACATCGACGCCGACTTCTACGTCCGCGTTCGCGCCACCCCAGAAGCAGTGTCGCTGGCGGCCTCGACGCTCGGCCGCCGTACCATGCAGCCGGAGACGCTGCACGCGCTGTTGTCGGGCAAGTTCGTCTCGGCGATCCGCTCGGTCGCCTCCGAGATGACGATGGAGGACATGCACGAGCAGCGCGGGGTCTATCTCGCCAAGGTCAAGGAAGCCGCGGCCGAAGCGCTCGCCAAGAACGGACTCGAACTGGAATCGGTGGCGCTGACCAATCTCGACCAGACCGACCTGCAATATTTCAACGCCTCGAACCGCTTCGACGCCGAAGGCCTGACCCATCTGATCGAGCAGATCGAGGGTCGGCGCAAGACGCGCAACGACATCGAGCAGGATTCGATGATCCGGATCCGCTCGCGCAATCTCGAGGCCGAGAAGCAGTCGCTCGAAATCGAGCGCGAGAGCGAGGTGGCGCGACTGGAGCAGCAGCGCGACGTCGAGGTGCGCCGCGCCGTGCAGCGCGCCGAAATTGCCCGCGAGCGCGCGATGCGCGACACCGAGGCCGAGCAGGCCCAGATCAGTGCGCGTGAGGAAATCGAGAAATCGCGGATCGGCAATGAGCGTGCCATCAGCGAGGCGAGGATTTCCTCCGAGCGCGACGTTCGCCAGCGCGAGATCGAACGCAGCCAGATCGTCGACCAGGCCGAGATCGCCGCGCGCGAGACGGTGGAGAAGGCGCGAATCGCCAACGACCAGTTGATCAAGGAGTTCCGGATTACCGCAGATCGCGAGATCCGCGAGCGCGAGATCGAACAGGTGCGCGCGCTGCAGGCCGCCGAAATCGCCGCGCGCGAATCCACCGAGCGCGCCCGGATCGCCCAGGAAGCGTCCGTCAGCACCGACCGGATCGCCAACGAGCAGCGGATCTCGGGCCTCGACATCGCGAAGCGGCGTTCGATCGAGGAGGCTGACATCGCCGCGCGGCTCGCCACCGAAACCGCGGAAATCGCCCGCAACAGCGCCATCATCGCCAATCGCCTCGCCGCAGAGGAAAAGCGGCTGGCGCGCGAGATCGTCCGCGACCGCACCGTCCAGCAGGAGACCATCGCGTCGAAGGAGCTGGTGGAGTCCGCACGCATCCTCCAGGAGGAGCGGGTCCGCGCACTGACCATCACCCGCAACCAGGCTATCGACGAAGCTGAAATCGCCGCGCTGCATGCGGTGGAGGCGGCGCGAATTTCCAACGAAAAGGAAATCGCGGCGCATCGCATCCTCGCCGAACAGGAAACCAGGTCGCAGGAGATCGCACGGACGCAGGCGCTGGAAGGGGCCGAGATCGCCGCCCGCGAGGCGACCGAGACTGCCCGGATCGCTTCCGATCTGGGAATCCGCAGCCTCGACATTGACCGCTCCAGGGCGATCGAGACCGCCGAGATCAAGAAGCGCGATGCAGTCGAGGTCAGCCGCATCGAGGCCGAGCTTGCGATCGACAAGGGACGGATCGCGGCGTCGAAGAGCCGTGAGGTGCTGCAGATCGATCAGAAGAAGACCGTCGAGATCGCCGAGGAGGAACGTGTCATCGCGACCTCCGCGCGGAGGATCGAGCGGGTCGATTCCGACCGCGCCGTGCGCGCGGCCGAGATCAATGCGCGCCAGGAGGTCGAAAAGGTCGATATCACGCGCGAGCGTGAGTTGGAGGTAGCGCGGCTGGAGCGCCGCAAGGCGCTCGAACAGCTCGATATCGCGCGCAACCAGGCGCTGCAGGAATCCGAAATCGCCGCGCGCGAGGAGATCGAACGTGCGCGGATCGCTTCCGAGCGCGGCCTCGACGAAGCCCGTGTCGGCCGCGACCGCGATCTGCGCAAGCTTGAGGTCGATCGCGAGCGGGAGGTCGAGAGCGCTGTCATGGACAAGGCGATCGCGATTTTCGAGAAGTCGCTGCTGGAGTCCGCAGCCCAGGTGAAGGCGGAGATGGCGAAAGCCAAGGCGGTGGAGGCCGAGGAAATCGTCAAGACGGTGCGCGAAAGCGAGAACGCCAAGCGGCGTACCACGGTCGAAATCATGCTGGCGAGGAAGAACGCCGACGAGAAGCGCATCGAGGCCGAGGCTCATGCGATCCGCGCCGCGGTCGACGCGGAAGCGCAGAAGCTGCTCTACGAAGCCGAGAATGCGCTCACCGACGAGGCGCGCTACGGCTTGTTCCGGCGCCGGCTGCTGGACCGGATCGAGGGCATCGTCCGCGAAAGCGTCAAGCCGATGGAGAAGATCGAGGGCATCCGGATCCTGCATGTCGACGGGCTCGGGGGCATGGCCGGTGGCGGCGGCAGCGGCAACTCGCGCACGCCGACCGACGAGGTAATCGAATCGGCGCTGCGCTACCGGGTGCAGGCGCCGCTGATTGATCAGGTGCTGAAAGAAATCGGGATCGAGGGCGGCAGCCTCGCCAAGATGGGCGGGTTGATGCGCGAGGCCAGTGACCTGCAGCGCGTCGGCAAGGAAGCGCAGCCGCCGAGGCCGAAGGACGATGGGCCTGTTCCCGCGGGTGCGGGACCCGACGAGCCCAAGCCGTCCGGCCGGGGCGGCAAAGGCAAGGGCAAGGAGTAGTCGGATGGCCCGCGTCTATGTATCCAGCGTCATCAATGCACCGGCGTCCAAGGTCTGGGCGCGCGTACGTGATTTCAACGGTCTGCCGAACTGGCATCCCGGCATCGCGGAAAGCCGGATCGAGAATGGCGAGCCGGCCGACAAGGTCGGCTGTGTCAGGGCATTCGCGCTGCGCAATGGCGACCGGCTACGCGAAAAGCTGCTCGGCCTGTCGGACTTCGACATGCTCTGCACCTATTCGATCCTGGATTCGCCGATGCCGCTGACCAATTACGTCGCCTCGCTGCGGCTGACCCCGGTGACCGACCAGGACCGCACCTTCATCGAATGGAGCGCCGATTTCGACTGCGCGCCGGAGCTGGAAGCGGAACTGGTCAGCGGGGTCGGTGGCAATGTGTTCCAGACCGGTTTTGACGCGCTCAACCGCGCCTTTGGAGCCTGAGCGATGCCACGGGTGGTTCGCAGCACCATCATCGACGCGCCGGTCGAGCGGCTGTGGGCGGTGCTGCGCGACTTCAACGGTCATGAAGCCTGGCATCCGATCGTCGCCAAAAGCACGATCGAGCGCGGCTATCCTTCCGACAAGATCGGCTGCGTCCGCCGCTTCACGATGCAGGACGGCGCCGAATTGCGCGAGCAGTTGCTGGCACTGTCGGACCTGGAAATGACGTTCAGTTATTGCCTGCTGGAGACGCCAATTCCGCTGTTCAACTATGTCGCCCATGTCCGGCTGTTGCCCGTCACCGATGGCAATCGCAGCTTCTGGCATTGGGAGGGGCGGTTCACCACGCCGGCGGGTCGTGAGACCGAGCTCGCCGAACTCGTTGGCAACGACGTCTATTCAAATGGCATTGCGGCGGTCCGCCAGTTGCCCGAACTCGCAAGTTAGGAAACGCCATGCCCGTCAATGTCCGCATTGTGCAAGGGTTGCAGGAAGCCGCAGAAATCCTGGCTAGCGACCGCGGCGCGCAGCTGCTTGGCGGCGGCACGCTGCTGGTGCGTGACCTCAACGAGGGCGTGATGACGGAGGGCACCTTGCTGCGCGCGGTCGATCCGGTGCTGCTGGCGATCAACACCGGCGGCGCGCGGATCGAGCTCGGTGCCGGGGTCACCATGGCGATGGTGCTGGCCAACCGCGATTTGTCCTATCTGCACGCGCCGGCGCGCGGCATCGGCGGTCCTGCGGTGCGGACCACGGCGACCATCGGCGGCAATTTGTTCGCGGCGACCCCCTATGGCGATTTTACCACCGCGTTGCTGGCGCTCGACGCCGTCGTCACGCTGCATGCCGGAATCGGGGGAGCGCGGATGATGCCGCTGGAGGAGATGCTGGCGAACCGGGCGCGGGGTGGGGTCGGACTGGTGGCCTCGGTCGGCTTCAATCGTCCCGGTGGCGCCGATGCATTTCGCTTCCTCAAGGTCGCGCGGGTGCGGCCCAAGGGCATCTCGGTGCTATCGATCGCGGCGCATCTGCCGCAGAACGCGGGACGGATCAGCGGCGCGCGGATCGCCTATGGCGCGATGGGGCCGACGCCGTTGCGCGCCAAGGCGGTCGAGCGCGTGCTGGAGGGCCGCAGCCTGGACGCAACCACCATTGCTGCCGCGAAGACCGCGGCGCTCGAGGGCACGATGCCTGGGACCGATGCCATCGCCTCGGAATGGTATCGCCGCGAAGTATTGCCCGTGCATCTCGGCCGGCTGCTTGCCGGCGAAACATCCTGAAGGAACGCAGAATGGCCCGGATGCCTGTCCAGTTTCGCCTCAACGGCTCCGATCGTGCGGTGTTCGTCGAGCCTGCGGAAACCCTGCTCGGCACGATCCGTCGCGGGCTCGGCGATTTCGCCCCGAAGTTCGGCTGCGGCCAGGGCACTTGCGGCGTCTGCACCGTGCTGGTGGATGGCGAACCGCGGCTTGGGTGCCTCACGCTCAGCGTGACTTGCGAGGGGCGATCGATCGAAACCGCGAGCGGGCTCGCCGACGGGCCGACCCTGCATCCGCTGCAGGTCGCCTTCATGGAACATTTTGCCGCACAATGCGGCTTCTGCACGCCGGGCATGCTGATGGCGGCGAAGGCGCTGCTCGACCGCAATCCAGACCCGACTCGTGTCGAGGTCGTCGAAGCGATCGCCGGCAATATCTGCCGCTGCACCGGCTATGAGCCGATCATCAACGCCATTCTGGCCGCCGCGCAGCAGCGCGGCGCCCGCCGCGCCTGAGGGAATCCCGATGCTGGAGTTTCGCAAGGATCTGTTCGCCGACGAGCGCGACGACAATCTCAACGTGATCGGCAAGGGTGAGCAGCGCCAGGACATGTTGGGGCATGTCACCGGCCGCACCCGCTTCTTCGACGATCACGGCTTTGGCGGCCTGCTGCATCTGAAGGTGGTGCGCTCGCCGCATCATCACGCACGAATCCGGAGCATCGACGTTTCCGCCGCCGAACGCGCAGCTGGCGTGAAGCGCGTGATCCGGGGACAGGACGTACCGCTCAACAAGAACACGCTGCTCAGCCTGATCGGATTCGGCAAGGACGACGAGCCGACGCTCGCCGTCGACAAGGTCCGCTACAAGGGCGAGCCGATCGTCGCCATCATCGCCGACAGCGACGCGGAGGCCATGGCCGCCGCAAAACTGGTTCGCGTCAGCTATGATCCGCTGCCCACGGTGTTCGATGTGCAGGAGGCGCTGAAGCCGGGCGCGGTCGTCGTCAACGAGACCTATCCGGGAAACTATTTCGAGTATCACGAAAAATACGACCATCAGAAGCTGCGATTCGGCGATGTCGAGGCGGCGTTTCGCACTGCCGATCACGTGCTCGAGGAGCGCTACCAGATGTCGCCGATCGAGCACGCCTCGACCGAAACCAACGGCACCATCGCCGCGCCCGAGACCAACAACCGCTACGTCGTGCATTCCTGCGCCCAGGGCCTGTTCTTCTCGCTCGGCACCACCGCCAAGATTCTCGCGCTGGAATCCAACCGGCTGCATTTCATCGGTGGCACCGTCGGCGGCGGCTTTGGCGGCAAGGTCGATTCGCTGACCGAGCCGCTGGCGGTGCTCGGCGCGATCCTCACCGGCCGGCCGGTCCGCTACGTGCTGGGGCGCGAGGAGGAGATGCAGTTCGGCTCGCCGCGCGGTGCCGAGCGGCATGTCATCAAGGACGGCGTAATGCGTGACGGCCGTATCGTGGCGCGACAGATCACCTCCTATTTCGATGCCGGCGCCTATACGCGGCTGACCAGCTATGGCGTGGTCAAATGTGTCGCCCACATGCCGGGTCCCTACACGATCCCGAATGTGCGCGGCGACGCCTATTGCGTCTTCACCAACCGCGTGCCCGCTACTGCGATGCGGGGCTTCGGCGTCACCGGGGTGGACTTCTCGATCGAAGTGCAGATGGACAAGCTGGCGCATCTGGTCGGCATCGACCCGATGGAGTTTCGCATTCTTAATGCCTATCGCGACGGAGACATGAAGGCGCATCGCCGCGTCGCCCACAATACCGCGCTGATCGAATGCGTGCAGGTCGCGGCGCAGAAGGTGAACTGGCCGCTGAGCGAGACGGCGCGTCGCGCCTCGTCGCTGAGCGGCGGCGGCGGTCCACGCGCGGCGATTCCGCCCACGGTGACCGATGAGAGCGGCCGGATCGGCCGACCGGAGACGCGGCAGGCGCCGCCGCAGCTGGCGCCGGGCGCGGCTGCACCGCTGCCGGCCTATCAGTCTCCACCGGCGGTGCCGATCTATCAGCTGCCTCCGGCGCATCAGCCGGGCGCACCGCTGCCGAATCATCCATCGCAGCCGGCAGCCGTTGCGCCGCCACCTGCTCCGATACCACCGGTTCCAAATCCACCGGCGACGCCTCAGCACGGCGCGGCGCGTTTCTCATCAGTGTTCACACGGAGGCGCTGAGATGGCACGGCACCAGGGGCGCGGAATGGCCTCCATCAACTACCCGATCGGCATGAATCTCGGCGGCGATCCCAGCCAGGCGCTGGTGCATGCCAATCCAGACGGCAAATTCACGGTGGCGCTGTCGGCGATCGATCTCGGACAGGGCATGAAGCAGGTCAGCCGGCAGATCGCGGCGGAGACACTGGGCGTGCCGATCGAGGATGTCTACGTCGACACCGCCGATAGCGACACCGGTCCGCACGACATGGGCTCGTTCGCCTCGCGCGGTACGCACCGTGTCGGCAACGCGGTGATCGTCGCCGCGAAGGAAGCGCGGGGCGTTCTGCTCGAGGCGGCGGCTGAGGAACTCGAGGTCAATGCCGACGACCTCGTCACCGACGGCAAAGGCAACATCCATGTCCGCGGCGCGGCGTCGAAATCGATCACCGTGAAAGCCGCGTCGCAGGCGGCGCAGTTCAAGCAGGGCAAGACGATCGCAGGCCGCGGCATCTTTCTGATCCCGCTGTCCAATGTCAGTCCGGAGACCGGCGAGATGTCGCCGGTCACCGCCTATGCCCATGCCTGCCTCGTCGTCGATCTGGAGGTCTGCGACGAAACCGGCGACGTCAAGGTCAACAAGATGACCAGCGCCTATGAACTCGGCCGCGCGCTCAATCCGAAAATGGTCGAGCAGCAACTGGTGGGCGGCGCCTGGATGGGCATGAGCCACGCGCTCTACGAGACGCCTGAGCCGTATTATCCCAATCCCGAACATGGCGGCCGGGACTACAACGAATACCTGATGCCCGGCCCCGGCGACATCGCGCCGCACGACATCACGGTGCTGGAGCGACCGGCGCCGGACGGTCCGTTCGGCGGCAAGGGCCCCGGCGAGATGTGCGCCAATCCGGTGCTGCCGGCGGTGGCCAATGCGATCTTCAACGCAATCGGTGTGCGGATCGACACGCTGCCGATCACTCCGGAAAAGATCCTGCGCGCGCTGAAGGCGCAGGGCGGCGCGCGGCCGCAAGTCCGGCGCGCATAGGGAACATCGAATGGCGGTGCGCGGAAGTGTCGGGGGGATCGATCGGCCGGAGAAACTGGCCGAGGCGCTGCGCGCGGCCTATTACCTCGCCGATGACGGTTTCGCCACCGCCGGCTATCTCGCGCTCGCGCTGGGCAAGCCGCTACTGCTGGAAGGCGCGCCGGGTGTCGGCAAGACCGAGGCCGCCAAGGCGATCGCCGGGATCTTGGGACGCCAGCTAATCCGGCTGCAATGTTACGAGGGCATCGACGCCGCCGCCGCGCTGTACGAGTGGAACTATCCGCGCCAGATGCTGGCGATCCGGCAGGCCGGCGATCAGCCGATCGACATCTATCGCGACGATTTCCTGATCGAGCGGCCGATGCTGGCGGCGTTGCGCCGGCCGGAGTCGACGGTGCTGCTGATCGACGAAATCGACCGCTCCGATCCGGAATTCGAGGCGTTCCTGCTCGAATTCCTGTCGGACTTCTCGATCTCGATCCCGGAGCGCGGCACCCTGCGGGCGCATGAACGCCCGGTAGTGATCCTGACCTCGAACCGCACCCGCGATCTGCACGAGGCGCTGCGACGGCGCTGCGTCTATCACTACATCGCCTATCCGGATCCGGGGCGCGAGGCGCGGATCATCATGATGCGCGCGTCCTCCGTTGCCGAGTCCACCGCGCGCGCGATCGTGACGGCGGTCGGGCGGCTGCGGCAGGAGCCGTTGACGAAGCCTCCCGGTGTCGCCGAGGCGATCGATTGGGCGGAAGCCGCGACGCTGCTGGCGAAAACCGGCGCGCCGTGGCCGGACGCGTTCCGCCGCGCGATTGGCGTGGCGCTGAAGGATGAGGAGGATCTCGCCTTCATCGCCCCGCGGCTCGACGCCATCATCGCGGAGGTCGCGGCATGACGGCGCTCGCTTTGCCACACGCGGCCAGGCCGCTGCTGGATTTCATCGCGCTGCTGCGCGGTAATGGCTTTTCGGTCGCGCCGGAACAGAGCCTGTCGTTTCTGCGGGCAATCGAGCTGCTCGGCCCGCGCGACATCGAGGACATTCGCCGCGCCGGCGTCGCCACCCTGGCGCCACCGTTCGAGCGGCAACCCGATTTCGACATGCTGTTTGATATGCATTTTCTCGGCCTTGCCGGTGCGCTGTCCGATCAGGTCACGGAGATCGACGAGGAACTGCAGGTTCAGGACGAAGGCGCCGGATACGACGCGCCGCTGTCGGATGACATCAACGAAACCGGGCAGGCGGCAACCGCGCGCGAGGCGCTGTCACGGCGCGCGCTGCGACCGGATGACGACAGCCAGCAACTGGCGCGATTCAGCCGGCACCTGCCGGCCCGGCTGCCCCGCCGCCGCGGCTACCGGATGCGCTCTGCGAAGCGCGGCGCTGGCTTCGACTTGCAGCGCTCGCTGCGGGACTCCATCCGCACCGATGGCGAACTCATCCTGTTGCGCCGCCGCGAACGCCAGTTGCGGCCGCGCGGGATCCTGCTGCTGATCGACGTGTCGGGCTCGATGAAGGCGCGCTCCGACGCGCATCTGCGCTTTGCTCACGCGCTGGTCCACGCGGCGCCGCGCGTCGAGGTGTTCACGTTCGGCACGCGGCTGACGCGGCTGACCCGCGCCCTGCGGCTGAAGAACCGCGAGCAGGCGTTAGCCGTCGCTGCGGACCTCGTGGCCGACTGGGACGGCGGCACGCGGATCGGCGATGCGCTGGCCGCCTTCCTCGCGGTGCCGCGCTTCGCCGGCTATGCCCGCGGCGCGCTGGTGCTCGTGCTGTCCGACGGACTCGAACGCGGTGACCCGGCGCAGATGGTTCGCGCCGTTGGGCATCTCGCCGCGCGCGCCTGGCGGATCGACTGGCTGACGCCGCTCGCCGCGTCGGCCGACTATCGCCCGGAAACCGCGGCGTTGCGCGCGGTGCTGCCGATGCTCGACAGCGTCACCAATGGCGCGACGACGGAGCGGCTGTGTCGGCACGTTCTCGACCTGTCACGACGGAGGGTCGCCCGATGATTCAGCCTGCGCCCGGCTGCGTCGATGCGCATCATCACATCTGGCGCCAGCAGGACCTGCCCTGGCTGCTTGGGCCGATGCAGCCGCGGATCTTCGGACCCTACGAGCCGATCCGCCGTGACTACACCATCGCGGAATATCTGGCGGATGTCTCTTCGGCCGGCGTCACGCGTTCGGTTTACGTACAGGCGAACTGGGCGAAAGAGCGTTTCCTCGACGAGGTCCGCTATGTCAGCGATGCCGCGCGGGAAACCGGTTGGCCGCATGCCATTGTCGCCTACGCGGATTTCACCGCGGCCGACGTGCGGCCGCAGCTCGAGCAGTTGGCGGCGTTCCCGCTGGTGCGCGGCGTCAGGATGCAGCTGCACTGGCACGACAATCCGCAATACCGCTTCGCATCAGCTCCGGATCTGGCGCGCGATCCGACGCTCCGGCGTAACATCGCGCGACTGAGCGAGTATGACTGGGCTTTCGACCTGCAGGTATTCGCGCCACAGATGGCGGGCGCGGCCGAGCTTGCCGATGCCTGTCCCGGTGTCAGCTTCGTGCTGCAGCACGCCGGCATGCTGGAGGATGTGTCGCCGGCCGGACTCGAGGCCTGGCGCGCCGGCATGGCGCTGCTGGCGGAGCGGCCTAACGTGGTGGTGAAGTTGTCCGGCCTCGGCACCTTCCTGCATCGCAACGATGCGGCTCATATCGGTTTCGTGGTCGGCGAAACCATCCGGCAGTTCGGCGCCGGCCGCTGCATGTTCGGCTCGAACTTCCCGATCGAGAAACTCTGGACCCGCTACGACGCGCTGGTCGAAGCCTATCGCACGGCGACGCAGACGCTGTCGGCCGCGGACCGGCAGGCGATTTTTCACGATACCGCGGCCGGCATCTACCGGCTGACCTGATCAACACGATCCAACGAGAGGAATAACCACATGGCGCTTGAGATCAAGATCCTGGACTACGGCGACATCGAACTGGAATCCAGCTTCCTCGTGCTGGGACGCGATTGCGGGCGCACCAGGCGGGTCTACACTTACGGCTTCCTGATCCTCGGCGGTCCCTGGCCGATGGTGGTCGATACCGGTTATCGTCACAACCAGATCATGGAGAGCCTCGGAATGCGCGGGCTGCAGCACCATGAAAATATGATCGAGAACCAGCTTGCGAAGCATGGCGTGCGAATGGGCGATGTGCGTTACGTCATGCACACCCATCTCCACATCGACCATGCCGGCAAGGATGAGCTGTTCTCGATGAACACGACGGTTCTGCTGAACCGGCGCGAACTGGAATATTCGGTTTCGGGCCTGATGCATCCGCAATATCCGGCGCCCGACATCAAGCATCTGATCGACCGGCTGCATACCCGCCACGCGTTGCGGCTGGAGGATCTCGAACTGTCCGGCCCGATCGAGGTCTGCCCCGGCGTCACCATTGATGCAGCGGGCGCCCACACCGAAGGATCGATGAACGTCCATGTCGAGACCGCCGAGGGCCGCGCCACCATATGCGGCGACGTGATCTATGATTTTAACGACCAGATCGTGAATCCCTTCCACGAGTTGCATCACAACGAGCCCCGCACCACCGGCAACCACGGCAACACCAAACGCGAGGAGAAGGCGGCGATCAAGCGGCTGCTCTCGGGTTCGCGCTTCCTGCTGCCGGTGCACGACAAGCCCGCCAAGATCGAGCACGGCCAGGTGGTGGCGCGGCTCGACATGGCGGTGCCGGGACCGATCGTGCAATCGTTGCCGTCTCGCAACTGGTTTGCGGCGTGAACGGCGCTAGCGGAGATTAGCGATGACCACGCATATTGCGTTGCGGCCATCTTTCGCCGAACTGATCGATCTGTGGGCGCCGGTCCGGCAGGTCGGCACCGGATTCCAGTTCACGGAAGGCCCGATCTGGCACCCCAAGGCGCAGGATCTCCTGTTCTCGGACATGCCGGGCGATGTGCGCCGCCGTTTCGACGGGCAGGGCATTCGCGAGGCGATGCGACCCGCCAACAAGTGCAACGGCATGACCTACGATGCCGAGCTGAACCTGATCGTCTGCGAGCACGCGACCTCAACGCTGGTCCGCGAGCGCCCCGACGGTCGGCGTGAGATCGTGGCGTCGCATTTCGACGGGCAGGAGCTGAATTCGCCGAACGACGTCTGCGTCAAATCCGACGGCGCGATTTATTTCTCCGACCCGTGGTACGGCCGAATGCCGGTCTTCGGCGTCGAGCGGCCGCGCCAGCTCGGCTTCCAGGGCGTCTATCGCGTGCCGCCCGGCGGCGGTGCGCCGCAATTGCTGGTCGACCGCTATCTGTTCGATCAGCCGAACGGGCTGTGCTTTTCGCCAGACGAGACGCGGCTCTACGTCAACGACACCGTCAAGCACCTGATCCGCGTGTTCGACGTCGATGCGCTTGGCGGCCTCGGCAACGGCCGGGTGTTCGCATCCAACATCGTTTCAGCCACCGAGCCCGGCGTGCCGGACGGCATGAAATGCGACGCGCTCGGCAATGTCTGGCTTTCTGCGCCGGGTGGAATCTGGGTCTATGCGCCGGACGGCCGCTTGATCGGCAAGCTGCGGCTTCCCGAACTGGTGAGCAACCTGACTTGGGGCGGGCCGGATTGGCGCACGCTTTATATTACGGCGACTCATTCGGTCTATGCCGTGCCGGTGAAGGTCGGGCCGCGCGCCGAGCCCTATATGCGAACCGGCCAACACGCACCGGCAGCGGTGCAGCCGGCGCCGGCAGCGGTAGCGACGGTCAGCCGGTCTGGCGCAAAGCTCGCCGAGCCGGGCTACTCGGTCGATCCCACGCGCTGCGCGATCATCATCCAGGACATGCAGAACGATGTAGTGATGGACGGCGGCGCCTTCGCCTCGTCCGGCTCGCCGGCGCATTGCCGCGAGCAGAACGCCATCGCCAATGCGAAGCGGCTGGCGGAAGCCGCGCGTGCCCGCGGTGTCATGGTGATTCACGTATGGTTCGTGGTCGAGCCGGGCGCGCCCGGCGTGACGGCGAACGCGCCGCTGTTCGAGGGGTTGATCGATGCCAAGGCCATGGTGCGCGGCACCTGGGGCGCCGCGCCGGTGCCGGGGCTGGAGCCGCACGCCGGCGACCAGGTGGTGGAGAAGATGCGGATGAGTGCCTGGGAAGGCACGCGGCTGGAGGCGATGCTGAAGGCGGCAGGGCGCGACTTCGTCATCGTCACCGGCGCCTGGACCAACATGTCGATCGAACATACCGCCCGCACCGGCGCCGACAAGGGATTCTACATGATCGTGCCGGAGGATTGCTGTTCGACGATGAACGCGGAGTGGCACATCGCCGCGGTGAACTACGCGATCCAGAACGTGGCGATGGTGACCCGCGCCGACGATCTGATTGCTGCCTTGTCGTGATCAGGTGGCAGGAGAGCTCGCTTCTGGTCTTTGGCCGTCGTTTTTTGCAACGGCGATACCGCCTCGCATTGTTGAGCAATCGACGGACCGGAACCGGAATCCCGGACCGGGATATCAAAACCATCTTCCGGCGGCCATAAACAAGACAAAGCTTCCGTTCCCGGCCGAACATTGAAAGTTCCGACCATTGTTTTGACGGCAGGTCTTGCGACATAAACATAAATTGTCATGGGAATGATGCCGGAACCGCGATGTTGACCGAGAAGTTCGACGCTTATGGTCAGGTGCTGCCGGATGCCGCGGGTGGTCAGCCCGAGACGGCAACGGCTGCATCTGCGATGCTGGGCCGCGTCGGCCAATACGCGTTCTGGCTGCTTGTCGTCGTTATCGTGTCGGTCCGGATCATCTCCTATCCGGCGGCGCCTGCTTTCGAAGTCGGCGCCTCGGCCGATGTGAAGCACACGTTCACGCGCTAACGGTGCGATCAAGCTCAACGAACGCGATCGCCCCGTTGAGAGGCAAAGTTTTTTCATCCGCGCCTTTCGCAATTGATATTGTCTATTCAGGCCGGCTTGACGCATAATTCCTTCTCCTCGAAGGATGTCGCGTGCCAAATCGGTTCGATTCCCCGGACGAAGTCAGGCCCCCCGCCGGAACGATCCGAAAGGCCGTCCCCCTGCTCTGGGGGATAACGCTCTGCGCCCTGGTCACGGTTGCCTCGGTGGCAATTCAGGCCGTCGAACAGCGCCTCCTCGGGCACCCCTACATCGAAGCCATCGTGATCGCCATTCTGCTCGGCACCGCCATTCGCTCGGTTTGGGAGCCGGGTCCCCGATGGCATGCCGGGATCGCCTTCAGCGCCAAGCAAATGCTGGAGGTTGCGGTCGCGCTGCTCGGGGCGTCCCTGACCTTTGCCGCGATCGGCGCCTCCGGCCTTGCCCTGGTGACTTCGGTCGCAGTGCTGGTCATTCTCTCGCTCGCGGTCACCTATGGCATCGGTCGGACGCTCGGTCTGCCGGTTCGTCTTTCGATCCTGGTCGCCTGCGGCAACTCGATCTGCGGCAATTCGGCCATCGCCGCGGTCGCCCCGGTGATCGGCGCCAGCAGGGACGATGTCGCCTCGTCGATTTCGTTCACCGCGGTGCTGGGCGTCATCGTTGTGCTGGGTTTGCCGCTGCTGATTCCGCTGCTGCAGTTGACGGAAACGCAATACGGCATTCTGGCGGGGATGACGGTCTATGCCGTTCCGCAGGTGCTCGCTGCGACAGTGCCGGCGGGCGTTGTCAGCACGCAAATCGGCACGCTGGTCAAATTGATCAGGGTGATGATGCTCGGCCCGCTGGTCGCATGCATCGCGGTATTTGGACGAAGCCTCCGCGGCGATCGAACGCCGGACGGTTCGTGGCGGACGAAATTCTTGCAGACCGTGCCGTGGTTCATCGTGGCGTTCTTCGTGCTGGCGACATTCCGCTCGTTGTCGCTGTTGCCGGAAGCGGCGATCTTCCCGATCCGGAAGGTCGCCAACGTTCTGACCATCATGTCGATGGCCGCACTTGGCCTTGGCGTCGACCTGCGCGTGATCGGCCGGGTCGGCGGCAGGGTCACCGCGGCGGTGACGCTGTCCTTGTTGTTTCTGATTGTCGCCAGCCTTGGCCTGGTTCGCTACATTGCGTAAACCGGCGCTGCTCGCTCCCAGCGATCACACCAGAACCGGACTCCGCACGCGACCGGCGCTGCCGAACACCCGCAGATAGCGCTCGATTTCCGGCGCGTTGCCGGTGGCCTTTTCCGGATTGTCCGAGAGTTTCACCGCCGGCCTGCCGTCGACCGAGGTCACCTTGCAGACGATCGAGATCGGATCGAGGTTGGCCGAACCGTCGGGCGCGCAGCCGGTGAAATCATTGGTCAGGTTGGTGCCCCAGCCAAAGCTGACCCTGACGCGGCCGGCGAAATGACGATGGGTTTCCTCGATCGATCCGACGTCCATGGCGTCGGAGAATACCAGGAGCTTCTCCCTGGGATCGCGGCCCTTCTCTTTCCACCATTTGATGATTTCCTCGCCGGCGGCGATCGGCGGCGCGCTGTCCGGTCGAAAGCCGGTCCAGTCGGCCACCCATTCCGGCGCATCGCGCAGGAACGATTTGGTGCCGAAGGCATCGGGCAGGGCGATCAGCAGATTGCCGCCATAGGTATGGCGCCACTGATCGAGAATCCGGTACGGCGCCCAGCGCAATTCGTCATCATTGTCAGCCAGCGCCGCCGCGACCATCGGCAATTCATGGGCGTTGGTGCCGATGGCCTCGAGGTCGTTGTCCATCGCCAGCAGCACGTTCGAGGTGCCGGTGAAGGACGATCCCAGGCCTTCCTTGACCGCCTCGACGCACCAGCGCTGCCACAGGAAGCCGTGGCGCCGCCGCGTTCCGAAATCGGACAGCCGCAAGCCGTCCAGTTTTTGCAGGCGCTCGACCTTGGTCCACAGCTTGGCCTTGGCGCGGGCATAGAGCACGTCGAGGGCGAAGCGGCCTTGGCCTTTCATCGCCTGGCGCGAGCGCAACTCGTTGAGGATGGCGAGCGCCGGAATCTCCCACATCGTGGTGTGGGTCCAGGGCCCATGGAAGTGCAGTTCGTACTGGCCGTCGACCTTGCGCAGTTCGTATTCGGGCAGCCGGAATGCCGCCAGCCAGTTGATGAAATCGGGCGAGAACATCTGGGTCTTGCCGTAGAACGTATTACCGGCGAGCCAGATCAGCTCCTTCTTGGCGAAGCGGATCGAGCGGGCATGATCGAGCTGGGCGCGCAATTCCTGCTCGTCGATGATTTCGCCAAGCCGGACGTGGCGGCTGCGATTGATCACCGAAAAGGTGACTTGCTGGTCCGGATAAAATTCCCGGATCATCTGCAGCATCAGCAGCTTGTAGAAATCGGTATCGAGCAGGCTGCGCACGATCGGATCGAGCCGCCAGCCATGATTGTAGGTTCGGGATGCAATGTCGGTAACTGCCATAGGGGAACCCTAGCCCGCCGGGAGCCCCGCAACCAGTACCGTTTCGGCCCGGCATGGCAGCTCAGCGCGAAATCCGCAGCCTGGCCTGGCTGACGGCTGCCCGAACCCCGGTCCAGACGGGCTTTTCCGGCGCAAATTGCTGCCTCAGGAAGGTCACCAGCTCGGCAAGCTGGTCGTCATTCATGCTGTCCTTGAAGGCCGGCATGTAGCCGAGGTCGCCGGTCGCGGGTGTTGCGATGCCGTGCAGGATCACCTGGATCAGATTATCGGGGACCGTGCTGTGCAGATTGCTGTTCAGCGCCAGCGACGGCCGGCTGCCGAACAGCGGCGCGCCGCCGACCGCATGGCACACCGCGCAGGCGCCTTCATAGAGCCGCGCGCCGAGCGGCGATGAGGAGGCCATCCTGGAAAGCGTCGCCTTTTCCAGCCGGGCGGCGAGCGCGGCCTGCGCCGCTTGGCTGGTCGCAGCCTCGTTAAAGGACGCGAGATAAACCGCCATGGCGCGGATGTCCTGGTTGGGCAGGGCGGCGAGTTCCTTCACCACGGGCGCCATCGGCCCCGCGGCCACGCCGTGCAGGCGGGATTCGCCGGTCCGCAAATAGGCATAGAGCTCGTCTTCGCTCCACGGGATCGGCGCCTGCGACAGCGACGTCAGCGGCGGCGCCTCCCAGCCCTCGGCAAAACCGCCAGCGAGATAGGCGCCTGGCTTTTCCGCGCCCAGCGCGTTGCGCGGCGAATGGCAGGCGCCGCAATGGCCGAGGCCCTCAACCAGATAGGCGCCCCGATTCCATGTCGCTGATTTCGTCGCGTCCGGCTGGAAGGTGCCGGGTCGATGGAACAGCGCGTTCCATCCCGCCATCAACGGCCGCCAGTTGAAGGGAAACGCCAGTCTGGTCTCCGGCGTCTCGGCGCGCACCGCCGGCTGCGCCATCAGGTACGCATAGAGCGCCTGCAGGTCGGCATCGCTGGTCCTGGCAAAGTGGGTATAGGGAAACGCCGGATAGAGATGCCTTCCGTCGCGATGGATGCCCTCGCGCATTGCGCGCTCGAAGGCGGGGTACGACCACGCGCCGATCCCGGTCTCGACATCGGGCGTGATGTTGGTGGCATAGATGGTGCCGAACGGCGTTTCGATCGCCCGGCCGCCGGCATTGACGACGCCGTTCACCACGGTGTGGCAGACCGCGCAGTCGCCGAGCGCGGCGAGTTGTTGACCGCGCGCGATGGTGGCGGCCGAATAGGTCGACGGGTCCGGCCGCGCGATCGGCGCGATCGCCCGCCATGGCAGCACTGCCGTAGCGACGCCGACCACGGCAACACATAATGCCGCGGCTGTCGCCAAAGTGCCGCGCCGTCCGGCAAACGGATTTTTCCATCGGTTGATATCAGCGGGCGGTTGCGGCGGCGCCAGCGGCATCGGGGCTGGCGCTACATTCTGCCCGCCGCGTAATCCCGCCAGGATGCGCTCCGGCGTGAATGGCAGTTCGCGAAAGCGCACGCCGGTCGCGTCGAAAATGGCGTTGGCGATGGCGGCGGCGCTCGGCACCGAAGCGGATTCGCCGACGCCGAGCGGCGGCTGGTCCTGCCGCGGCAGCATCAACACGTCGATTTTGGGCACGTCGGGGAATTTGATGATGGGGTAGGCGCCCCATTCGCGCGCCGTCACCGCATGGCGGTCGAACGAGACTTCTTCCATCAGCGCGCGGCTGGTCGACTGGATCACATTGCCATGGATCTGGTGGCGCACGCCGTCCGGATTGATCATCAACCCGGAGTCCTGCCCGGCCACCACGCGGGTGACGCTGACATCGCCGGTGACCTTGTTGACGGCGACGTCGGCGATCCAGGCCGACCACGCCGCGCCATATCCCGGAAACTTGCTGTGGACATAGAGCGCATAGGCAAAACCGCGCCCGCGCACGATATCGCCTTCGGCTTCAGCTTCTTTCCAGACCGGACGAGGGGGCCAGCCAGCCCGTTCGGCAACGGCGTTGACCAGGTCGATTGCGCGCTTGTCTTTGAGATAGCGCAGCCGGTATTCGATCGGATCGACGCCGGCTTCGGTGGCGAGTTCGTCGATGTAGGATTCATGGGCGAAGGTATTTGGCAGCGCCGAGACACCGCGAAACCATGATGCCCGCACGATCGGCGGCATGTCGTGCGCCACCACCCGCATGGCGTCGTAATCGTAGGGCGGAATCGCGGTGCGATCGCCCATTTCGAATACCGCCGGGACCGGCGCGACGGCACCCGTCAGCAGCAGCGCCAGTGTCGGCGCACCGTTCGATGGATAGCGCGTGGCGAAATCGTAGCCGGCGACGCCGCCGTCGGCGTTCAGCCCGCCATTGACGTCCATCAGTTGCGCGGTGCCCTTGGGCTCCCAGGCGTGCTCCTGCTCGCGGGTCAGTTGCACCCGCACCGGGCGGCCGACCGCGCGCGACAGCAGCACCGCGTCGGCAGTCACGTCGTCGGCGCAGTTGCGGCCGTAGCAGCCGGCGGCCTCCAGCCGGATCACGTCGATCTCGCTGTCCGGCTTTTGCAGCAGGAGCGCCAAATCGGTTCGCAGGATGTGTGGGTTTTGTGTGCCGGACCACACCCGGATGTGGCCGTCCTTGTAGTCCGCGACCGCGCAGGATGGACCGATCGAGCCGTGCATCTGGTACGGCCAGATGTAGGTGCGTTGCATCGGCTTGATGGCGGAAGCAATCGCCATATCGACATCGCCCTTGTCGATCAGCACGCGAGGCGCCGATGGATTGGCGCGCAGCGCTTTCTCGATGTCTTTCAGGTCAGGCAGCGTTGGGGTCGGCTTCCAGCTCACCTTGAGCTGGGCAGCGGCCTTGATTGCGTTCTCCTCGCGTTCGGCGACCACGCCGACGAAATCGCCGATTCGCACTACCGCCATCAGTCCCGCGATATCGCGAACCGACGCTTCATCGACGGCAATCAGGCTGGTGCCGACGAACGCGCCGACATCGACGCCGGCATAGGGCGGACGCACCACGCGGCCGTGCAGCATCAGGGGCACGCGCACGTCGTGGACATAGACCAACTCGCCGGTCGCCTTCGCCGGCAGGTCCGTGCGTGGCACCGACTGCCCGACGATGCTGTAGGTGCCGACGGCTTTCACCGCGACGTCGTCGGCAAGTTCGAGGCGGATGGTCTCGCCGGATATCAATTCGCCGTAGGAGACGCTGCGGTTATCCCTGCCGCGGATCAATCCATCCTCGATGGTGAGATCCTCGATCGCAAGTCCCAGCCGCTCGGCGGCGCGCGCCACCAGGAAATGCCGCGCCTGCGCCGCCGCCTTGCGCAGCGGCACCGCCGTGATCTGGATGGTCTCGCTGGCGATAGTCGCGCCCTGATTGGGAACGAGAGTGGTATCGCCCAGCACGACAACAACACGGGCAAATGACACATCGAGCTCCTCGGCGACGATCTGCCCGAGCGCGGTGCGAATGCCGGTGCCGAGGTCGACATGGCCGTTGAAGGCCGTGACTGAACCGTCTGCCGTGATTTTTATGAACGTTTCGAAGCCGCCGCTCGCGCCGGAGCCTGCGGGCCGAACCACCGACAAGGATCCGGGCAGACCATTCATCGGAGCATCCGGATCCGTCATCAGTCCGCCGCCTCGGTGACGTGACCGGCCGCCCGCATTGCCGCGCGCATGATTTCGATATGCGCGCCGCACCGGCATAAATGATAGCGCAGCGCTTCCGTCACCTCGGCCTCGGAAGGATCAGGCGTGCGATTGAGCAGCGCCTTGGTGCTGATGATCATGCCGTTGAGGCAATAGCCGCATTGCGCGGCCTGTTCGGCGATGAAGGCCTGCTGCACCGGATCGGGACGGTCGCGCGAGCCGAGACCTTCGAGCGTCACGATGTCGCGCCCGACGCAGCCCTCGATCGGGATCACGCAGGATCGCGCCGCAACACCATCGATCAGCACGGCGCAGGCGCCGCATTCGCCTAGCCCGCAGCCGTACTTCGGCCCGTTCAGTTCGAGGTCGTTGCGCAGGACATAAAGCAGCGCGGTATCGGGCGCAGCACCGACTTCGTGGATCCGGCCGTTGACCGTCAGGCGGATCGTGCTCTGCATCATGTCAGTGGTCCCGCTGCAACGGTTGCGCTGCAAAAACATCGCCTTGAAAGCCGAGGCAAAGATACCGTTTGCATACAAACGTGCAAGCGCACCGTCATCCGGTCAAATCCGTTGTCCGGTTTATGAACAAGACGGCGAGGCAAGCTGCGGTTTTTGTCGGCAGCGGTGGTTTTCGCATGCGCAGGCGCTTGACAGCTTTCGGCGGCGCGCGCAACATTGTTCGTATACGAACAAGATGCCGGACGGCGAGAGACACGACAGGATCGCTGCCGCAACTCCGTTGACGATATGCCGCACCTGATCTCCGACAGTTTGACGCTGGCTTCGAGAGCTTGTTCATGCTGACTGAACCGACCAGCGCTGCCGACGACAAGATCCGCTGCGATGCTTGTCCGGTCATGTGCTACATCAAGCCCGGTGCGGCAGGCGCGTGCGATCGCTATGCCAATCACAATGGCGAGCTGGTTCGGGTCGATCCCCACATCGTGCTGGAACGAACGGTGTCGCATGGCGGGCGACTGGTGCCGTTCCAGGCCGGCGGCGACTGGGACGGCAAGCTGGTTCACGAGCCCGATGTCTTCGTCACCGCGATCGGCGCCGGCACCACTTACCCCGACTACAAGCCCGCGCCCTTCATCGTCTCCTCGGAGGTCGACGGCGTCGACATGGTCACCGTGGTGACCGAAGGCATCTTCAGCTATTGCGGCGTCAAGGTGAAGATCGACACCGACCGCTACCTCGGTCCGGAGACGGCGACGGTCCGCGCACAGGGCGAAGCGATCGGCCACGTCACCACGAGCGAATACGGCTCGCAGATGCTGTCGCTGGGCGGCGTGCACCACCTCACCGGCGGTTCGAAAAAGGAAGGCCGGGTCACCTGCGACGCGCTGATGGACCTCAGCAACTGCAAGCCTGTCGAACTCACGATCGACGGCGGCGCCACCGTGGTGGTGCAGGCCGGCTATCCGCCGATCGTCAATGGCGTGCCGGAAGAGCGCATGCGGGTGGGATGCGGCTCGGCGACCATCGGCATGTTCGCCAAGCAATGGCACGGCAAGGTCGATGAAGTCGTCGTGGTCGACGACCACATCACCGGCGTGCTCAGTGAACACCAGGCCGGCAAGGTGCTGGATATCCCCGACAGCGGCATCAAGATGAAGGGGCGGCGCTCGACGCCGGGCCGTTATTTTCAAGTCGCCGAGCCCGGCACCGGCTGGGGCGGCACCAAGATCTCCGATCCGTTATCGGTGCTCGGTCCGTTCGATGCGAAGAAGGCGCGCCCGGGCATGACCATGCTGATGGTTTCCACCACAGGCGAGCACGCCGCCTATTACGAACTCGACGCGACGCTGAAGCCAGTTGAGAAGCTGATGCCGATGGATTTGCAGCTGTCGGTCGAACGGATCCAGGAGAATTGCGAGCCGGCGCTGTGCACCGTGCTGTTCATGGGCGGGGCGGGCGGCTCGCTGCGCGCAGGGGTCACCGACAATCCGGTGCGGCTGACGCGATCGGTCAAGGATGCGCTGACACGGGTCACCAGCGGCGGCGCGCCGGTCTATGTCTGGCCCGGCGGCGGCATCACCTTCATGGTGGATGTCACGCGATTGCCGGCCGGGGCCTTCGGCTATGTTCCGACACCCGCATTGGTGGCGCCGATCGAGTTTACCCTGAAACTCTCGGATTATGCCGCGCTCGGCGGCCATATGGACCACGTGCGGCCGCTGACTTCATTGAAGGACAGCACGGAAACGCGCGCGATGCCTTCGCTGCAATCCAATGGAGAGCCGCGCCCATGACGCGCGTTCCGCAGATCCGGTGGCTGGCGGATGGCAGGCGGCTGCATTTGCAGGACGGTCCGATCGACCTGATCGTGGAGGCTGTCGGCAGCGAGGCCGACAGCCGCGTCGCCTATGACGCGGCAGTGCGACGCTTCGCCGGCTTGCTCGACGAACTCTGCGGCGAGCTGCCGCTGCTGCGGCAGGCGGCCGATCCGGAACGGTGCCTGCTGCAAGGCGTGGTCGCGCGCCGCATGCATGCGGCGGTGGCGCCGTTTGCCGGCGCACATTTCATTACGCCGATGGCGGCGGTCGCGGGCTCCGTCGCCGAGGAGATTTTGGCTGCGATGACCGGTGCGGCGCGCCTTGAGCGCGGCTATGTCAACAATGGCGGCGACATCGCTTTGCATCTCGCCGACGGCGAACGTTTTTCGGTCGGCCTGATGGATCGGCCGGACGCCTTGGGAACGTTGCGAACGATTTCCATCGATGCCGATGATCCCTCGCGGGGGATTGCGACTTCGGGACGCCACGGCCGCAGTTTCTCGCTCGGGATTGCCGATGCGGTAACCGTCCTGGCGCGGACCGCGTCCCAGGCCGACGCCGCCGCTACCATCATCGCCAATGCCGTCGATCTGCCGGGACATCCCGCCGTCACCCGCTGCCCGGCGCAGGATTTGCAGCCCGACAGCGACCTCGGTGCGCGGCCTGTCACCCGCGACGTCGGCAACTTGTCGGGGTACGAGATTGCGGCGGCGCTAGAAGCCGGTGCGGCGTGTGCGCGCAGGCTGCTCGCGATGGGGTTGATCGACGGCGCCATATTGCGCTTGCATGGCGAGACTCTCGTGGTGTCGACGGACCTGGTCGAACCGGCGGGATCGCACGCAACGGCCCCTGCGAGCGCGGTGGACGCGATGGAAAGGTTGATGCATGCGTAGGCGAGTTCGAGAACGAGGCCAGATGCAATGAGCGCGGTCATTCGCAAGATCGTCACCGTGGTCGAGGAGACCTTTCTGGAAATGGGCCGAACCGTCTCGCCGCCGACCCGGCGCGCCGCGGCGATTGCCGTGATCGAGAATCCCTTTGCCGGCCGCTACGTCGAAGATCTCTCGCCCCTGATTGCGATTGGCGAGGAGCTCGGCGAACTGCTGTCGAAAAAGGCCGTTGCCGCACTCGGCATTGATGGCGCCACGGCGCAAAGTTACGGCAAGGCGGCGGCGGTCGGCGAGAACGGCGAGCTCGAACACGCTGCGGCGATCCTGCATCCCAAGATGGGTGCGCCGGTGCGCAAGGTGCTGGGCAAGGGGGCGGCGCTGATTCCGTCCTCGAAGAAGCGCGGCGGGCCCGGCACGACGCTGGACATTCCGCTCGGCCACAAGGACGCGGCGTTCGTGCGCAGCCATTTCGACGGCATGGAAGTCATGATCAACGACGCGCCGCGTGCCAACGAGATCATGGTCGCGGTCGCGGTCACCGACTCTGGCAGGCCCCTGCCGCGGGTCGGCGGATTGACGGTCGCGGAAGTCAAGGGCGAAGACGGTCTACGGTAATCTTTTCTCACAGTGGAGGGTTAAGGGATGCGACGCAGATATTTGTTAGGCGCGGGATTGGCGATCATGGTCGCGGGCATGGCGCAGTCCGCTTTGGCCCAGAGCGGCGAGATCAAGATCGGCGAAATCAACAGCTACTCGATGTTGCCGGCGTTCACCGAGCCCTATCGCAAGGGCTGGCAGCTGGCGCTCGAGGAAGTCAATGCCGCCGGGGGCATCAACGGCAAGAAGCTCTTGGTCGTCTCCAAGGATGACGGCGGCAAGCCCGCCGACGCCACGACCGCCGCCAACGAGCTGGTGTCGAGCGAAAAGGTGGTGATGCTGACGGGCACGTTCCTGTCCAACATCGGTCTGGCCGTCTCCGACTTCGCCAACCAGAAGAAGGTGTTCTTCCTCGCCGCCGAGCCGCTGACCGACGCCATCACCTGGTCGAAGGGCAACCGCTATACCTTCCGCCTCCGTCCTTCCAACTACATGCAGGCGGCGATGCTGGTGGAAGAGGCGGCCAAGCTGCCGGCCAAACGCTGGGCGACGATTGCGCCGAACTATGAGTATGGCCAGTCCGCGGTGGCGGTCTTCAAGAAACTGATGTCGGAAAAGCGCCCCGACATTCAGTGGGTCGATGAGCAGTGGCCGCCGCAGGGCAAGATCGACGCCGGCCCGGTGGTGCAGGCTGTCGCCGCCGCCAATCCGGAAGCCATCCTCAACGTTACTTTCGGCGCCGACCTGATCAAGTTCGTGCGCGAAGGCAACACCCGCGGCCTGTTCAAGAACCGCGCGGTGGTCTCCTTCCTCACCGGGGAGCCGGAATATCTCGACCCGCTCAAGGAAGAAACGCCGGAAGGCTGGATCGTGACGGGCTATCCCTGGTACGACATCAAGACCCCTGACCACGACAAATTTGCAAAAGCCTATCAGGCCAAGTTCAACGATTACCCGAGGCTCGGCTCGATCGTCGGATATCAGACCATCAAGGCGGCCGCGGCCATCCTGGCCAAGGCCAATTCCGACGATCCGGAGAAGATGATCGCCGCGGCCGAGGGATTGTCGATGCCGTCACCGTTCGGCGAGATCACCTTCCGCAAGATCGATCACCAGTCGACACTCGGCGCTTACGTCGGCAAGACCGCGGTGAAGGACGGTAAGGGCATCATGGTGAATTCCGTCTATCGCAACGGCAAGGATTATCTGCCGAGCGACGCCGAAGTTTCGAAGATGCGCCCGAAGGACTGAGGACTTTCTTCTTCTTCGCCCTCTCCCGCTCTTGCGGGGGAGGGTCGGGGTGGGGGCCTCTCAACGAATTCGGCTCGCCGATAGAATTCCCCCACCCGCCGTGCTGCGCACGGCGACCGCCCCCGCAAGCGGGAGAGGTGAAGAGACCTCATCCTGGGCAGCGCGCTCTGGCGCGTCTCGAGAGATGAAAGCCACCGAACAAAAATGCGCTGACCCGGACCGCCCATGGCCTTTTACTTCGTCCAGTTCCTGACCGGTCTTGCCAGCGCGGCGTCGCTGTTCCTGGTGGCGTCGGGGCTGTCGATCATTTTCGGCGTGACGCGGATCGTCAATTTCGCCCATGGCGCCTTCTACATGCTCGGCGCTTATGTTGCGTTCACGCTGACGGAACGCTTTTCCGGCGCACTCGGGTTCTGGGCCGGCATTGTGCTGGCATCGCTGGTCGTGGCGGTGGTCGGCGTTCTCGTCGAGATGGTGCTGCTGCGGCGGATCTATCACGCGCCCGAACTGTTCCAGTTGCTGGCGACCTTCGGGCTGACCCTGATGGTGCAGGATCTGGTGGTGATGATCTGGGGACCGAACGATCTGCTCGGTCGCCGCGCGCCCGGCTTCAAGG
>NZ_JAUYAN010000303.1 GCF_030693485.1 Bradyrhizobium sp. | reverse complement strand
CCGGCTGCCGGCCGGCGCGTCGGGACCGGCGACGCGCCAGATCGTATCGTCGATCTTGACCGTGCCCGAGCCGTCGATGATCGGCTTTTCCAGCGTGAACACCCGGCCGACCAGCGCGTCGGTGCGCTTGTTGAGAAACGGGTTGCTCTGGCTGACAGCGCTGTTGCTGCGCGCAACGCGCCGCCACAGCGGCACCGCGGCGACCGCGAACACCGCGAACATCAGCAGCTGCGACTGCCACGACGGGTTGATCGCGAACGACAACAGCCCGACCAGCAATGCTGCGAGCCCGAGCCAGAACATGAAGACGCCGGGCGCCAGTAGCTCAAGCGCCATCAGGACGAAGCCGAAGATCAGCCAGTTCCAGGTGCCCAGGGTGGAAAATATCTCGGTCATCGTGTGACCCTCTGTTCTTTCTCGTTACCGATCACATCAATACGGCGACGGTGCGCCCCCTCTCCCGCTTGCGGGGGAGGGTTGGGGTGGGGGCTCTCTCAACGGCGGGACTCGCGGAGGGAGCCCCCACCCGCCTTGCTTTGCTCGGCACCCTCCCCCGCAAGCGGGAGAGGGAAGAGACTTGCGCCCCGCGCTCATCGTCAAACGACCCTACCGTTGCGGCGTCACCGGCGGCGGGATCGGGCCGGTGCTGGGCACCGAGGCGCGGCGCGCGGCCTGCGCGGCCACGGCGCCTTCGCCGAAGGTCGCTTTCGCAATCTCGCCGATGCCGGCCAGCGATCCCAGAATGCTCATCGCCTCGATCGGCAGCATGACGATCTTCTGATTCGGCGAGTCCGCGAGCTGTCCGAACGCCTTGATGTACTTGTCGGCGATGAAGTAGTTCAGCGCGGCGACGTCGCCCTTGGAAATAGCTTCGCTGACCATCTGCGTCGCCTTGGCCTCGGCTTCGGCGGAGCGCTCGCGCGCCTCGGCGTCGCGGAACGCAGCCTCCTTGCGGCCTTCGGCCTGCAGGATCTGGCCCTGCTTGGCGCCTTCGGCGCGCAGGATTTCCGACTGGCGCTGGCCCTCGGCCTGCAGGATGTCGGCGCGCTTGACGCGCTCGGCCTTCATCTGCCGTCCCATCGCCTCGACCAGGTCGGCGGGCGGCACGATGTCCTTGATCTCGATGCGGTTGACCTTCAATCCCCACGGCGACACCGCGGCATCGACCACGCGCAGCAATCGCTCGTTGATCTCGTCGCGGTGCGACAGCACCTGGTCCAGATCCATCGCGCCCATCACCGAGCGGATGTTGGTCATGGTCAGCACGATGATCGCCTGATCGAGATTGGATACTTCGTAACTGGCCTTGGCGGCGTCGAACACCTGGTAGAAGGCGACGCCGTCCACCGTCACGGTGGCGTTATCCTTGGTGATCACCTCCTGCTCGGGAATGCTGATCACCTGCTCCATCATGTTCATCTTGCGACCGACACGGTCGAAATAGGGAACGATGATGTTCAGGCCCGGCGACAGGCTGCGGGTGTATTTGCCGAACCGCTCGATGGTCCAATCATAACCCTGCGGCACTGTCTTGACGCCGGCAAACAGCGTGAAAATGACCAGCAGCACGAATGCAATGGCGAAGATGTCAAAACCGCTCATAAATCCTCCAAAGCCGCAAAGTCAGTTGCTCGCGGACGTCCATTATTTGGTCTGAAGACCGGCCGCGCCGGTTCAGTATAACCTTTTACAGACAGGTAGGGCGGGGTTTGGCGGCCGCCAAGGGGTCACCGCCCGGGCGCCGGTCAAGTGCCCCGTTTCGCTGACGAAGCCGCCGGCATCATTTAATCGTCACTGCGGCCTTGTATCCAGCTTCTGGATCCAGCCTGCTAGATCCAGCCCTGCAACTCCCGCAGCACCAGTTGGCGGATCACATCCATGCCGGGATCGCTGTCGTTCAGGCAGGGAATTGCCGAGAACTGCTCGCCGCCATTGTGCTCGAATATCTCGGCGTTTTCCTTGGCGATTTCTTCCAGCGTCTCCAGACAATCGGCCGAAAAGCCGGGGGTCACGACCACGATGCGGCGCACGCCGTCCTTGGCCAGTTGCTCGATGGTCTTGTCGGTGTAGGGCTGCAGCCATTCGTCGAAGCCGAAGCGGGACTGGAAGGTCAGCATCAGCTTCGAGGCATCGAGGCCCATGCGCCGGCGCAACGCTTCCATGGTGGCGACGCATTGCGCCTGATAGGGATCGCCCTTGTCGATGTATTTCCGCGGCATGCCGTGGAACGAGGCCAGGATCAGCTCCGGCTCGAACGGCAGGGTCTTGAGGTGCGCATCGATCGAAACCGCCAGCGCATCGATATATTCGGCGTCGACGTAGTAGGGCGGCGTGATCCGCACCGTGGGCTGCGCCCGCATGCCGGCGAGCACGCGAAACACCTCGTCGCAGACGGTGGCGGAAGTCGCCGCCGAATATTGCGGATAGAGCGGCACCACCAGCAGCCGGTCGCAGCCCTGCGCCGTCAGCGCCGCGATCCGCGCCGCGATCGACGGGTTGCCGTAGCGCATCGCCCAATCGACCACGACATGTTCATGATCGGCGATCGCCGCCGCCAGCTTCTCGGACTGCGCGCGCGTAATGGTCTTGAGCGGGGATTCGTTTTTCTCGGTGTTCCAGATCTTCTGGTAGTCGCGCGCCTTGCGGCTGGGACGCACCTGCAGGATGATGCCGTTTAGCACCAGTTTCCAGAACAGCCCCTGATTTTCGATCACCCTTGGATCGGACAAGAATTCCCTGAGATAGACCCGCACGCCGCGCGCATCCGCGCTGTCGGGGGTGCCGAGATTGACCAGCAGGACGCCGACGCGTCCCGGGTTGATTCCGGCGGCAGGCGCGGCATCAGGCCTGATATCAGACCTGGTAACAGGCTTGGCGGTTTCGATGGCTGCAGCGGCTGTCATGATGCCCGTGGCTTCGCGCGTTGGGGTATCCTTGTCAAGATAATGGCGCTTTCGATAATGTCACGTTTTCGCAGGCCCTGCGGGTCACCGCCATGCGCATCGGGGGAAACCATGACGATCGCCGAATGGTGCGTTTTCGGATCGCTGATGCTCTATCTGCTGACGATCGCATCGATCAAGTGGATCGGGTTCCGCCGTTTCGACAACGCCAGGCCGCGCGACCCCGGCTTTTATGACGACCCGATCGCCGAGCGCGCGCTGGGCGCGCATCAGAACGGCGTCGAGGCCTTTCCGTTCTTCGCGATCGCGGTGCTGCTGGCGGAATTCCGGGCCGCGCCGCAGCACCTCATCAACGAACTGGCGATACTGTTCCTGATCGTGCGGATTGCGTATGTCTTCACCTATCTAGGCAACCGCCCGACGCTTCGCTCGATCCTGTGGAGCATCGGGTTCGCGATCAACATCGGCATATTCTTCCTGCCGGCGATCCGGCACTGGTTGCCGGGATGAGGCGTCCGGCGTTACCACGTCATTGCGGGCCGACCGGTCGCGCGGAGCAATCCGGCCCATCAGCGTCATTGCGAGCCAACGGGTCGGCGCGAAGGGCCGCCCGATGACAGGCTCCGCGAAGCAATCCATTTCGCAGCGGTGCCGGTTGGCAAGAATGGATTGCTTCGTCGCAAGCGCTCCTCGCAATGACGTGGTGGGAGTTGAGATTCATCTCAACCAGCGGATATGCGTCCACGTTCTCGCGGCACGATCTGCCCGAGGTTTGCCTGTCGTTCTCCCTCCAACGAGGGAGCAGGGAATGCCGGATGCGCGCTGCACCTGCGGTCTCGTGTGCGAAGTCGTACGAAAAAACTGCACACGAGCATACAGGGCAGCGGAGAACATCCGACATTCCCTGCGCAATGGCTTGACGGCTTATCACGCGCTCACCCCGGAGAATTATGGCCTTTGTCGCCTCCGTCGCCCCGCGGAAACCGGCGCCCCGGCCCGGTCGGGCCTGCAGCACCTCCGCGAGACTTGACGCCTACCAGTGAGGCATCGGGTCCACACGCTTTTGCCGTACGCATCAACACCGCTCGTTCACACGTTCCAGGCCGCTCACGGAGTTTACCCGCCCTGCAATCCCGTTCCGCGCCCGATGCCGCCGCGTCCACCGCATCCCATCCCAGCGTTCGGTAACGATGGCCAACGCCCCTTGCTCGGGGACAGGATGGCAAGAATCTTACGGGTGATTTGGGTTTCTGGAAAAGCGAAATTTTACCCGACGGGCTAATTTGTCGCAGGGGGCGCTGCGGGCAACGCTGCGTCAGGCCAGATGCAACTCGCGCGTGGCGATGGAGTCCCTGATCGATTTCGTGATCGGGACGGGACGATGAGTCCTTTGGTCAGTATAGACCCACACGACCTCGCCGGTCACCAGCGCATCCGTGCCGCCCTTCAGGAAGATGGCGAGTTCGAAGGTGAGGCTCGAATTGCCGATCCGCGCCACCCGCGCGCCGACGTCCAGTTCCCAATCGAACAGCACCGGCGCCTTGTATTCGATCAGCGATTTGACGACATGGAAATCGATGCCGCTCGTTTTGGCATCGGCGTACTGGTCGTAGCCGAGCGCGCGGAAATATTCGGTGATGGTGGTATCGAAATAGGTCAAATAGTGCGCGTTGAACACCACGCCCTGACCGTCGATTTCGGAATAGCGCACCCGGAACGGGTGGAAGAACCAGAATTGCTCGCGTGACATCGATTCTCCGGTTGTCCAGATATCAACGGTGCTCTCGACCTTGCTCCGCGGCAAGTTCCGACCGGCAGGCCTTTTCCAATATCGGCAAATCGGCTTGCGCCAGCTTCCACAGGATGGCTGCCGCGATGCTCTCATAGTTGTGGCGCAGTATGTTGCCAATCCCCGCAACTTTCTGCCAGGGGATTTCGGGATGGCACGCTTTCAGATCATCCGGAAGATGACGACTGGCTTCGGAAATGATCTCAAAACCGCGTTCGACGAGCCATTGCCGCTGCCAATCGCTTTCGAATGCTTCGAGCGACACGTCCACCAATACGCTATTGACGCGTTCGATCGCCTCGATGATGTCCGTCAAGCGAGGGATGACCGAACGTGCCGCCACTAAAACACGCGAACGGCTGTGGCTTCTATCGCTTCCCGGAGCGTCTTGTGCAGGCTGTCGCGCGTCATGATGTCGGTCTTGCGGCCGAGGATGCTGGCGGCGTATTCCTTGACGTCCATTAGTTCGTAGACGCCGAGCCTACCCTTTTGATAGTCGAAAAAGAGGTCCACGTCGGAATCGACATTAGCCTCGCCACGCGCCGTCGAGCCGAACATGTAGAGATGTTCGACGCCAAGCCGCTTAAGATCGGCTTCGTGCTGCTGCAATCGGCTTATGGCTTCGTCGCGCTCCATAACGATACAGTAGCAAATCCAAGCTTCCTCCTCAACCGCGCCGGTCAAATCTGCAGTCATTTCCGGATTGTATCAGCGAGCTACGTTCAGAGACACGTCACCCGCTCGGCCGCCAGATACCCGAACAACAGCCCCACCCCGAACAGCAGCACCAGTCCCGCCGCACCGAATTCGATGCCGCGCATGATCAGCGCGCCGCCGCCCTCGCTGCCAGCGCTGAGGCGCCGGGCGAGGTCTTTAGCGGACACCGCGATGACGGCGATGGCGGCGACCGTGATGGCGGTGCCGAGGCCCATAACAAAGGTTGCGGCGATGCCGGCCCAGAACAGACCCTGCGCCAGTGAAAACACCAGCACCAAGATGGCGCCCGAGCAGGGGCGGATGCCGACGGCCAGGATTGCACCAAAACCGCGCATCCAGCCGCCGGGGCCGGCGAGTTCGCTCGGGGCCGGACCATGGGAATGGCCGCAATGCTCGTCATGGACGTGGTGGGGATCGTGATCATGGTGATGCCCGTGATCATGATGGTGATGATCGTGGGCATGGCCGTGGTCGTGGCCATGATGATGCGCGGCGCCGGCGATCGCAGGTACCGGCGCGCGGGTCTGCAGCGCGCGCATAAATCCGCCGCCCTTGGTCCAGACCAGCCGGGCGCCGAACGCCGCGATCAGCGCGTAGCTGGCAATCTCGATGGCCCTTTCAGCCCCGCACATGGTTTTGGCGGTGGTGTTGAGCAGCCAGGCGCAAATCCCGACGATCAGAACGGCAACCAGCGACTGCATCAGCGCCGAGGCGAACGACAGCACGATGCCGCGCCGCGCGGTCTCCTGGTTGGCGACCAGATAGGACGAGATCACCGCCTTGCCATGGCCGGGACCGGCGGCGTGAAAGATGCCGTAGGCAAACGAGATCGCCAGCAGCGTCCAGACCGCACTGCCGTCGGACCTGGCGGCGCGGATGGTCGCGGACATCTCGCGATAGAATTCCGATTGCTTGGCGAGAATCCAGCCGACGATGCCGCCGGCCTGCGGTTCGGGGGCACGCTTCGGCGCGCCGAACGGCGTCTGCGCCAACACCACATGCACCAGCCCGTCGAGCAACATCACGCCGGCCACCGCCGCGGCGCCCATCATCAGGCCGCGCGCGAGCCTCGAGCCGGGTTCCGGGATCACGGGCACTGCACCGTGATCTTGTTGGCGAACATCGCACCGTAGTTCGAGTTGTCGCCGCTGGCGAAATTGCCCTCGGTGAGCTTCTGCGCGGTGGCGGTGCCGTCGTTGGGCCGCTGGAACGCCAGCTTGCAGGCGGCGGGCGCCCCGACCAGTCTGATCGGGTCCTTGTCGTCGAACTTGAAGTCGATGAAAAACGCCGGATCGAACACTTCCAGCGCCAGCGCCTTCGGCTTCATCGGCACCTTCAGCGGCAGCGTGAAATGCAGCGTCAGGGCGCCATCCTTGTGCTCCAGGAAGTAGTCGACCGGCTCGAGAAATTTCTCCTTCTTGCCGTCGGCCCTGGCGAAGGTGAAGAAGTCGAACTCCTTCAGCGATTCGACATTGGTCTGGGCCAGCGGCGCCAGTTCCTCGCGGCTGTAGACGCCCTTGACCTTGGTCTCGATGCCTTGCACGGCGTAGGTAGAGAACATGTCATCGAACGTCCAGGCGTGGCGCACGCCCGACATCGCGCCGTCGGGCGCATAGATCACCTGGCTGGAAGCGGTGATCCAGACATGCGGATGGGCCTGCGCCTCTCCGGCGCCGAGGGCGAGTACGACGGCCAGCAGCAGGCCCGGCAAACTTCTTTTCATTTTCTTCACCTCAAGCCGCCTTTGGTTCTTCAAGCAGGCCGCGGCGGCGCAGCAGCGCGTCGGGCTCCGGCTCGCGGCCGCGGAACGCGATATAGGCGTCTTCCGGATCGCGCGAGCCGCCGGAAGAATAGATGTCGTCGTGCAGGCGTTTTGCAACCCTGGGATCGAAGATGTCGCCGGCTTCCTCGAAGGCGCCGAAGGCATCGGCGTCCATCACTTCGGACCACATGTAGCTGTAATAGCCCGAGGCATAATGATCGCCAGAAAAGACATGGCCGAACTGGGTCGGCCGGTGCCGCAGCGAGATTTCCGCGGGCATCCCGATCTTGTCCAACTCGGCGCGTTCGAACGCCCGAACATCTGATATCGACTGTGAGGGCTGGGTGTGGAATTCGAGATCGATCAGCGCCGAGGAGACGAACTCGACAGTGGCAAAACCCTGGTTGAATTTGCGCGCGGCGATAAAGCGCTTCAGGAGATCGTCCGGCAGCGGCTCGCCGGTCTGGTAGTGGCGGGCAAACTGCCTGAGCACCTGGGGCTGCTCCTGCCAGTGCTCGTAGAGCTGCGAGGGCAATTCGACGAAATCGGTGAAC
>NZ_JAUYAN010000302.1 GCF_030693485.1 Bradyrhizobium sp. | reverse complement strand
TCACGAACCTTGAATGCCAGATCACGTTGAGTGTAGGGCTTGTTGAGAAGATGGACGCCTGCATCCAGCCTCCCCTC
The DNA here is from genome assembly GCF_030693485.1 of Bradyrhizobium sp. Classification (GTDB taxonomy): domain Bacteria; phylum Pseudomonadota; class Alphaproteobacteria; order Rhizobiales; family Xanthobacteraceae; genus Bradyrhizobium. The sequence continues at coordinate 7,086 of NZ_JAUYAN010000302.1, read as the reverse complement.
GTGAACGATGGCATTGCGGGTGTAGCCTGTCGTGAACAGCACGGGCAAAGCGGGACGCTGTTTGACGATCTCGTCTGCTAGTTGCTTGCCGGTCATGCCCCCGCCCAGGACGACATCGGTGAACAGCAGGTCGATTCGCGTCGCCTCGGAAAGCACCTGAAGCGCTTCGGTTCCGTCGCCGGCGGCCAGGACCGCATAGCCCAAATCCTCCAGCACCCCGATGGCGTATTCCCGCACCCCGATGTCGTCCTCGACCAGAAGAACGGTCTCGCCGGCGCGGGCGCGAGGCAGCGGTTTCTCCTCGACGATCTGCTCGCGGGGATGAACGGCTACCGCTGGTTCGATATGGCGCGGCAGATAGATTTTCACCGCGGTGCCTTGCCCGGGCTCGCTGTAGATCCTGATATGACCGAGCGATTGCTTGACGAACCCGTAGACCATCGAAAGCCCTAGACCGGTGCCTTTGCCGGTCTGCTTGGTGGTGTAGAACGGCTCGAAAACCTTCTCGAGGATATCGGGCGGGATACCTGTGCCGGTATCGCTGACACTGAGCATGACATACTGCCCGGCCTTCAGGTCACCGAAGCGATTGACATAGGCCTGGTCGAGATAGGCATTCGCGGTCTCGATGGTCAGCTTGCCGCCGTCCGGCATGGCGTCGCGGGCGTTGATGGCAAGATTGATCAGCGTGTTCTCGAGCTGATTGAGGTCGGCAAATGCCGACCACAGCCCCGCGGCCGTCACCGCTTCGACCTTGATGGTTTCGCCGACGGTGCGAATCAGCATTTCTGACAGGCTGGCCAGCGCGTCGTTCAGGTTCAGGGATTGCGGCTCGAGCGTTTGCTGGCGCGAGAACGCCAGCAATCGATGGGTCAGCTTGGCGGCGTTGCGAGCGCCCTGCAGCGCCGCCTCGACCGGCCGGTTCAGGGTCGCGGCATTATCCAGGGTTTTCAGACGCCGCTGCACGGTATCCAGATTTCCCATGATGATGGTCAGCATATTGTTGAAATCGTGCGCGATGCCTCCGGTCAGCTGGCCGATCGATTCCATTTTCTGGACTTGTCGCAAGGTGTCTTCCGTCTCGTTGCGGCGCTGGATCTCAGCGGCCAGCTGGCCGGTGCGCTCCGCCACCTTGAGCTCAAGTACCTTCTGGTGACTTTCGATCACGTCACCGCGCCGCTTCAGTTCGATCGATACGGCCGAGAGGGTCGCGCCGATTGTCCCGGCCTCGGCGAACGGGGCCGGCGGCGGCGCGACAACCTGACCATCGCCAAGTTGTCGCGCCGCCGACGTGAGCGCCGTCATTCCACGGGTGGCGTAACGGCCGACCAGGCCGGCAAGGGTCAGGCTGAGCAGGATCAGCGCGATCGTCGTGAGCCCGCTCACCCACAGTATCCTGTCGAGGGGTGCACTGATGTCGGATTCGAGCCGAGCGATGCCGGCCGTCCATCCGTACTGCGATTGGGCGTAGCCGGTGACACTCCAGTCACCCTCGACGGTCTTGTTTTCGACCCAACCGGTCGGACTACGGGCGATGCCCGCTCGCCAGCCGTCGCTGGCGAGCGTGCCGACGCGGGCCTCATGATCCGGAACGCGGGCGACGAATTTCCGGTTGCGATCGATGATCGCGACCACTTCGCCCTGGGTGAACCGTTCCGTCAGCAGCGCCAGAAATCGTTGCGGCGACATCACCATCTCGACCGCATAGAGCGGAACGCCATCGCGAAACACCGGAGCCTCGATGTAGGTTATCCAGCGTTGGGAAACCGGCCCAAAGAGCATATCGCCGACCTGGAACCGCCGCTCCGCGAATGCGCGCTGAATCACCTCCGGAGCGGCGTGCCTGGGCAGGGCCGTCCCGTCGGGCGTCTGCGTACTCAGCAGGAGCTGCCCCTCCGGGCTGCTCACTGTGATCCATGCGCCGGGCGCGAAGGTCAGCGCCCGTTCTGCCTCCTTTCGAAACTCGACGAAATTGCCTTCCTGCAAGGCGGGCGACAATGCCAGCGTGGTGGCGAGCGCTACGTGGATCTGGATCTCGCTATCGACCAGCCCCGCCAGGGTCTTCGCCGCTATCGTGAGGTTCTGCCTTGTCGCACGGCGCTCGTTGTCGACCAGCAGGTTGAACATGAAAAGCGAGAGCAAAATGAGCGGAACTGCCGTCGCCAGGACCAGCAGGAAGAGCTGATGCGCGAGTGGACGACCGGCTAGTCTGACGGCCAACATCGGTACTGCCCTGGCGTTACTCATGCGCCCGCAAATTAGCCAGCAAATTCAGCAAGTCAACGCCTCTGCTGGTGGCTCAAAAGATGCTCTGTCCGGTTATGGACCGATCGGCGGTAGAGCAAGGTGCGACGCCCTCGCCGGCGCGCCCGCCGTCACGCCGCCCCGCCGAGATAGAGCCGCTTGACGATGTCGTTGCCGCGCAATTCATCGACTGAATCGGCCGCGACCACGATCTCGCCATGGACGATGATGTAGCCGCGATCCGCGATCCGGATCGCCTGGTTGAAGTTCTGCTCCGCCATCAGCACCGTGAGACCGAGATGCCGGTTGAGTTCGCCGATCTTGGCGATGGTCTGCGAGACCAAGAGCGGCGACAGGCCGACCGAAGGCTCGTCGATCAGCAGCAGGCGCGGCGACGACATCAGGGCGCGCGCGCTCGCCAGCATATGTTGCTGCCCGCCCGACATGGTGCCGGCCAGTTGCTTCTGCAAATCCTTGAGCGCCGGAAAGGTCTCGAAGGCGAGCGCCAGGTTGCGGTCGATGTTCTGCCGCGCGGCCTTGCGGAAGGCGCCGAGCATCAGATTTTCCAGCACGGTCAGTTTGGGAAACAGCCGCCGCCCCTCCGGCACCATGGCGACGCCGAGATCGACGATGGCCTCGGCCGACAACAGGGTCAGATCGTGCGCGACGCCGTCGATCGTCAGAATCATGCTGCCGCGCTCCGGCCGCACCAGGCCGGCGACACACTTCATCAGCGTGCTCTTGCCGTTGCCGTTGGTTCCGAGCAGCGCGACGGTCTCGCCGGAATCCACATGCAGACTGACGCCGCGCAGCGCCTTGACGGCGCCGTAGCCCGCATCGAGATCCGTGATGGCGAGGCTAAGTGCCAAGATAGGCCTCCTGCACGCGCTGGTTGGCCATTACTTCGTCGGGCGTGCCGATCGCGATGATCTTTCCGGCCTCGAGACACATCACGCGGTCCGAAAACCGCATCACCGCCTGCATGATGTGCTCGATCATGATGATGGTGATGTCCTGGTCCGCGAGACTCATCAGCAGGTCGAGCACCTCGTCGACCTCGGAGCTGGAAAGCCCTGCCATCGCTTCGTCGGAAATCAGCAGCTTCGGGTGCGTCGCCATCGCGCGCGCCAGCTCCATCTTGCGCAGTTCCACCTGGCTGAGCTGGTTGGCGGAAACGTTCGCCTTCGAGGCGAGGCCCATCCGCGTCAGGATCGACATCATGGCCTCGCGCCGTTGCGCCTCCGAGACGATGACGCTGGTGTCCGCCGCGAAGTCGAGCCCGACCATCAGGTTTTCGGCGACCGTCATGCTCCGGAACGGCCGCGGGATCTGGAAGCTGCGGGCGATGCCGCGGCGCGTGCGCATGTGCGGCTGCAGCCGCGTGATGTCCTCGTCGCGGAACGTCACGGTGCCGGGCTCGGTGCGGAACGCGCCGGAAATGCAGTTGATCAGCGTGGTCTTGCCCGAGCCGTTGGGGCCGATCAGGCCGAAGCGCTCGCCGGGCGGAATATCGACGCTGACATTGTCGAGCGCGGTGAAGCCGCCGAAGCGTTTGGTCAGTGCGGATATCCGCAGCAGTGGGGTTTGCGTTTCGGCTTCCATCATCCTTCGCCCTCGTTGCGCTTGCGGCGAAACCTGCGGACCAGGCCGATGATGCCCTCCGGCGCTGCCACCACGAACAGCACCAGCATGACGCCGAGCACCAGCACGTTGACTTCCGAGGAGATGGTGACGGTGAGCAATTGCTGCGTGGTGCCGAGCACGATCGCGCCGATCACCGGTCCCGCCCAATGCGCGGTGCCGCCGATCAGCGACATCGCCAGCGTCGAGACCGAATAGTTGAGGTTGAACGCGGAGGAGGGGTCGGCATATTGCAGGTACATCGCGGAAGGGGCGCCCGCCGCGCACATCAGCGCTCCCGATATGACGCAGGCCATCAGCTTCAGCCGCAGCGTCGGCACCCCGGTGCATTCCGCGGCCAGCTCGTCGTCCTTCAGCGCCTGCAGGCCGCGGCCCATCCATGATCTCTGGATGTAGCGCGAGACCGCCACCGCCAGCACCACCAGCAACGCCTGCACGAAGAACAGCATCTCGACGTAATTGTCGAACGGCGCCGTCACCGCCGGCCGCTGCAGCTGGATGCCGGCCGCGCCGCCGACATATCGCCAGTTGGTGATCGCGGTCTCGATGATGATTGTCGCCGCGATGGTCGCGATCGAAAAGAAAATTCCCTGCATCCGCAGCGTCAGCAGGCCCAGGGCGAATCCCATCAGGGCGCCGACGGCGGCGGCGGCCGCGATCTGCACCGGCAGCGGCGCGCCGGTCGCCTTGAACAGGAACACTGCGGTGTAGACCCCCATGCCGAAAAACGCGGCGGTGCCGAAATTGACGTAGCCGGCATAGCCGCCGAGGATGCTCCAGGAGACGGCGAGCACGATGAACTGCAGGATCACGTAGCCGGCAAAGAACGGATACTGATTGCCAATCAGCTGCGTCATCAACAGGGCGCCGCCGAGAAACAGCGCCGCTCCGGTCCAGAAATAGATGCCGGTGCGCTTCATGATCGCCTGCCGAACAGGCCCTGCGGCCGCACGGCGAGCACGCCGAGCAGCATCGCAAAGGAAATCGCCGGGGCCCAGGAGGCGCCGAACAGCGTAAGGACGATGGTTTCGGCGACGCCGAGGATGATGGCGGCGACCAGCGTGCCCGACATGCTGCCAAGCCCGGCCATCACGACGACGCAGAAGGTCCGCCCGATATAGGCGCGGTCCAGCGTCGGCTCGACCGGGGCCACGATGATCAGCAGGGCCCCGGCGATGCCGAGCACGGCGGTGGCGATGCCGAACGCCCATTGCTTGATCCGGATCGGATTGGCGCCCATCAGCCGCAGCGCCTCCTGGTCCTGCGCCACCGCACGGATCGCGCGTCCCATGAAGGTGCGCGACAGATACAGCGTCAGCAGGACCGTCAGCGCCACCGCGACCACGAACGCGACCACCAGCCGGAATGGAATCCGCATGTCGCCGAGCCGCCAGGCCTTGCCGACATAGTCCGCGGTGACCGAGCGCTGGTCGACGCCGAACTGCAGGATGATCAGGACTTCGATGATGAAGGCGATCCCGAAGAAGAAGGCGATACCGCGCACGCCGGCGTCGCTGCCGCGCTTTTCGAAGGTTTCGTAATACAGCCGGTAGGCGAGCAGACCGAACAGGAAGAACAGCGGCGTGATCAGCAGTCCCGCCAGCAGCGGATCCACCCCGTAATGCTCGTTGAGGAAGTACACGGCATAGGACGCCAGCACCAGGAACGCCGGATGCGCGACGTGGGGAACGTCGAGCAGGCCGAACGAGATCGACAATCCAAGGCTGACCGCCGCATAGAAGCAGCCGAGCAGCACCCCGATCACCACCGCGTCGAGCAGCAGTTCAAATGAAAACACGTAAGGTCCCCCCTGACCCGTCCCTCATGAATGGGTATTGCTGCCCATCCTTCGAGATGGCCACTTCGTGGCCTCCTCAGGATGAGGATTAAATTGTTGAAACACAACAACCTCATGCTGAGGAGCGAGCGTCGCGAGCGTCTCGAAGCATGGGCAGCAAGCGAGTGTGCCGATCCCCGATCGGCGCACCGCGATCCTGCCGCGGGATCTTACTTGCGCGCGGCCTCGAAGGGAGTGATCAGGTCGCCTGATTTCAGTTTCGCCGGGAACAGGATCACCTGTTTGCCCGGGCTGCGGAACTGTTCGATGTTCTTGTCCTTGATGCCGCGGAACTGGCCCTGCACGACCCCGCTTTCCTTCCACTCGCCGTCCGCCGCGAAGGTGATCGGCCCGACGATGGTCTTGTGGGTGTTCTCGCGCAGGTATTTCGCCAGCGCCTTCTGGTCGAGTGATCCCACGGCCTTGATGGCCTGCTCGATCATCTGGCCGCTGGCATAGCCATAGGGCGCCAGATAGTAGCCGAGCGGATCGACCTTGGCTTCCACGGCGCGCTTGGTATAGGTCTCGAAGAACGCCTTGGTGCCCTCATTGTACATCTGCGGTTCCGGCAGCCACGTGTTGTAGTTGACGACGCCGTTGAGCAGCGAACCGAGGTTCTCCATCACCGTGCCGAACTGCAGGCCGACCATGCCGCCGCCGAACAGCTTGACGTTGTCGCCGATCCCGATCTCGTTCACGGCGCGCAGGATGCCGGCCGAATCCGGCGGATAGGACGCGACATAGACGATATCAGGCTTGGCGGCCTTGAGCGCGCGCAGGATGCCGGAGAATTCCACCGTGCTCGGCGGATAGGCCTGGTCGAACACCACCTGCATGCCGAGTTTGGTCGCGACTTCCCGGGCGGTCTTGGCCAGGTTCTGGGCGAATTCCTGGTCCGCCGCGAGCAGCGCAATGGTCTTGCCGCCGGCCTTCTGGCCGAGATCGAGGAACGAGGACGCCCAGCTGTCGGCCGGTCCCCACGGCGCGTTGTTGAACCACATGTCGTGGCCAACCTTGCTGTTCACCTGGAACGAGAAATTGCCGATCAGCAGCATGCCGCGCTGCTTGACCAGCGGCATCAGCGGCGCCGTCGGCACGGTCGCATAGGGGGCAAACAGGATATCCACCTTGTCGACATCCAGCAGCTTCGAATAGATCGCCGGCGTCTCCGAAGCGCTCGATTTGTCGTCATAGACCACCAGTTCGACCTTGCGGCCGAGCAGGCCGCCCTTGGCGTTGACGTCGTCGCGCCAGACCTCGATGCCGAGCAGCGAAGCCTTGCCGCCGCCGGCGAGACCGCCGGTTTGCGCCATGCTCATGCCGATCTTGATCGGTTGCTGGGCGATGGCGGCTGAAGCCAGCCC
>NZ_JAUYAN010000301.1 GCF_030693485.1 Bradyrhizobium sp. | reverse complement strand
GCCGAACACGGCATCGAGTTTTTGCGACAGCGACAGCGGCCAGTCCGGCGAACTGATCAGGGGCGGTCCTGGCCGCCGTGCGCGAGCGAGCCCGCGGCCGCTGCGATCTGCGCCATCTCGTCGAGCAATTGATGGATCCCGGCGCGGGATTGCGGGAAGCGCTCCGACAGCGCCTGCCGCGCCGCGTCGAAATTATCCGGCATCACGAACGGCGTCTCGAGTGGGCCGCCGCGCGCCTCGTACAGTGAGCCGGCCGCAATCCACTTGACCGTCGATCACGCCCGCGCGGGCGTCAGCGCATCGTGTTTGGGATCATTGGGGTGGTGAGGGTCGCTGGTTTCCTGCAGCGAGCCTTCGATGAACAGGTCGTCGGACTTGTAGCTCGACGCCGCTCCCCCCACCGAGTTGCTGCGCTCGATCACCAGCACCTTGCGTCCGGCGCGCGCCAGGATCGCACCGGGCCCGTCAAGCCTCCGAGGCCGGCGCCGATCACCACTACGTCACAGCGCGCCATCAATTCCCTGAAGCTTCTCGTGCAGATATCAACGTGTCATTGCCGCTGCGGTGCGGCATGTCAAATGCACGGATGCACGGAAAGGGTGCGTTTGCGGAGCTCTGCGGCACCCGCAAGAACCGTTCTATTTCCAGGCGTTCTTGTCGCCGTCCCAGCGCTGGCCCTTGAATTCCTTTGCCAGCGCATCGACCGAGCCGTTGTCGTCCTTCAACTCGCCTTCCTCGTCGAGGCTGGACTCCTCTGCCAGATTGAGCCTGGGACCTGACGTTTCGTCCGCCGTCGAAATGGCCGGGCTGCCGATCCACAGCATCAGCCGGTCGCTCGCTCCGGGCTTGTCCGGCGACACCATCGCGATGACCTCGATCGTTTCGGTAAGGCCAAGCGCTGGGAATATCTGGCTCGGCCGCTTCAACGTGACCTTGAGCTTTCCGGTACTGGTTTCCCAAGCCGATGCCGAGGCTTTCGCCGCCAGCGTCCTGGCCAGCACTCCGGAAATCGCCGCCGCCAGTTTGTCCCTGCTGAGCTTGTCGCCATCGCGCCAGTCGGCGGCGGCGAAACGGATCGTGCGATCCATTTCCACGATGCCGCCGGTCCAGCCGGCGGCGATCACGCCGGGAGACGATTTGGCTTTCGCAACCAGCGCGGCTGACCTTTCCGGATCGATATTGATATGGATGGTCTGATGACCGGCGCGCATCGCGTCGCAGGAGACGCTGAGGCTGCTGAGTAAAACCTCGAGATCCTGCCCCTTCAGGCCTTTCAGGAAGTCCAGCGCGGCGTCCAGTTTGACCCGCACGCCAATCGATTCCGGCGACACTTCGGTAAAATCCTTCGGGCTCTCCGTGATGCCGTCGTCGGTGGTCTGGTTCTCCTGGAATTCCTTTTCGGAGAGGTCGGAATTATCCGTCGAGGTCACTTCCGTCACCGCCTGGCCGACGCTGATCTGGCCGCGGAATTCGAAGCTGTCGCCGGTCGGCTTGCGCAGCAGTTTGACCGTGACCGGTTGTTTTTCGCCGAGGCTCTGCGTGGTGCCGCTCAGGGTCTGGCCGTTGACCGAGAGGGTGGCGACGAAGCGGTCCTTGCGGTCGGAGCTCTTGTCGACGGGATAGCAGACATCGAGCACGGCCGCGGTGACGGTCTTGCCCTGGCGGGTTTCCTTGAGCACGACGTCGGCTTGGCCGTCCATCAAGCCGTCGATCGCGGTGAAATACCTGATCTCGCTGCCACCAGGCGCGGCCTTGGTGTCCTTTTTCGCTTGCGCGTCGGCGGGCGACACCAGCGCTGCCGAGGACAACAGCGCAACGGCGGCACAAAGAAAGAATCGCATGCTGACGACCTCGTTATTCGACGGCAGATAAGGGCAGGTTGATCAGCCGACCATCTCAGAACCCGTCAAGATTGGCGACCGAATTATTATTTCGTTCGAAATCAGCCGCCTGGCTTCGCCGAGACAGATTTCTCGCCAAAATAGAAGCCGGTTACGGCTCCAACCAGGCCGATAAGCGGCGGCACGACGAGTTCGATCACCGCGCGGATGGTCTCCAGTTTGATGGTCGCGGGGGTGCAGGCGGTGGCTGGGTTGTAGCAACCAATGGCCGTGACGAGGCCGGCCAAGACGACGATGGCGATAACTCCGACCAGGGTACTCACCAGTGCCAGCGCTATGTTGCCCCGGATGGTTTCGCGATCCAGCGTCGGATCGTAATTCTTCTCGATGAGTTGGCTGGCGACCCCGGGCGTCGCGGTCGCGCTGGTCGCGCTTGTAGCCCCGAGGGTGGATAGGTCTCTGGGCTTCGCAGGGTCAGCAGGCGGCACAGGGTCAGTCATCGGCGCCTCCCCAGGGACCGTTGTCATGAAGCTATTTGCGGATCAGTTTCTTGAAAGACTTGTCTTTTTCCTCGATCAGGATCGAGGCGCCGCTGTCTTCCTTGTCGGACAGATACTTTTCGCGCGCGATAGCATCCTGCAAGACGGTATTGGCGGAGACCCCGCGCTGTTTGGCCAAGCTGACCAGCGCGTCGAACAGCTCCTTGGACAAGCTGGCGGTGATCGGTACAGTTTCGTCGGCCATGGGAAATCTCCAGGTTCACCGCGAATATAGGCCCTGGCTGCCGGGGCGGGAAGTGGCGGCACCGAAAATTCCGCGAACGAAGAACCCGCCACTTTGTTGGTGGCGGGTTCGTTTTCGAGCGGAACATTCGCACAGATGGATCAGGCGGCGCCTTAGAAGCCCATGCCGCCCATGCCACCCATGCCGCCGCCACCGCCGCCGGGCATCGGCGGCGCCGGTTCCTTCGGCAATTCGGCGACCATGGCTTCGGTCGTCACCAGCAGGGCGGCCACCGAGGCTGCGTCCTGCAGCGCGGTGCGCACCACCTTGGCCGGGTCGATGATGCCCTTGGCGACCATGTCGACATATTCCTCGTTCTGCGCATCGAAGCCGAACGTCTCCGACTTGTTTTCGAGGATCTTGCCGACCACGATCGAGCCTTCGACGCCGGCGTTTTCGGCGATCTGGCGGACCGGAGCTTCCAGCGCCTTCAGCACGATATTGATACCGGCCTGCACGTCGGAATTGTCGTTGTGGATACGGCCGACCGCCTTCTTGGCGCGCAGCAGCGCCACGCCGCCGCCCGGCACGATGCCTTCCTGCACGGCAGCCCGGGTCGCGTTGAGGGCGTCCTCGACGCGGTCCTTCTTCTCCTTGACCTCGATCTCGGTGGCGCCGCCGACGCGGATCACCGCGACGCCGCCGGCGAGTTTTGCAAGCCGCTCCTGCAGCTTCTCGCGGTCGTAGTCCGAGGTGGTTTCCTCGATCTGCGCCTTGATCTGGTTGACACGGGCCTCGATGTCCTTCTTCTTGCCGGCGCCCTTGACGATCGTGGTGTTTTCCTTGTCGATCACCACCTTGCCGGCGCGGCCGAGCATGTTGACCGTGACGCTTTCGAGCTTCATGCCGAGTTCATCGGAGATCAGCTGGCCGCCGGTCAGGATCGCGATATCTTCCAGCATCGCCTTGCGGCGATCGCCGAAGCCCGGCGCCTTGACGGCGGCGACCTTGAGGCCGCCGCGCAGGCGGTTGACCACCAGGGTGGCCAGCGCCTCGCCTTCGACGTCCTCGGCGATGATCAGCAGCGGACGGCCCGACTGCACCACGGCTTCCAGCACCGGCAGCATCGACTGCAGGCCGGACAGCTTCTTCTCGTGCAGCAGCACGTAGACGTCCTCAAGCTCGGCCGTCATTTTCTCGGCGTTGGTGACGAAATAGGGGCTGAGATAGCCGCGGTCGAATTTCATGCCCTCGACGATGTCGACTTCGGTATCGAGCGACTTGTTCTCTTCGACGGTGATAACGCCTTCATTGCCGACCTTCTGCATCGCCTGGGCGATCATCTTGCCGATCGCGGCATCGCCGTTGGACGAGATGGTGCCGACCTGGGCCACCTCGGACGACGAGGCGACCGGCTTGGCGCGCTTTTCGAGGTCCTTGACCACGGCATGCACGGCAATCTCGATGCCGCGCTTCAGGTCCATCGGGTTCATGCCGGCGGCGACCGATTTGGCGCCTTCCCGCACGATCGCCTGCGCCAGCACGGTCGCCGTGGTGGTGCCGTCGCCCGCGGTGTCGTTGGTCTTGGAGGCGACTTCGCGCAGCATCTGCGCGCCCATGTTCTCGAACTTGTCCTCGAGTTCGATTTCCTTGGCGACGGTGACGCCGTCCTTGGTGATGCGCGGTGCGCCGAAGCTCTTCTCAAGGACGACGTTGCGGCCCTTGGGGCCGAGCGTCACCTTGACCGCATTGGCCAGAATATCGACGCCGCGCAGCATGCGATCGCGCGCGTCTCCGGAAAATTTAACGTCCTTGGCAGCCATATGAACTTACTCCTGGAATGATTTGAAACGGTCGGTCGCTGGGCCGTCTTCTCCTCTCCCACAAGGGGAGAAGGGAAGAAAAAGCCCCGCCCGCGCTGGCCAGTGGGCGGCGGGTTGTATCGGGTGCCGTCAGCTCAGCACGCCCATGATGTCGCTCTCCTTCATGATCAGGAGTTCCTCGCCGTCGAGCTTGACCTCGGTGCCGGACCATTTGCCGAACAGCACGCGGTCGCCGACCTTGAGGTCGATCGGGATCAGCTTGCCGGCTTCGTCGCGGCCACCCGGTCCGACCGCGGTGATTTCGCCCTGCGAGGGCTTTTCCTTGGCGCTGTCGGGAATGATGATGCCGCCCTTGGTCTTTTCTTCGGCGTCGATGCGCTTGACCACGACACGGTCATGCAGTGGACGAAATTTGGATTTAGCCATGACGGTTCCTTCTGGAGGCTCGGTTTTCAGGTTGGGTTCGCCATCGAAAGTGGCTCTGAAGACGGGGGCGCGTGCGGCACCGGCTGGGGCAGGGCAGCTCGCACCCCTGGCAATCGTGGTCCTTGAGTGCCAATTGTGCGCCCGGGAATATGGCTTGGCGCCGATCCTGTCAAGCAAAGGGGTTAAGGCCTTGGTGAGGCTGATATAGGATGATCCGGAAACCATATCGGGGCTGCGGCGTAGTTAATGGGACGTTATTGCTCCGACAGGAGTTTTGCGCTTGGCTGCGGAACGGGTGCGGCCAGGAATTTTGTTCGGGGGAATACCATGGTCAGGTCATGTAGCGTGCGGACGGTCGCCAATCTGGGGATTGCCTCGGCGCTGACGATATTTCTGGGGGCGTGCGGCGGCGGCATGAGCCTGCCGTCATTCTCATCGGCGCCTTCGGCCCCTCCGGAGCCCGCGGTGGCGCCGGATATGCCCGCCAGCATTCGCGCCGACGAGATCGTCGGCCGCTGGGGCCTCGCTTCCTACCAGAACCCCAATGACCGCGCGCGCACCGAAGCCGCCGCCCGCGGGCAGTGCAAGCAGCCTTATGTGATCACCGCCGGCACTTCCGGCGGCGTCGTCATGCATCTGGCCGACCAGGCGACCCCGCAGGAACTGCGCCTCAAGGGCAGCCCGAGCGGCAAGAATTACATCGGTCCGGCCGGACCGACCCCCGGCGAGCAGGATCGCGAAATCGTTTCGTTCGACGGTCGCGTGCTGGTCACCCGTTTCGTCGACAAGGATGCCGCGGTCCGTTACGGCAACATGGTCTATATCCGCTGCGCGCCGCGCGCCTGATACGCATTCCGGGTTCGACGCTTCGCGCCGCCCCGGAACGACACCCGGAATAAAAAACGCCGGCCCCGGGGCCGGCGTTTTCGTTGGTTTGGTGAAGAGCGGGTTCAGTCGAACAGGGCGTCGATGTCGTTCTGCGACGCATGACCGGCTTCGCCGTCCAGCTTCGGCCCGTTCAGCAGCTTGGCGTCGCCTTCCCGTTCGTCGACGATGGGGGGCGCGTGAGCCCGAATCGCATCGACGCCGCCCCAGATGTCCATCATGACGGTGATGTGGTTCTCGATGAACTTCATCGTGCTCATCACCTTGCTGATGCGCTGTCCGGTCAGATCCTGGAAATTGCAGGCCTCGAAGATGGATACCACGCGCTCGCTGATTTCCTCGCTCAGGACCTTCTGCTGGTCCGGCGAGTTCACCTTGCCCAGTGCGCTGGCGGCCTGATCGATCGCCTCGGCGGCTTCCAGAATTTGCTGGGTCGCTTCCTCGGTGCCGCCGACCACGGCGCCGAGCTCGCCGCTCGCCTTGGACATTTCATTGCCGTCGAAGCTCTTGCCGTGCAGGACCGCGATCTCGCGCTTGGTGCGGTTGATGGCGTCGTAGATCAGATCGAGTTCGACCTTGAGCTTTTCGCATTGCTCGATCTGGGCACGATAGGTCTCGAGCAGGGCCTGCGACTCGGCAATCTGCTGGGCGGCCGGATCAACAGCCGCGCTCGTCGCCGCGCCGTTGGCGGGGGCGGCCATCTGGGCGCGGATGGACCGAAGTTCGTTCATGATCTCGCGATGCATCGGGCCGGCCTCGCCGTCCGCCGCTGCGGGCATCGGCATGTCGCCGACGAAAGCTTGTTCGATACGAAAACGTCTGCGATTGACCGGCATTGGATTTTCCCTGACTGCACTCGTAATGTTTTAGGCAGATGCTATTTAACGTCAGGTTCACGCCGGAACCTGCTGGTGAAGTGTTTCGCTCGCGTCGCACACCAGTGATTAACCATGCACCGCCTGCATTCACTGAAAATAAACGCTACCCGCCAAAACCGCACGGGATTGGCGACGTGGTGAATCGAAACGGCGATTCCGTTTACCAAACCGAGGCGGTTTTGATTTTAATTGGTGAGGTGCAACGGCGCTGATCCGCGCTCCCAGAACTTAACAGTGACGAAACAGTACAGAGTACGTCGATGTTGAAAAATATGTCTCTCGCGCTGCTTGCCGGCGCGTCCTTGCTGGCCGGCGTCAATCCGGCCGCGGCGATCGAAGCCGGTCAACCCGCTGAGCGCACCGTGATCCATGCCGACCGGCCCGAGCCGCGGCCGGTCCGACTGGCTTCCGCCGAGCGCTCCGGCATGGGCGGTGGCTTCATCGAATTCCTGTTCAGTGACGGAGCTTCGCAGGGCGGCCGCTACCAGCAGCAGCCCGGCTATCAGCCGTCCTACGAACCCCGGCGCACGTTGTTGGCGCCGCTGGGCGCGGAGCAGGCGATGCGCCGGCAGGAAGATGTCAGCGAACCGGTGCGTCCCGCGTTCGATCCGAAATACGAGAAGCAGCTGGTCGAGTATCACGGCAAGGAAAGCGCCGGCACGATCATCGTCGACACGCCCAACAAGTTCCTGTTCCTGGTTCAGCGCGACGGCAAGGCGTTGCGCTACGGCATCGGCGTCGGCCGCCCCGGTTTCACCTGGTCGGGCGTCAAGCAGATTTCCGCGAAGAAGGAATGGCCGGCGTGGACGCCGCCGCCGGAAATGCTGGCGCGCCGTCCGGATCTGCCGCGGCACATGGAAGGCGGGCCGCAAAATCCGCTCGGCGCCCGCGCGATGTATCTGGGATCGTCGCTTTACCGCATTCATGGTTCGAACGAACCCTGGACCATCGGCACCAACGTCTCGTCGGGCTGCTTCCGGATGCGCAACGAGGACGTCATCGACCTCTATGGCCGCGTCACGGTCGGCGCCAGGGTGGTCGTGATCTGATCTGGCTGCCCAGCTCAAAACGAAAACGGCCGCCCGGTTGGGCGGCCGTTTTGCTTTGGTGCCGGCAGAAATTGACGAGGCTTAGTCGCTGTCCCCGTCGCCACCGAAATCATCGGAATCCATATCCATGTCGTCGTGATCGTCGCCATCAGACGCGCTATCGAACAATCCGCTGCGCGACGAGCCATCGCCATTGCTGGCGTGGCGCCCAGACGAACCGATATCGTTGATTCCGGCTTCCTTGGCCAGATCGCCGCCGGACTGATCGGCCCACGGCCTGCGGTCTTCGACACTGCCGCGGTGGCCCGCGCCGTCGCCCGCGCTCGCGGTATCGCCGAAGCTCTGCTGCTTGCCGCCGCCGCCCATCATCGAGCTGATGCTGCCGAGCAGCAGCGAGCCGCCGACCATGCCGGCCGCCGCGGCGGCCGCGGTGCCGAGAAACGAGCCGCCGCCTCCGCCCATCGGCGCCTGCTGGCCACCATTGGGCTGCTGGCCATAGGGTGCCTGGCCGTATTGTCCGGGAGCCTGCGCCTGCTGCATGACCTGGCCGCTGTTCCATGTCGGGCGGCCGGGAAGCTCCGGCGGCCGCACATTCGGTACCGAGCCACGCTGCGGCGTTTGCCCGAAAATCGTTTCGCGCATCGAATCGAGGAAGCCGGTCTGGGGTTGTTCGTCCTTGCCTTCCAGCTCCTGGATGCGGCTGTGGGCGCGCTTCAGCGCTTCGTCCTGAAGCAGCACGGTCTGCACCAGCGCGTAGAGGGCATTGGGCGCCTGGCGCAGGCCCTGTGCGATCGCGCCCGTTGCGTCCGGATCGCGCGGCGCACCCTCCACCTTCGAGAGGCGGTCGAAAAGATCGTCAACCAGTTGGCGTTCTTGCGGTGTCATGTCGTCTCTCCCTGGCGCCGGGGGCGCGGGGGAGATGTAGGGGTGGTTTGTGTCGCAAGTAGTCCCCGGGCGCATTAAATTTCGGTATGCGACAAAGCGTCCGGCCGAATGCCCTGACGGCGTTCAACCCAGTGTAACTCTATTCGCCGCCAGCAGTTCCGGGAATTGCTCGCCGCCGAGAAAGGCGTGCTCGTGCTCGCGCTGCACGGTCAGCGGGTCGAGGCTGACGAGCAGGTCGTCGACGAAGCCCGGGTGACACATCACGAGGCCATCCGCCGGCAGCGCCTTGAGGAATTGCCGCATCAGCACCCCGAAATCCGGCTGTGCCGAAAAATCATAGGCGCCGGCAAACGCCGGATTGAAGGCGATACCGGCGCGCGCGGCGCGGCGGCGAAACTGCGCGCTGAGGACGTCGAGAACCAGCGCCTTGGGCGCGCCGAGCCGCCGGGCCAACGGCAAATTGCGTCCGCCCTGGCGAACCCAGGCGCCGGGCGCCGATTGCCTTACCGCGGCCAGAAAGGCGTCGCGCACACCCGGAAACAGCTGCGCGTGCTGATGACCGTCGACAAAGTCCGGCGCGCGGCCGAACAAATCACCGAAGGCCGCCAGTTGCACGACCAGTTCGGCATGGACCATTTCGGGATCGAGCCGCCGCAGCAGGCCGGCGCGCAGCAGTTTCGGGAAGGGCAGGAACATGCCGCCGTCGAGCGGCCGAAAGTGCATCGTCAGCGGACTGAAGGGCGCCGTCAGCGTGACGTGCAGGCCGATGGCGCAGCGCGGACTGCCGGCGGCGGCGGCCTCGAGCGCGCGGGCTTCGTCGCGGCCGATCGCGCCCCCGACCATCATCACCGAGGTGGCGTTGAGGCGGCCGCGCTCGATTAGGTCGCGGATCGCGCGGTTGACGCCGGGGCTGATGCCGTAATCGTCGGCGCACAGCCAGATCCGGCGCGGCGGCGCGGCATCGGTCATTCCGCGGCGGTCCGTTCGATGCTGGCGCCGCTGCTGGCCTCCTGCTCGCCCCGCTTCACGCTGTGCTCGGCCACGAAATAGATCGGGCGCGCCTTCAATTCGGAAAGAATCTTGCCGATATATTCGCCGACAATGCCGATCATGATGAGCTGCACGCCGCCGATGGTCATCAGGCCGACCACCAGCGAGGGATAGCCGGGGACGGACTTTCCGCTCATCCAGGTTTCCCACAGGATGGTCAGACCGAACAGGAAGGCGATGGTGGCGAGCACGACGCCGAGCAGGCTGGCCAGGCGCAGCGGCGCTACCGAGAAGGATGTCAGGCCTTCGATCGAAAGCCCGACCAGCTGGCCGGGGCTGAACGAGGTGACGCCATGGGCGCGGGCCGCCGGTTCGTAGTCGACGCGGATCTGGCGAAAGCCGATCCAGCTCGCCAGCCCCTTGAAAAAGCGATTGCGCTCCGGAAGCTGCCGCAGCGCGGCCGCGGCCCGCGGCGACAGCAGGCGGAAATCGCCGGCATCCGCCGGGATCTTCTGCCGCGCGCCCCAATTGATCAGCGCGTAGAAGCCGTGCACGGCGATGCGTCGCATCCGCGATTCATTGTCGCGATGCGCCTTGGCGGTATAGACCACATCGAAGCCGCCCTCGATCCAGTGGTTGACGAGTTGCTCCACCAGAGCCGGCGGATGCTGGCCGTCGCCGTCCATGAACAGCACCGCGCCGAGCCGGGCGTAATCCAGCCCCGCCATCAGCGCGGCTTCCTTGCCGAAATTGCGCGACAGCGACACCACCTGAACGTCGAGCCCGTCGGTGCCAAGTCCGCGCGCAATGTCGAGCGTTTTGTCGGCACTGCCGTCATCGACATAGACGACCTCGCAGCCGAGGCCGTAGCGCTGCCGCAGCGTCTTGGCCAGCGCGCCGAGCCGCTGGTGCAGAAAGGGCAGTCCGGCTGCCTCATTGTAAAGGGGCACGACGATCGACAGCCCCTGCGCCGCGGCGTTGGCCGCGGTGGTCGACAGATCAGAAACGTCGGTACCCAGCATCATCGATCAGGTCCAAACCTACCACACACAGCATATGCTACTCGCTGCCAGCTGTCGCTACGATGAACAAAAGGCGCGTAAGCGCTTTCCGTCAGAGCCAGTGAGCTCTTCTCCCCTCCCCACCACGCGCAAGGCGCGTGGAGGGAGGGGAGTGAAAACCCTAACTCCGCAAAAACGCCTCGAGCCTGGCGAACAGCGGATTGTCGCGGTCGAGCACATAGTCGAGCGAGGCCACCGACACCGTCTCGGCGCCGCGCTCGCGAAGAAAACTGCCGAGCGCGTAAAGCTGCCCCGGCGGACAGTGCAGCGTCACCATCCCCGACGACGTCGGGCCGCCGAACGGCGAGACCACGCCGAAGCGATGATGGGCTTCCGCCAGCAGCGCGGCGTCGCAGCCGGCAAAGCGGGTGCGGACTTCGCGGTATTTGCTGGCCCTCGCCCTTGCCGCGATGTGATCCAGGATGACGCGCGCGGTTTCGCGGTTCGCGTCCGACCAGTCGGCGTCCCGTGACGCCACGAGGTTGGCCTGGCTGCGCAGGATCACGCCGTCGTCGAGCACCTTGAGGCCGTTGGCGGCCAGCGTGGCGCCTGTCGTGGTGATATCGACGATCATTTCGGCGGTGCCGACGGCCGGCGCGCCCTCGGTCGCGCCGGCGCTCTCGACGATGCGGTAATCGACCACGCCATGCGCGGCAAAGAAGGTCCGGGTCAGGTTGATGTATTTGGTCGCCACCCGCATCCGCCGGTTATGCTGGGCGCGAAAACCTGTCGTGACGTCGTCGAGGTCGGCCATGGTGCGGACATCGATCCAGGCCTGCGGCACCGCCACCACGACGTTGGCGCTGCCGAAGCCGAGATTGTCGATCAGCAAGACGCGCTTGTCGGCGTCGGCAATGCTCTCGCGCACCAGGTCTTCGCCCGTCACGCCGAGATGGACCATGCCGCGCGCCAGCTGCGAGGCGATCTCGCTCGCCGAGAGATAGGCGATCTCGACATTGTCGAGGCCCGCGATGGTGCCGCGATAGTCGCGGGCGCCGCGTGGCTTGGCCAGCGACAATCCGGCGCGGGTGAAGAAGGCTTCGGCCTGTTCCTGCAGGCGGCCCTTTGACGGAACGGCGAGAACGAATGGCGCGGTCATGCTGCGCTCCCGCTCGCGGCGGGCTTGCGGCCCGCCTGCGTCAGGGATTCAACCCAGATCGAAAATCCGACCGCCGGGATCGGCACGGCCGAACCAAGCTGGGTCATCAGCCCGTCATAGCGTCCACCCGCCACCAGCGGCTCGGTGCCGTTGCTCTTGTCGTGCAGTTCGAATTCGAAGCCGGTGTAATAGTCGAGGCCGCGTCCGAACGAGGTCGAGAACCGGGTTTTGGCGATGTCGATGCCGCGCGCGGCCATGAAGCCGACCCGGCTTTCGAACTGGTCGATCGCCGAGGTGATATCGAGTTTGGCGTCGGCGGCGAGCGCGCGCAGTTGCGCGATCGCCGCATGCGGATCGCCCGCGATCGCGAGAAAGCGCTTGATGGTGCCGAGCGCGTCGCGCGGCAGCGCGCCGCCCTTCAGGGTCGATTGCTCCAGAAAGCGGTCGGCGATCTCGTCAACGGAGCGGCCGCCGACATTGGTGGTGCCGGCGATCGACATCAGGTCGGTCACCAGCGCCAGCGCCGCCTTGCGGTCGGAGCCGGCCAAAGCTGCGAGCACGCCTTCATATTCGTTGCGGCCGGGCGCAGTCTTGAGCGTCAGCCGCTCGATATCTTCGGTCAGGCTGACCTTGCGGTTGAAATCCTTGATCAGCCGCCGCCGCCATACCGGATAGAGATCGAGGGCCTCGATCAGCGCGTTGAACAGCGCCACGTCGCCGGTGCGAATCTCGACATCGCTCAGCCCGAAGGCGGCGGTCGCTTCCAGCGCCAGCGCCAGCATTTCGGCATCCGCCGCGGCGCGGTCGGCCCTTCCGAAGGATTCGATGCCGGCCTGCTGGAATTCGCTCGGCTGGCCGCCGCGATAGCGAAACACCGGCCCGAGATAGCAGAAGCCCATGGGCCGGCCGGCGCCGGGCGAGGCGAGATAGTCCCGCGCCACCGGAATGGTGAGGTCGGGGCGGAGGCACAGTTCCTCGCCGCTGGGGTCGGTGGTCAGATAGAGGCTCTTGCGGATGTCCTCGCCCGACAGATCCAGAAACGGCTCGGCCGGCTGCAGGATATCCGGCTCGGCCTGCAGGTAGCCGGCCTGCGTGAACGACAACAGCAGGGCGTCCGCCCATGCGGCGGATCCGGTCGCACGGGGAGCGGCGGTCATGGTCATCGCGAAGTCCAAACTTTGGCTGGAAACCGGGTTCCAGAGGTCAGGGCGCAGCCCTTAGCATGGCCCGGCGGGGGTTTCGACCCGGAATAGCCAGGGAATAGCGAAGTGGCTTAATGACCGGCCAAGAAATGCCGTAGCCAGAAGGGCATCCCTACTGTTCATGGGGTTGTTTTCGAGATTTTTATGGCGACGCCGTTGTAGGCGCGGTTTTCTGGCCAGCCGGGCCGGGTCCGGTCCAGTCGCCCAGCGCCGCCTGCACCAGCGCCAGCGCCGCCACGCCAGCGGTATCGGCCCGGAGGATCCGCGGTCCCAGCGAAAGCCGCAGGATTTGCGGCTGCCGGAGCAGCATTTCGCGCTCTTCCCCGGCAAATCCGCCTTCGGGGCCGATCAGGATGTCGATGCCGCGGGGTCCCGCCGGCTCAATTTGCAGCGCCCGCAGCGGATCTGTGGCGTTCGCGGCCTCGTCGCAGAATACCAGCAGGCGCTGGGCGTCGCGCTGGCTCAAATAGCGATCGAGCGGCACCGGCTCGGCGACTTCAGCGAGGCTCAGGATACCGCATTGTTCGGCGGCCTCGATGACGTTGGCGCGCATCCGCTCGCTATTGACCCTCGAGACCTGGGTGAAGCGGGTCAACACCGGTCGCAGCGCCGAGGCCCCCATCTCGACCGCCTTCTGCACCATATAGTCGAGCCGGGCATGCTTTAAGGGCGCAAAGACGTAGGCGATGTCGGGCAGCCGATCCTGCTCCCGGGTCCGGGTCGCGATCACGAGACTGTCCGGCCGTTTGCGGCCGGCGATAACCGCCCGCCATTCGCCGTCGCGGCCGTTGAAGGCCAGGATGGTATCGCCAGCGGCAAGCCGCAGCACATTGCCGAGGTAATTGCTCTGGTTGCGCTCGAGCGGGACCGTTTCGCCGGACGCCAGCGCGGCATCGACGAACAGCCTTGGGCTGCGAAAATCGGGTTGAGGCATGGTCAAGGTTCCAATCGGGGCTGCCTTTTAGCCCAAAGCAGCCCAATTGACCCAAATAATGCCGTCCAGCGCGGCTCTACGCCGCGCTGTTGCCAAATTCGGCTGGTTGTTAAGAGCCGGCAGGAATCGTAAAAAGCCCCTCATTCTGAATCGCGCTTCCATTGGGAAGACGTCGGGGACCGTTCGACCGTGCCGGAGGAACAGCTTTGATCATCCGCCGCTTGATTGTGCCGCTCACCGTGGCTCTCGTGACCTGCCATGCCGGCCAGGGTTTTGCGCAAGGCGCGTTCCCGGCGCCGCTGCCCGGCCAGGCCGCGCCGAGCAACGCTTCGCCGTTCCCGCCGGTCAGTGGCGCGGCTCCCGCCGCTGCCGTCGGCGGTCCCAGTCCGTTTCCGGCGACGGGTGCGGCGCCGATCACCGGCTCCGCGTTCGAGCGCGGCCCGGCACCTCCCTCGCAGGCAGGCGGTCCTCCCGATGACTGCATGAAGAAGTTCATGCCGTTGCGCGAGGAGGCCGAGAAGCGCGGCAAGCTGATCAAGGCCGCCGGCGACCGCAAGGCGGGGCCGGAAGAAGCCTGCAAGCTGATCGGCAATTTTGGCCAGTCCGAAATCAAGATGATCAAATTCGTCGAATCCAACGCCGCCCGATGCGGAATTCCGCCGTCGGTCGCCGACCAGATGAAAACCGGTCACAAGAACACCGAGAACATGCAGAAGAAAGTCTGCGCGATGGCACAGCAGGTGCAACAAAAAGGTCCCGCCGGCCCGAGCCTGAGCGAAGTGCTGGGCTCCTCGGCCGCCGCGCCGGAAGCCACCGCCGTGCGAAAAGGCGGCAGCACCTTCGACACGCTGAACGGCAACGTCCTCACGCGATGACCCGCACCAGATGAACGGCGCGGCGGCGCCAGTTGCCGACGCCACCGGCAACTGGGTCGACACCAGGGCGCCGCCGTGGTCCAGGCCTTACTTGCGGCTCTCCCGCCTCGACCGGCCGATCGGATCATGGCTGTTGCTGATGCCGTGCTGGTGGTCGGCCGCGCTGGCCGCCGGCATCACCGGCGCTGTCGGCCAATTACCCCTGATCCTGCTGCTGTTCTTCCTCGGCGCGTTCGTCATGCGCGGCGCCGGCTGCACCTGGAACGACATTACCGACCGCGATCTCGACGCCCGGGTCGAACGGACGCGGTCGCGGCCGATCCCGGCGGGACAGGTGAGTGTGTGGCAGGCGGCGGTCTTTCTGGTCGCCCAGGCGCTGACCGGATTGCTGGTGCTGCTGCAGTTCAACCGCTTCGCGGTCATGACCGGCATCGCCTCGCTGGTTATCGTCGCGGTCTATCCGTTCATGAAGCGGATTACCTGGTGGCCGCAGATTGTGCTTGGCCTCGCCTTCTCCTGGGGCGCGCTGATGGGGTTTGCAGTCATCCTCGGACGGATCGATGCGACGGCGCTGACGCTTTATGCGGGCTCGATCGCCTGGGTGATCGGCTACGACACCATCTACGCGCATCAGGACGCCGAGGACGACGCGCTGATCGGCGTGAAATCGACTGCGCGCCTGTTCGGCGCGCGCACCCATCTGGCGCTGGCGATCTTCTACAGCCTGGCGGTGGTCTTGATCGGCACGGCACTGGCGCTCGGTGCCGCGCGATGGCCGGCCTGGATCGGACTAGCCGCATTCGCCGTGCATCTGGTCTGGCAGATCCGGCGGCTGCAGATTTCCGATCCCGCGCTGTGCCTGCGGTTGTTCAAATCCAACCGCGATGCGGGCCTGCTGCTGTTCGCGGGCTTACTGACCGACGCGGTGATGCGGGCAAACTAGTTTGGTCGTCATCCTGAGGTGCGAGCCTCTTCGGCAAGCCTCGAACGATGACAAGTCCCGGTGCGCGCATCCATCCTTCGAGGCGCGCAAAGTGCGCGCCCCTCGGATGACGTCGGTATGCTCCGCAAGATGAAAGCCGAACTCAATTCCGCGCGATGATTTCGCGCTCGCCCTGATGGATATTGGCCGGATTGATCAGACCTCCGGCCCGCCGCCGCACCAGGAATTTCGGTCGCCGGGCGCGGATAGCGTTGTGACGCCGGCGCCGCGGCGCGGGTTCGCGCGTCTTGTCTTCCTTTATTTGCGGAAGCGCGAAGATCTCGCTCCACATCTGCCAGGCGGCGGCGATTTCCTCGCGGTCGGAGCTGACGCACAAGGGGATCGACAATGAGGGATCGCGATGCACCAGCACCAGCATCTGCGCTTCGTCGATGCCGCGCAGCGCGACGCCGAGAAAATCGCTGACACGGACGTTGATCGCCATCTGCATGCCGCTGACGGCACGGCGCAGCACGACGCGTTCGCGATGAAGTTCGATGTTCCGCACGCCGCCATCTGCGCGGGTATCATGCGCATCGAAGCGGACGGGCAGGGAAAGAGGGTCGAGCCGCAAGGCGCGGCTCGACCCGGCGGGATTGATCCCGCTTGTTGCTGTTTGACGCCTCACGGCTTTTATCTCCCCGCCGGGATTATGTTCCCGGTCGATGTGTGAGACCGTAGCCGAGCCCGATCCGGATTCGCTTAAAAAGGCTGGTTAATCCGCCGTCACCCGCTTGCATGATTGACAAGTCCTTGGCCGACATGATTGACGAGACCTTGCGGGCATGCCGAAAATCATTCGCTTTCCGCTGCAACAAATGCTTGAAATCGCTGTGAATCAGGCACATCTGAAGGGTCTGCTGATTTGCTTTCGGGCGCTCCTCGACGCCCCTTGAATGCTCCTCAATCCCAAGGGATTTTATTCGTGATCTCTTCACCATCCGCCGCATCGGCGCTTTCCTCGAAAGCCGCCTCTTCCGACCTGTTCGATCAATCGGCGCTGAGCACGCTGGCGCAACGTCTTGTCGAGGCGGCCAAACGCGCCGGCGCCGATGCCGCCGATGCGGTGGCGATGCGCGGCATCTCGCAAGGTGTCGAGGTGCGCGACGGCCGCGTCGAGGAATCCGAACGCTCCGAGGGCGACGATGTCGGACTGCGCGTGCTGGTCGGACAGCGCCAGGCGGTGGTCTCCACCAACGACGTCAGCGGCGATGGCGTCGCGAAATTGGCCGAGCGCGCCGTCGCGATGGCGCGGGTGGCGCCCGACGACAAGTATGTCGGGCTCGCCGATCCGTCGTTGCTGGCGCGCGATTTTCCCAATCTCGATCTGCTCGATCCCAGGGTTCCTTCGACATCCGAGCTCGAACGCCGCGCCTGCGAAGCCGAAGCCGCTGCACTCGCGGTCAAGGGCGTCAGCAAATCGGGCGGGGCATCGGCCTCGACCGGCATCGGCGGCATGGTGCTGGTGACCTCGACCGGCTTTCACGGCTCCTATCTGCGCTCCAGCCAGGGCATCTCGATGACCGCGATATCAGGGGACGGCACCGGCATGGAACGCGACTACGACTACACTTCGGCGCCGCATGCTTCCGATCTCGCCTCGCCCGAAAGCGTCGGCCGCAGAGCGGGCGAGCGCACCGTCGCGCGCGCCAATCCGCGCAAGGTCGAGACCTGCAAGGTATCAGTGGTGTTCGACCCCCGGGTTTCCGGCTCGCTGGTCGGCCATCTCGTCGGCGCGGTGAACGGCGCCTCGATCGCGCGCAAGACCTCCTTCCTGAAGGATCGCCTCGGCCAGCAACTGTTTGCGAAGAACATCCGCATCATCGACGATCCGTTGCGGGTGCGCGGCCTGCGCTCGCAGACGTTCGACGCCGAGGGCGTCAAGGTGAAGAAGCTCGCGATCATCGACGAGGGCGTGCTGACCTCCTGGTTGCTGGATTGCGCGACCGCACGCGAGCTCGGGCTGGTCACCACAGGCCATGCGCATCGCGGCGTGTCCTCGTCGCCCTCGCCGGGATCCTACAATCTGCATATGGAGGCAGGCGAAGCCACGCCGGCCGAGCTGATTGCCGACATCAAGCAGGGTTTTTACGTCACCGACCTGATCGGCTCCGGCGTCAACGGCGTCACCGGCGACTACAGCCGCGGCGCTTCCGGATTCTGGATCGAGAATGGCGAGATCACCTATGCGGTGAGCGAGGTCACCATCGCCGGGCATCTGCTGGAGATATTCAAGTCGATGATTCCAGCCAACGATCTGGAATTCCGTTACGGCGTCAATGCGCCGACGGTTCGCATCGAGGGACTGACGCTTGGCGGACGTTAGCGCCGAGCGCGTGCACGACGGGATCTTGACGCGCGAGATGCTGGCGCGGGATGCCGCCTTGCTCACCGATAGCGTGCGCGAGGCCGGCGCGCTGGCATTGTCGCTGTTCCGTACCGAACTGAAGAACTGGACCAAGGGCGCGTCGTCGCCGGTGTCGGAGGCCGACATCAGGACTAACGACCTGCTGGAGAGCAGGCTGCGCACGGCCACACCCGATTATGGCTGGCTGTCGGAGGAAAGCGTCGATGACGACAAGCGTCTCGGCAAGCGGCTGACCTGGATCGTCGATCCGATCGACGGCACCCGCGGTTATCTCGCCGGCCGCGAGGACTGGTGCGTCAGCGTGGCGCTGGTCGAGGATGCGACGCCGGTGCTGGCGGCGGTTTTCGTGCCGGTCAGCGACGAATTTTTCTTCGCGGTGCGCGGGCAGGGCGCGACGCTGAACGGCGTGTCCGTTGGTGCGGCAACCGGCGCCGAGCTGGATT
Organism: Bradyrhizobium sp.; assembly: GCF_030693485.1. GTDB lineage: Bacteria > Pseudomonadota > Alphaproteobacteria > Rhizobiales > Xanthobacteraceae > Bradyrhizobium. The sequence goes on along the minus strand of NZ_JAUYAN010000301.1, from coordinate 13,753 downwards.
TTTCTCGCGTTGCCGGTCCGAAGCCGCTGGTGGAACGGCTCAACGCCTCGTCCGGAGACACGGTGCTTCACCCCCGAATCGGGTCGCTGGCGCTACGGCTGTGCCGGGTCGCACATGGTGGCCTGGAAGCTGCTTTTGCCGGGGGCCAGAGCCGTGACTGGGACCTTGCCGCGGCCAATTTGATCGTGCAGGAAGCGAATGGTAACATGACCGCGCTCTCGGGGGATCCGATCCTCTACAATCGCCGGGAAGTGACGCACGGGGTGCTGGTGGCCGCGGGACGCGATCGTCATGCGCGCATTGTCGAGCATTTCCGCAACCATCCGCTGCCCTGAGCGTCCCACGATACGCGTCACGACTCGATACGTGTTAAGACCGCCGCTGCTTTGCCGGGCACCGCATTAGGAAAAGAAACATGCCAGATAGTGCCCAGCAGCAATTGCTGCATCTCGTCATCGGGGGCGAGTTGACCGACCTCGAACACACCACCTTCAAGGATCTCGATGCCGTCGAGATCGTCGGCGTATTCCCCAGTTACGCGTCGGCACATGCGGCCTGGAAAGCCAAGGCGCAGCAGACCGTGGACAACGCCCATATGCGCTACTTCGTCGTGCACCTCCACCGGCTGCTCGATCCGGGTCAAGACACGAAGCCTGCCCGTTGAAAAAGCTTCTTCGCAATGTGCTGCGCAGCAGCTGGATTCAGCGCGCGGTGGGTGTTCTCGCGGCCGAATACCTGCGGCTGGTCTGGCTGACCAACAGGTTCAGTTTCGATCCGCCCAACATCTATGAAATGGCGGAACCGCACCAGCCGTTGATCTTCGCATTCTGGCACGGCCAGCATTTCCTCACCCCCTTCGTCAAGACCAAGGCAACCCATCGTGCCAAGGTGCTGATATCAAGGCATCGCGACGGTGAGTTCAACGCCATCGCCGCCGAACGGCTCGGCATCGAGACGATCCGCGGCTCCGGCGATCATGGCGGCGCCTTCAACCGCAAGGGCGGCGTCGGCGCGTTCAGGCAAATGGTGCAGGCGCTCGAGGAGGGGTACAATGTCGCATCCACCGCCGACGTGCCGAAGCGCTCGCGGGTGGCCGGGCTCGGCATCATCATGCTGGCGCGGGAATCCGGCCGGCCGATCGTGCCCTTCGCGATGGTGACCAGCCGTTTCATACGGTTGAACAACTGGGACCGCACCACCATCAATTTGCCATTCGGCCGCGGTGCAGTCACCGGCGTCGACGCGGTGATCGTACCGCCGGATGCCGATGCCGAAACCATGGAAAAGTGCCGCCTCCAGCTCGAGGGCTATTTGAACGAAGCGGCCCGCCGCGCCTATGCGATGGTCGGCCGCCCGGAGGCAGGCCTTGACTAACCCCCTGCCGATGACGCTGCGGGTTTACCGGAAGCTGTCTTCGGCGATGATGCCGTTGGCGCCGGCGCTGATCAAGCGGCGGCTGAAGCAGGGCAAGGAGGATCCGGCGCGGGTCGGCGAGCGCCGCGGCATGAGTGCGGATGTCCGGCCGCACGGGCCGCTGGTGTGGATTCACGGCGCCAGCGTCGGCGAAGTGCTGGCGGCCGCGGGCCTGATAGAACGATTGCGGGAGCTCAATCTGCGAATCCTGCTGACGTCGGGCACGGTGACCTCGGCCGATATCGTCGCCAAGCGCTTCCCCGCCGATATCATCCATCAATATGTGCCCTACGATTCGCCGCGCTATGTCGGGCGCTTTCTCGATCACTGGCGGCCTTCGCTGGCGCTGTTCATCGAATCCGACCTGTGGCCCAATCTGATCCTGTCGAGCGCGGCTCGGCGGCTGCCGATGGTGCTGATCAACGGCCGGATGTCGCAGCGCTCGTTTCCGCGCTGGAACCGGATGAGCGGCACGATCTCGGCTTTGCTCGGAAAGTTCGAGGTCTGTCTCGCCCAGTCGAAGCTCGACGCCGAACGCTTTGCCGCGCTCGGCAGCCGCAACGTCGTCACCACGGGAAACCTGAAGCTCGACGTGCCGGCGCCGCCCGCCGATCCTGCCAAACTGGAGCGGCTGATTTCGGTGACGCGCGGCCGTCCGATCATCGTCGCGGCGTCGACTCATCCCGGCGAGGAGGAAATCCTGTGTGAGGCACACCGGACGCTGGCGGGATTCTTTCCCTCGCTGCTGACCGTGATCGTGCCCCGGCATGCCGATCGCGGCGAGGCGATCGCCCGCACGATCGAGGCTTGCGGCCTGCACGCAGGCTTGCGGTCGCGCGAGGAATTGCCGACGGCGACCACCGACATCTACGTCGCGGACACCATGGGCGAACTTGGATTGTTCTACCGGCTGGCGCCGGTCGTGTTCATGGGCGGCTCGCTGGTGCCGCATGGCGGGCAGAATCCGATCGAGGCGGTCAAGCTCGGCGCGTCGATCGTCCATGGCCCGCACGTGTTCAATTTCACCGACGTCTACGAGGCGCTTGATCGCGCCGGCGGCGCCAGGCAGGCCGACACCCAGGAAGCGCTGGTCAAGCAGCTCGGCCAGTTGCTGGCCAATCCGGCGGTGCGCGACGAGTCGGTGGCGGCTTCGGCGCGCGTGGTCGAACAGCTCGGCGGCGCGCTCGATCGCACGCTGACGGCACTCGAACCCTATCTGTTGCAGTTGCGGCTCGAGATGGGAGCGGCCAATGCGTGAGCCGGCCTTCTGGCACCGGCCCCCGTCCTGGATTTCGCGTTTGCTGTTGCCGCTTGGCGCGCTCTATGGCGCGGTAGCGGGCCAGCGCATGCAGCGCGAGGGTTTCGATGCCGGCATCCCCGTGCTCTGCGTCGGCAATTATCACACCGGCGGCGCCGGCAAGACCCCCACCGTCTTGGCCCTCACGCGATTGCTGCGCGATCTCGGCGAGACGCCGGTCGTGCTCAGCCGCGGCTATGGCGGCCGGTTGCGCGGCCCGGTCATGGTCGACCTTGCGCGCCACGCCGCCGCCGATGTCGGCGACGAGCCGCTGATGCTGGCCGCGACGGTGCCGGTGGCGGTGGCGCGCGATCGCCTCAATGGCGTCGCCCTGGCGCGGTCGCAGGGCGCCAGCGTGATCCTGATGGATGACGGCTTTCAGAATCCCGCCGTCGCCAAGGATGCTTCGCTGATCGTGATCGACAGCGACCGCGGTCTCGGCAACGCCTGCGTGTTTCCCGCGGGACCCTTGCGTGCGCCGCTGCATCAGCAGCTCGCCCGCACCGACGCGCTGATCGTGATCGGCAATGGCGCGGCCGCCAACGCCGTCGCCGCCGCGATCGCCGCGCAAGGCGGACCGGTGTTCGCGGCACGCCTGAAGCCGACCGACGCCTCGGTAGCCGCACTTGCCGACAAGCGCGTACTGGCCTTCGCCGGCATCGGCGATCCCGGCCGCTTCTTCCGGACGCTGCGCGCCAGTGGAATCGAGGTGGTGCGGGAGCGCGCCTTTGCCGATCATCACCCGTTTTCGCAGGGCGAGATCGAGGCGCTGATCGCCGAAGCCGCGCGCGAGGGGCTGACGTCGGTGACGACGGAAAAGGATCTGGCGCGGCTGCGGACGGCCGGGGGGATTCCGTCCTGGGCGCACGGCATCGTGCCGTTCGCGGTGACGCTGGAGTTCGACGATGCCGCGGGGTTGCGCAAGTTCGCGAGCGGTCAGCTGTTCAAGGCGAGAGAGAAGAAGTTCAGCAAAAACTCTGGTCGTCCCGGCGAACGCCGGGACCCATAATCCCGGTCATCTGTTGCTGAAGAAGGTCTCGACCGTATTGCCGTAACGAGACGGCACGGCGTATGGGTCCCCGCGTTCGCAGGGACGACCAAATACCTTCAACCCTTCACCGCCGCCGGATAATGCCGCTGCAGCACCGCGTTCGGTATCGCGTAGGCCTCCTGCAGGTCGACGCTCCAGTATTTCAGCTCGTCGAGCGGTATCCGCGCGTCGGTCACCGCGCAGCGCACATAGGTTCCCGGCGAGATCACGCGGAAGTCGCCATCGAGATATTGCACCTGGGCTTCGCCATGGCCCGAGGGGCCGAATTTATTCAGCACGGTTGAACGTCTCCGGCCAGTCCCCTGGGATTCAGGGCGCAGGCTAACTGCTTTTCCAGCATGCGATCTATCACAGATAGGTCGCATGTGTCCGCCCGTCAAACCCACCGATTTGTGATGATTTTAGGCTTTTGACGCATGATAGGCTTGGATCGTCTGGACCGCTGTCCTCGTGGCAACCCGGAACGTGATGCGCCTTATCTCAGCCACTGCATTCCTGACGCTCTTCCTGACGGCTGCCGCTGATGCAGCGCCGCTGCCGGCGCCGCATCAGGTCGACATCCCCTTCAGCGGCGGCGCGCTCCATGCGCAGCTGTACAAGCCCGACGGCGACGGCCCGTTTCCGGTCGTCATCGCGCTGCACGGCTGCGGCGGCCTCGCCGGCCTTTCCGGGCCGGTGCAGCGGCGCTATCTCGACTGGGCCGAGCCCTTGCTGAAGAGCGGCTCGGCGGTGCTGCTGCCGGACAGCTACGGTTCGCGCGAGTTGGGGCCGCAGTGCCGCGTCAAGGAGCGCCGCGTCCACGCCCGCCGTGAGCGGGTGGCCGATATCATGGCCTCGCGGCAATGGCTGCAGCAGCAGCCCTGGACGGCGCGCGACCGCATCAGCCTGATGGGATGGGCGGAGGGCGCCAGCGCCTTGCTGTGGGCGGTGCGTCCGCAATCGCCGACGCGCAAGGTCGAGCCGGATTTCCGCTCGGCGATCGCGTTCTATCCGGACTGCCGGATCTCGTCCGGCCTCGGATGGAGCGCACGGGTTCCGACGCTGCTGCTGATCGGCGCCCGGGACGACATCAGTTCGCCGCCGGCCTGCCGCCAGATGGTCGACGGCGCGCGCGGCCGCAGCGCGCTGGCGCGGATCGTGGTCTATCCCGGCGCGCTGCACGATTTCGACCGCGCCAATCTTCCGCCGCAGGCGATCGGCGCCGCGGCCGACCCCGCATTGCCGGAGCGTGGCCATCTAGGCGCGGATCCGGCAGCGCGCGCGGACTCGGTGAGGCGGGTTAAGGAATGGCTGGCGCGATAGGGGGAAGTAGGGACGAACGCAGCCCCTAAAACAAACTTCCCTGCCCAGCCGGCTTGACCGCGCGCTTCGGCGCTGCGCCCTTCGGCTCGCTCGCTACCGGCTTCACCGGACGCGTCCCCACCGGCCGGTCTGCATCCGCCGTTGCGCCGACGCGGCCGTCGGCGAATTCGATGTCGAGATACGCGCCCGGGCCGATCTCGGCCGCGGCATGCACGGGCTGGCCCTGCTCATCGCGCACCAGGGCGAACCCGCGCGCCAGCACGCCGCGGTAGGACAGCGCCGACAACAATTGCCCGCTATGGGCGACCCGCGCGTCGAGCCGCTGCATCACGGTGGCGACCGCGCGCCGCGCGCGCTCGGCCAGCCGCAGCGTGCGCTCGCGCTGGCGCGCGATGGTCTGGCGCTGCGCCTGCGCATTGGAGAGTTTTGACGCCTTCAGGCGAATCTCGAGGCCGGCGAAACGATCGCGGCGGCGGCGCACCAGCGAGCGCGCGCTGAGGCTCAGCCGTTCGCTGTTGATGGTGAGCCGTTGCGCGGCGTGACTGACCTGCGCATGCAGGACGCGCAAGGTCAGCTTGGCGCTGCTGGCCGCGAAGCGGCGGAAATGTGCGTGCGTATTGGCTTTGAGGCCGCGGGGCAGGGCGCTGGTCGCACCGTCGAGCCGCTGCCGCGGGATCGCCAGCAACTCGCCGGCGGCGGGCAGCGCCCGGGCAGCTGCGCGCAACTCGTTGCGGCGGCCTTCCTGGGCGCGCTGCCAGCACAGCATGGTGCGCCGCGCCAGCGCGGACACCTCGACGAACAGTTCGGCGCGCACCGGCACCGCCATTTCGGCGGCGGCGGTCGGCGTCGGCGCGCGCTTGTCGGCGGCGAAATCGATCAGGGTGATGTCGGTCTCGTGGCCGATCGCCGAGATCAGCGGGATCATGCTTTCGGCGGCGGCGCGGACCACGATTTCCTCGTTGAACGACCAGAGGTCCTCCAGCGAGCCGCCGCCGCGCGCGACGATCAGAAGATCCGGCTTCGGTATCCTGCCGCCTTCCGGCAGCGCGTTGAAGCCGCGGATCGCGGCGGCGACCTGTTCGGCCGAACCCTCGCCCTGCACCTTGACGGGCCACACCAGCACGCGGCGGGGAAAGCGGTCCTGCAGCCGGTGCAGGATGTCGCGGATCACGGCCCCGGTCGGCGAGGTGACGACGCCGATCACTTCCGGCAGCCACGGCAGCAATTGCTTGCGGGCCTCGTCGAACAGTCCCTCGGCGGCGAGTTTCTTCTTGCGCTCTTCCATCAGCGCCATCAGCGCGCCGATGCCGGCGGGCTCGATCGCCTCGATCACGATCTGGTATTTCGACGAGCCGGGATAGGTGGTGAGCTTGCCGGTGGCGATGACCTCGAGGCCTTCCTGCGGCTTGAACCGCATCCGGCCATGCACGCCCTTCCAGATCACCGCCTCGATCTTGGCGCTCTCGTCCTTCAGCGCGAAATAGCAGTGCCCGGAGGAATGCGGCCCGCGGAACCCGGAGATTTCGCCGCGCACCCGGACATGCCCATAGGCATCCTCCACCGTCCGCTTCAGCGCGGAAGACAGTTCGGACACCGTGAATTCCGGTGCGTTGGGTAGGGTGTCGGGTACGGGCATTGGCGCCTAGAATCGGGCTTTTTGCGCGCTTGCGCAAGGGTTTGGCGCGACCGTCTGGGCGGGCGGGCACATATCCACACCTGATCGGGGTCTTTGTTGCGGCGCCCCGGCGCCGTGCTAAACCGTGCGCCTCCGACCCGCACACCCTCATCCGGCACCATCTCATGAACATCCTCCTGCTCGGTTCCGGCGGCCGCGAACACGCTCTGGCGTGGAAAATCGCCGCTTCCCCGCTGGTGACGAAACTCTGGTGCGCGCCGGGCAATGCCGGCATCGCGCGGGACGCCGAATGCGTGGCGCTTGATATCGCCGACCATGCCGCAGTGATCGATTTCTGCCGGGCCAACAAGGTCGATTTCGTCGTGGTCGGACCGGATGCGCCGATCGCGGCCGGCATCGTCGACGATCTCAATGCCGCCGGGTTCAAGGCGTTCGGCCCGACCAAAGCGGCCGGGCAGCTCGAAAGCTCGAAGAGCTTCACCAAGACGCTGTGCCGCGCCAACAACATTCCGACCGCCGCTTACGAGCATTTCACCGACGCGGGGAAGGCAAAGGCCTGGATCCGGGCGCAGGGCGCGCCGATCGTGGTCAAGGCCGACGGCCTTGCGGCCGGCAAGGGCGTGGTGGTGGCGATGACCGAACCCGAAGCGATCGACGCGGTCGACATGATGTTCGGCGGCGGTCTTGGCGCGGCCGGCGCCGAGGTGGTGATCGAGGAGTTCATGCAGGGCGAGGAGGCGTCGTTCTTCGCGCTGTGCGACGGCGAGCACGCGCTGGAGCTTGCAACCGCGCAGGACCACAAGCGCGCCTTCGACGGCGACCTGGGACCGAACACCGGCGGCATGGGCGCCTACTCGCCCGCGCCGGTGCTGACGCCGGCGATCCGCGCGCAAGTGATGGAGCAGATGATCACTCCGACGCTGCGCGCGCTGGCCGCCATGGGCTCGCCGTACAAGGGCGTGCTCTATGCCGGCGTCATGGTGACGAAGGACGGCCCCAAACTCGTCGAATACAATGCCCGCTTCGGCGACCCCGAATGCCAGGTGCTGATGCTGCGGATGATGTCGGACATCGTGCCGGCGCTGATCGCCAGCGCCGACGGCCAGTTGAAGAACTTCAGCCTGCGCTGGTTCGACGACGTCGCGCTGACGGTGATCATGGCGACCAGGGGTTATCCCGGCGACTACGGCAAGGGTTTTGTCATTGAAGGTCTCGACGATGCGGCCAGGGTCGAGCGCGTGGAGATCTTCCATGCCGGGACCAAAGCCGACGGCAGCAGGATTCTCTCCAATGGCGGCCGCGTGCTGAACGTCTGCGCGACGGGAAAATCAGTTACCGAAGCGCAAGCCCGCGCCTACGCCGCGGTCGACAAGATCAAATGGCCCGAAGGCTTCTGTCGCCGCGATATCGGCTGGCAGGCGGTCAAGCGGGAAACGGCGGGAAACTGACGCCATAGCCGTCGCGCTTGGCAGGCCTGCTTGGACGATCTTGCCCGGCTTTGCTCGGTTGGGTACAAGTATTCGGATCCGGGGAGGTCACGGGTTGCTGCAGATCGATTTCGCCGACGCCAACACCAACGCCGATCCGTTTCCGCTCTTTGCCCGTTTGCGCGAGCAAGACCCCGTGCATTGGTCGGAGCCGATGAAGGCGTGGATCGTCACGCGCTATGACGATGTGAAAGCGATCGCGCTCGACAATTCGGCCATTTCGGCCGACCGCCTCACGCCAGTGTTCGCTGCCGCCAACGACCGAAGGCGCGGCACGTTTACCAACCTGCTGACCTATCTCGGTAACTGGATGGTGTTTCGCGATCCGCCCGATCACGCGCGGCTGCGACGGCTGTTCACCAGGGAGTTCACGACACGCTCGGTGGAGTCGCTGGCTCCCGGCATCGAAAGTCTCGTTGCGATGCTGTTGGATGATCTTTCCGCCAAGGAGCGGTCGGGCGAAACCGTCGACTGGATCGCCGATTTCGCCTACCCGCTGCCGGCGACCGTGATCATGGACCTGCTCGGCGTTCCGCGGCATGACCTGAGGCGCGTCAAGGCCTGGTCTGACGAAATTGCGCCGTTCATCGGCATATCGCGGGCGTCGGCCGACAAATACGCCCGCGCGGAGGCCGGCGCGCGGGCGATGGCCGATTTCTTCCGCGACCTCATGGCCGAACGAAGGGTCGAACCGCGTGACGACCTCATCAGTCAGCTGGTTGCATCGCACGGCGAGCGGGACGCGCTGAGCGATGACGAGGTGATTGCCACTTGCATCCTGCTGCTGTTCGCCGGCCATGAGACCACGACCAACATGCTCGGCAACGGCCTGTATCATTCGATGCGGTTTCGCGACCAATGGGAGCGGCTGACCGGCGATCTCGCGCTGGTCGGGACGGCGATCGAGGAGTGGTTGAGATATGACGGCCCGAGCGGCGCGTTGGCCCGCATCGCTGCCGCCGATGTCGATTTTGGCGGGCGCTGCCTGAAGAAGGGTCAGCGGGTGCTGGCGTTCACCAGCGCGGCAAACCGCGATGGCATGCAGTTCCCGAACCCCGAGACCTTCGACATCGGCCGCGTGCCGAACCCGCATCTGACGTTTGGCCATGGCATTCATTTTTGCCTGGGGGCGCCGCTGGCGCGGCTGGAAGGACAGATTGCCGTGAAGCGGCTGGCGGAGCGGTTTCCCGACATCCGTCTCGCAGATGACACGGCGCCGACCTGGACCGACTCCGTCATTCTACGGGGCCTGGCAGCGTTGCCCGTTAAATTGACCTGACGTTCGACCGGGAGATTTCAATGACAGATATCGTGCTGGCGGCCGGCGCGCGGACGCCCTTTGGCGACTTCGGAAAATCGCTGCGTCAGGTGCCATTGACCGATCTCGCCGCCCATGCGGCGAAAGCCTCCATCCAACGTTCCGGGTTGAAGGCAGACGATATCGACCATTTTGTCTTCGGCAGCACGCTGTTTCCGGATCGCGATAGTCTGTTCGGCGGTCGCGTCATTGGAATCAAGGCCGGCTTGCCGGAAGAGGTGCCGGCGCTCAATGTGATCCGGGCGTGCGGAACCGGCTTGCAGGCGCTGATCTCCGCAAGCCAGCAGATCAAGGAAGGCCAGAGCAGGATCGCGCTCGCCGGTGGGGCGGAGAATTACAGCCGGATGCCGCACGTCGTCACGACCGCGCGCTACGGCACGCAACGCGGTCCGATGACGCTCGAGGATCAACTCGACTGGGCGTACCGCTGTCCCTTCAGCCAGGAATACATGGGCGAGACGGCTGAAAATCTCGCCGACGACTATCAATACGAGCGCGAGCCGATGGATGACTGGGGCTACATGAGCCAGCAGCGTGCGGCAGCGGCGATCAAGTCGGGCTTCCTCGCGCAGCAGATTCAGCCGATCGAGGTGCCGGACGGCAAGGGCCGGCGGGTCTTCGCAGTCGACGAATTTCCGCGGCCCGATGTGACCCGCGAGAAGTTGCAGAAACTCAAGCCGGCGTTTCGCGACGGCGGGCGCGTGACGGCGGGCTCGTCATCCGGCGTCACCGACGGGGCAGCGTTCATGATCGTGGCGGATCGGGCGCAAGCCGAGGCGAAGGGTCTCGAAGGCGAGGCGCTGCTCAGGGACTGGACCGCGGTCGGCGTGCCGCCGCGGATCATGGGCGCGGGGCCGGTGCCGGCGATCGACAAGCTCCTCAAGCGCAACGATCTCGAGGTTTCCGATATCGACTATTTCGAGATCAACGAGGCGTTTGCGGTGGTCAATCTGCATGCCGAAAGGCAGCTCGGCATTCCGCGCGAGCGCACCAACCTCTATGGCGGCGGCATTTCGATCGGTCATCCGCCCGGCGCGACGGGCGGACGCATGACGATCACGGCGATGCATCATCTGGCGGCATCGCGGGGACGGTACGGTGTGATATCGATGTGCCTCGGCGGCGGCCAGGGCATGGCCATGCTGATCGAGAACCTGAAGCGGTGATCCCGCAAAGAGCGCGGCCCCATCCTTCGAGACGCGCGCAATAATGCGCCTCTCGGGATGAGGCCATCATTGCGCTCAGAGCAAATCCCCGCCGGCGGCCGACGCCGTCGTGCCGTGCTCGCGGAACGCCTCGATGACGTTGCGGTCGACCGCATCCGGTGGCCGGAAGGCTCTTGCCGCCCCAACATCGGCTGGCCAGCGGCGGCGCGGGAGCGCATTTGGTGAACCCGGCGGGATACGCCGGAATTTCAGGTTGGCCGGTTGAGCCTGATAGCCAGGATCTCCGGAGTTGCTCGCTGAGCGGACATCGACGGACCAGCAAAAATCGTCGCGAATGATGACCCAACTGAGACATCAAACCTGACCGCGTCCGAGGATGATCAGGTGCAATTTGCTACTCGCTGGCCGGTTGCGAAGTGCTGGACTTATCAATCGCACAACGCGTGGCCCTGAGGTTCTGGGGACGGCTAAATGTGGCGACGCGAGTTCATGATGTTAGTCGGGGCGTGGCGGGCAGGATGCAACGGAAGTTCACCAGAATGATGAACCTCGAATCTGGAAAGCTGGTCATCACCGCGTCGTCGATCTAAGGAGCGTTCGTCGTATCAGCGGCAATCTTGTTGAACGTGCTCCGGTCGGCGATTTTTAGATGCTGTCGGTCCCGGCTCTTGATGATACCGCGCGCGGTCAAACCCCGAAACGCTCTGCTCACGGCCTCAAGCGATATTCCAAGGTATTGACCAATATCCGTCCGGTTCATCGGCAGATATATCTCGGCCGTGCGTTTGCCTCTGGCGACCTGAAGGTTTTCCAATAACTGAAGGAAGATCACTACTCTAGAGAGAGCTCGTCTCCGAGCAAGGAGAAACGCGTGACGCTGTGTCTCACGAAGTTCGTGGATGAGCTTGCAGATAACGCCGAATTCTAAGTCGGCGTCTCTCGCAAGCTGACTCCGCAACGCGGACACCGGGAACCGATACATGGCCAATGGTGTTATCGCCTTGGCAGAGTTTGTGTACCTTCCTTCTTCGGCTAGCCCTAACAGATCATCCGGAAACACATCAACATCACCTCGATAGTCGATGACAAAGCGCAACGGTTCAAGCTGACATGGACCGAGAGTGGGGGACCGGTGGTCCGGGAGCCGACTCGGCGCAGTTTCGGGACACGCCTCATCAATCGCCTTGCCGATCAGCTTCATGGTCATGTTCGATTGAGATATGAGCCGGAGGGCATCGTGTACGAACTCGACGTTCCTCTGGCAGCCTTGCAAGGGCGCCGCGCCGATTGAGACAGGGCCAAGCCGCATGGCCGATAGCCGTGCTTGCGCTTGATGGAGATTTCAGTGGTGCAGGAAGCCGCATCTGCGCGCGCGGCTCACAAGAATTGTCTACCCGTAGTTACCGTACGGGGGTGCGTACCCGACCCAAGATCTCAGCGCGAACCGATCAGAGATGCGGTGGTGATTGGCGTGCGGTCGGTTATGCAATATTAAAAACCTCTTAATGTTCTTAGTATTTCTGTGGACGATCACTCCGCCACAGGTCGCCGGACTTATTAATCAATTAGGTTTCTGTGGTATTTTGCGGAATGGAAAACCACCGAGCTGCCCCCCGGAAGCGAGTGCTTAAGGCCGGAGAAATTGAGTTCGGCGGCGGCGTTATCGACTGCACTGTTCGCAATCTATCGGAGACCGGTGCTGCTCTTTCCGTTGAAAGCCCGGTCGGCATTCCGGTCGAATTCAATCTGATCATTGTTTCGGATGATCTGAAGCGGAGGTGCCGGGTCGTTTGGCGGAAAGAAAATAGGATCGGCATTACGTTTGCTTAGGCCGCTTTAGTTGGCGGCTTCGTTCATTTGTTCAAGCACCTTGATGGCTGTTCTTGGCACTTAGCGTCAGCTATTGCGGTGCAGCGCCATGTCCGGAGATAGGGGGTAGACCGGAAGTGACCGGTATGCAGCCAAAGTGACGCGATTGACCCCGAACGAACATCAACGACCCCGAACGTCGAGCGGCGCGCCCGGCGCTTTCAGACGCGGCTTCAATCAGCCAGTCGCGCTGCGCATTGATCGTTCGGCGATTGGGACCGCTCAGGTCGCGGAGACGACGGCGCGGTTTCCAGAAGAGGTACGAGCTGAGGATAAAGAATGGTCAGAGCAACAAGTCGACAGACGTGCCAGTCTTCGTTGGCTCCTTGCTGCTTTCGTTCAATCCGCTGGTAAACTCGATACCGACTTTCAATCCGGTTCGCCAGACGAGGCGACAATTGAACCACGCGCTGCCAGTTTCGTTGAGGAGCAAGGCGAAATGGTTCGGTAAGTCTTCTTCACTTTGGAGAACAACACAGGTGCCTGCTACCGAGAGATCAACCATCGCGCATTTTATTGGCGGTATCTGATTGTCTAGGAGGATCCATGCGGCGCCTTGCAATTGCCGTCGCGCCTTCCTGCGCAATTCCCTATGTTTGCGAACATTCTGTGCTACAGCGCGGACGTTTTTCGCGTCCTTCCCGGTGAGATGTTTGGTATCGGCAGGGTCGCTTTCCTTGCGAAATTGTGTCGCCGCACTCTGCGGGGTCCCGGCATCCGGCGCCCGAGCGTTGGCCTCGTTGACGTGGTCCGCGCGCGCCGTTTCCGGCACTTGCGGTTTGGTTTGCTGGTTCGGAAGCACACCAAGCGCGTGCTGCAGCTTGGTCAAAGCGACGGCGAGATCGATTGGCTTGGTAACGTAATCGTTGGCCCCAAGGTCAAGCGCAAGCCTGACATCTTGATGTGCGCTTTTCCCGCTTACCATCAAGACCGGTAACTCGGCCTGCGTGTGGGACGCGCGAATTCTTTTCAATACCTCAATGCCGTCGATCTCGGGCATGATAATGTCAAGCAACACGGCATCGATGTGCTGCTGCTTGATTATGTTCAACGCCGTCAAGCCACAGTCCGCCTCGGCGATCTGGAAGCCCCGTGCGCCGAAATACCGGCTTAACAGGTCCCGATTTATTGCGACGTCGTCGACGACGAGCAGTCTACCGCGGCCGCGATTCATGATTGTCATCGACGGATTCCAGCAGAAAGCGTTTAGGGAA
>NZ_JAUYAN010000287.1 GCF_030693485.1 Bradyrhizobium sp. | reverse complement strand
GGCGTCCGACGATCCGGCGGAGCTGGGGCCGCAGGATGTCGTGATCTCGACGCTGAAGGCGAACTCGCTCGGCAGCCTGGTGACGGGGCTGCCGCCGCTGCTGCGCGACCACACCGCCGTGGTGTTTGCCCAGAACGGCATTCCCTGGTGGTACGATATCGGGCTGGCCGCCGATGTGCCGGCGCCCGAGCTCGGCTTTCTCGATCCCGGCGGCCAGTTGCGATCGATGGTTTCTCCGGAACGGATCATCGGCGGCGTGGTGTTTTCATCCAATGAAGTCGTGGCGCCCGGTGTCGTCGCCAATCTTTCACCCGATCGCAACATGCTGCTGATCGGCGAATGCAACGACCACGGCAGTGCGCGGATCGAGCGGCTGCGCGCCGATCTCACCGAAGCCGCGATCCAGTCGCCGCCGGTGACCAGCATCCGGGAGACGATCTGGACCAAGCTTTTGACCAACATGTCGATGTCGGTGCTGTGCCTGCTGACGGGGCAGACCGCGCGCGGCGTGCGCGACGAACCGGACCTCCAGGACATCATCCCGCGCCTGCTCGACGAGGCCAACGCGGTCGCGCAAAGCAGCTTTCCCGGCGTCAAGCGCCTCGCCCGCTCCGGTCCCGCACCCGACCACAAGCCGTCGATCCTGCAGGACTACGAACTCGGCCGCGCCATGGAAATCGATGCGCTGGTGCGCGCTCCGGCCGCGTTCGCGCGGGCTGCGGGACTGCCGACGCCGATGCTCGACTTCATGGCGGCGCTGGCGATCCGGATGGCGCGGGAAAAGGGGCTGTATCACGGATGAGCGGCGTCGCGCACTAGTGCCGCCTTGCGCTCCGCTTCACCTCTCCCGCTTGCGGGGGAGGTCGACGCGCTCGGAAGAGCGCGGCGGGTGGGGGAATTCTCTCCGCCGACGCCTTTGCCCGCGGAGAGACCCCCACCCCGGCCCTCCCCCGCAAGCGGGAGAGGGAGCGCGCCGCCGTTGCCGCGACATCGTCGCAATGCTTCAATCCGAATTGACGTGAACTCAGAACGGAAGACTTGAACATGCACGTCAAAGACAAGGTCTGCGTCATCACCGGCGCCGCCAGCGGCATCGGCGAGGCCACCGCCCGCGCTTTCGCCGCGGCTGGCGCGCGCGGGGTGGTGGTCGCCGATCTCAGGACCTCGCGCGACCGTCTGGCAAAGGTCGCCGGCGAGATCGACGGCCTCGCCGTGACCTGCGATGTCGGACAGGAAGAAGACATCAAGGCGCTGATCGCGGCGGCCGAGGACAAGTACGGCCCGGTCGACGTGTTTTTTTCCAATGCCGGGCTGTCGCGCAAGGGACAGGAAAGCGCCGACGACGCCGACTGGGACGTCAGCTGGCGGGTGCATGTCATGAGCCATGTGTTCGCGGCGCGGGCGCTGGTGCCGGGCATGCTGGCGCGCGGCTCCGGCTATCTGCTCAACACCGCCTCCGCCGCGGGCCTGCTGGCATCGCTGAACTCGATGCCCTATGGCGTGACCAAACACGCCGCGGTGGCGCTGGCCGAACATCTTGCCATTCAATATGGCGACCGCGGCATCCGGGTGTCCGTGCTGTGTCCGCAGTCGGTGCAGACAGGGATGACGACGCCCGGCCCAAGTGCGGCGCGGGTCGATGGCGTGCTGCAGGCGCCCGAGGTGGCGCGCATGGTGCTGGAGGCGATGGAGGCCGAGCGCTTTCTGATCCTGTCGCACCCGCAGGTGCATGACTACATGCAACGCAAGGCGTCCAATGCCGAGCGATGGCTGACCGGAATGCGGCGGCTGCGCGACCGGATCTATGGCGGACAGGGCTGAGCCGTCATTCCGGATGCGAAGCAATCCATTCGTTGTCATTCCGGGATGGTGCGTCAGCACCAGACCCGGAATCTCGAGATTCCGGGTTCGATGCTTCGCATCGCCCCGGAATGACGGGGTTTATCCACCGCCCGCCTTCGGCGCAAACGGCGCGAGCATTCCGGAGTATTCTTTCGCCGCCGGAGAAGCATAGCAGCCCCGCCGCGAGGTCGTGAGTTTCAGGCCGGCCAGCGCTTCGGCCTGCTTGACCGCCGCCGCGACGCCATCGATCACGGGAACGCCGAATTTCCGCGAAAGCGTGGCGGCGAGATCGGCCATCCCGGCGCAACCGAGCACGATCGCCTCGGCGCCCTTGTCGAGCGCCAGCGCGATCTCGGCGTCGAGCTTGGCCGCCGCGCCCGAGCCGGGCTTTTCGAGATCGAGCACCGCGACATTGCACGCGCTCACCTGCGCGCGCTCGGCGAAGCCGTAGCGGCGCACCAGTTCTTCCAGCGGCACGATCGAGCGCGGCAGCGTGGTGACGACCGCGATGCGTTTTGCTATCTGCCCCGCAGTGACGAGCGCCGCTTCGCAAATCCCGACCACCGGGAAACGCACCGCCGACCGCGCGGCGTCCAGACCGGTATCGTCGAAGCAGGCGATGATGCCGGCATCGGCATCGGGGGCGTTCATCAGCGCCTGAATCAGGCCGGGCACGGCAAAGGCTTCGTCATAAAAGCCCTCGATCGAGGCCGGCCCCATTGCCGACGTCACAGCCACGATCTCGGTGCCGGGAGCGGCAACATCGCGCGCCGCGGCGCCGATGGTTGCGGTCATCGACGCCGTGGTATTCGGATTGACGATCAGGATTTTTGCCATGTGCTCCGGTCCAACAAAAAAACATCGTAGCCCGGATGGAGCGAAGCGCAATCCGGGGTAAGGTCGAATCGGTGAGGATGGACGACCTTGAAACTCTTCCCATACATCACGCTTGGCCTGATGCTCGTCGCGGCTCCCGCATCGGAGGCGGTGGAGCAATGCCGGTTCATCCAGGCGAAACCCGAGCGCGAGGCCTGCTATCAACGCCAGGAAAAAGAACTCGCCGCCAGGCGCAAGCCCGAACCCACCGCCGATACCAGGGCGATGGAATCAATGCGGCAAATGCGGCAGGAGGACGAGATCGTCTACAAGAGCCTGCGCGGTATCTGCCGCGGCTGCTGAGCGCACGATCCTATTTCCCGGGCCCGCCCCAATTGCCCGCACGCTTCTCCGCGAACGAGGCCAGCCCCTCCGACGCCTCTGCGGTGCGGCGCCGCGCGGAATGCATCTTGACCAGCCGCACATAGGCCTCGTCGTCGATGCCCATGCCGCCGAACGAACTTTCCAGCGCCAGCGCCTTGGTCTCGGCCATCGCCGCGGGACCATTGCCCAGCAACTGCTCCACCACCCTGGCGCCCGCGGCTTCCAGATCGGCCAGCGGAACCACTTCATGCACCAGGCCGATGCGGCGCGCTTCGTCCGCGCCGAAGCGCTCGCCGGTCAGCGCATAGCGGCGAACCTGGCGGACGCCGATGGCGTCGCATAATTGCGGGATGATGATCGCGGCGGTCAGCCCCCAGCGCACCTCGGTGATCGAGAACAGCGCATTGTCGGCGGCGATCACCACGTCGCAGGCGGATATCACGCCGGTGCCGCCGCCGAAACAGCCGCCCTGCACCAGCGCCAGGGTCGGGATCGGCAGCAGGTTCAGCCGCTGCACCGCCTCGAACGTAGCCTGCGACACCGCTTCGTTCTCTTCAGCCGATTTCGGCCGCACGCCATTGATCCATTTCAGGTCGGCGCCCGCCTGGAAGTGCTTGCCATTGCCCTTCAGCACCACGACGCGCAACGACGGCCGCTTGCCCAGTTCATCCATCGCCGCCAGCACGCCGTTGATCAGCCCGGCATCATAGGCGTTATTGACCTCCGGGCGGTTCAACGTGACCGTGGCGACGCCGCGCTCGTCGAGGTCCCACAGGACCGGATTGGCAGACATGGACGGTTTCCTTCAATGGATGTGTGCGATCGTTGTGACGGGCAATACGCCGGGATCGCCGGCAGCGCCAGATCATTTCGCCCGGGTGCCGTCGATGCGGCTGAGCGAGCCCGCGATGAATTCGTGCACGCCGACATCAGCAAAGCCCGCAGCCCTGAAATAGCCGATCTCGTCGGTCATGACCGCGGGCGGTCGCTTACTCAGCGGCGTCCAGGATGGTCTTGCCAAGCGTGTTGTCGACCACGACCGGCGTCTCGAAATAGCTGATTTCGGGCGCGGCGCCGTAGCGGTCGGCGATCATCTGCCGCCATTGCGCATTGTAGACGCGCTCGGCGGCCTCGCGGCTTTCCCACAGATAGCAGCCGCCGCCGGTCCGGCTTTCGGCGTCGAACAGATAATATTTTCTGATCAGGCCGGGCAGGCCCTGGTATTTCGACGCCGAGCCCTGGAACAGCTCGGCGGCCTTGGAGGCATCGACATCTGCGGGCAGCTTGAACCGGACGAGGGCGGTAATCATCGGGGAATCCTCCATGGTACCTGGCGGAATTCTTCTCCGCATTTTCGGGCAGGATGCGGCATTTCGGCGATGACGGCAAGGATTTCGCGTCAGCGCGTCTGAAGTTCGCTCATCGCTCCACCGGCCCCTTGCGCGCCCGCCATCCCGCCATGCCGGCCGGATAATGGTGCGCGTCCTGCCTGCCGGCGGCGATCATTCGCTTCATCGCCGCTGCCGAACGGCTCCCGGCCTGACAGATCAGCACGACGCGCTCGCCGCGCGGCACGCGGGCCGGATCGAATTGCGAGAGTGGATGGTTGGCCGCGCCGGGAATATGCCCACCGGCAAACTCGTGCGCCTCACGCACGTCCACCACGGTGCACGCTCCGCTTCGGTGCGCCTGCAAGAGCTCCTCATGCGCAATGGCCGGAGCGCTGGAGGTCGCCATGAACTTGCTCAGGAACCGAGACAGCATCGAACGAGCCTTTCCTTGTCACGCGATCCGACCGTTTCGGGCGGCCTCGAACCGCATCAGCGTTGCGCAAGATATATTCATATTCTCTAATATATGCAAATAAAGAAAGCTGGAGCGCAGCGATCGATCGCGAGTTTCAGGATGCCGCCTTTCCTGCCTTGATCGTCTCGATCCAGCCCGCGAACGCGTCGAGGATTTCGCGCAGGACTTCGCGGTCGTTACGGCCCGAACGCGCGGGAACGTGGAAGGAGTGATCGGCGCCCCTCACCAGATGGAGCGTCGCCATTCGCCCGAGGCGCTCGACCACGGGTTCGAGCAGCACCAGCTCCGCGAGCTTGTCCTCGGTGCCCTGCAGGAACAGCATCGGGATTTTGATGTCGGCGAGATGTCTGGCGCGATCATCGGACGGTTTTCCCACCGGATGCAGCGGAAAGCCGAAAAACGCCAACCCGTCGACGCCCGTCAAGGGCGAAAGCGCCTGCGCCTGCGAGGTCATGCGGCCGCCGAAAGATCGGCCGCCCGCGATCAGGCGCAGCCCCGCGCAGCACCGCCCGGCTTCGGCCACCGCGGCGCGTACGGCGGTATGCGCGACGGCAGGCGGATCGGGCCGCTTGCTGCCTTTTTCCATATAGGGAAACTGGTAGCGCAGCGTCGCCACGCCGCGTTCGGCGAGGCCATGGGCGGCGGCCTCCATGGCGGCGTGGGTCATCCCGGCCCCCGCGCCATGGGCGAAGACAAAACAGGCGCGCGCATTGGCGGGTCGGATCAGCAGCGCGGAGACCGCGCCCGCATGGCCGACCGCGATTTGGAGTTGTTGCGGACTGCCTGGTTTCATTGATCCCACCGCATTCGCTCCGTGCCGGAATGGTATTGCGCCCACTGATTTTGCCAGTCGACAAGCGCGCGTCGCCGTTGAATACTAGCAGGCATGGACCCGAGAGAGGTCCGGCAAATTCCGGGAGGACGGCATGCGATTTAGCAAGGCTGCGTTGGCATTGATCACGACATCATTAGTGGCTCTGGCAGGCTCTACCGCCCAGGCCGAACTCGCGGTATCGGCCAATGACGGCAAGATGGTGCTGGAAAACGGCGTGGCCAAGGTGCGCGCGCAGCCGGTGCCGGACAGTGTGGCCATCATCGAGCTTTCCGGCGGCGCGCCGCGCATCGTCGCGGAATTGCCGGTGCCGACCAGCGTGGTCGGCCCGCCCTCGAGCGTCGCCGTCGCCGCCGATGAAAGTTTTGCGCTGGTCACCGGCGCGATGAAGATCGATCCCGCCGACCCGACCAAGCAGGTCCCCGACGACAAACTCACCGTCATCGATCTGAAATCCTCGCCGCCGAAAGTGCTGGCGACGTTGCAGTCCGGCGCCGGCGCCGCCGGCGTTTCGATCAATCGCGCGGGTACGCTGGCGCTGGTGGCGAACCGCGCCGAGGGCACCGTCTCGGTGTTCACCATCAGCGGCAATACTCTGACCGCGGCCGGCAAGGTCGCGCTCGGCGATGCCAAGTCCGGCCCCAGCCACCCGATGTTTTCCCGCGACGGCACCTCGGCGCTGGTGACGCGGGACGGCGACAACAAGATCGCCGTGCTCACGGTCGACGGCAACAAGGTAGAATACGCCAAGCGCGACCTGACGGCAGGAATGCGGCCCTACCAGATCGATTCCACCGGCAGCGGCGACGTCGCCGTGGTCGCCAATATCGGCACCGGCAGCGGCGATGCCGACACCATCAGCCTGATCGACATGCGCGCCAAGCCGGTACGCGTCGTCTCCACGGTGTCCGTGGCGCAAACCCCGGAGGGCCTGAAGATCTCGCCCGACGGCGCCCATGTGGCGGTCACCGCGATGAACGGCTCCAACAAGCCGAAGGCCTCGCCGTTCTACAATGATTTTGGATTGCTGCAGATCTTCCGCATCAACGGCACCACCCTGACGCCGGTGACGGAAGCCAAGATCGGCCACTGGTGCCAGGGCGTCGCGTGGTCGAAGGATTCCAAAACCCTGCTGGCGCAGTGCATGGTGGAGAACGCGATCGAGACGTTTACCTTCGACGGCAAGACGCTGACCAAGGGGGCGCCGATCGCGCTGAAGGCGAGCCCCGCCGGCATCCGCACCGCCGAGCCGTAGCCGCACG
>NZ_JAUYAN010000280.1 GCF_030693485.1 Bradyrhizobium sp. | reverse complement strand
ACACGATCGAGCTCACCACCGGCAGCTTCGACCGGCCGGACCTCGTGGTTCCGACCTATGCCACGGGAACCGAGGCTCATTTGGCCTGGGTCGGCAGGATTCGCGATCTGCCCGGCCGAAGCACCCTTGAAGTTGCCGGCGCCGAAAAGCTTGGCGGCATCGTTAGCTACCAGCATCCTGACCATGACTGAGATTTCGAGATGACAGCCTTTAAAGATGTTTGTGATAGTCTCTTCAGCGAAAGGCGGCCGTTGGAGGTCCGTATGAGCCAGCGAAACGTCCTCGAAGTTCCGGGGTTTTTTGCCTTGGGCGCCCTGGCGACGCTGATTGCGGCGCTGGTCGGCACCGGCATTGTAATGGTTGCCCTTGGCTCAATGTCATTATTCGCGCTTATGTTTTTCTGGCTGTATTATCCAATAATGCTG
This sequence comes from Bradyrhizobium sp., assembly GCF_030693485.1. Classification (GTDB taxonomy): domain Bacteria; phylum Pseudomonadota; class Alphaproteobacteria; order Rhizobiales; family Xanthobacteraceae; genus Bradyrhizobium. The sequence goes on along the minus strand of NZ_JAUYAN010000280.1, from coordinate 2,672 downwards.
AAAGCGCTATTGTTTGCGGCCTTGTTAGCCGCTCCAGTCACCTTTGGATTGTTTCCCCTGACCTCTTATCTCCTCAGAGGTCACCCGATACTGGTCCAATTCGTTGTCCCGACGATCGGCTTTGTTGCGGGCGGCGCAATAATGGTCCTTTGGTTCGCCAGCGGCTTGTTGGGTCCGAATACTGACCTGGCGCGTGAAATTTTTACCGGCATTGGGATGGTTTCGGGTTTGATCGCCGGTGCGTTTTACGCATGGGGGCTTCACCCATGAGCCGTATACCGAACTTCGCGAATATCGCCTTCGACAACACCGCCCGCGCCAAACTCGCCGGCAGCGCCGAGCCGTGGCTGACACCCGAGGGCATCCTGGTCAAACCGGGCTACACCGAAGCCGACCTCGAAGGCATCGATTTCCTCGACACCTTCCCCGGTATCGCGCCCTATCTGCGCGGCCCCTACCCCACGATGTACGTCAACCAGCCCTGGACCGTCCGGCAATATGCCGGCTTCTCCACGGCGGAAGATTCCAACGCGTTCTACCGCCGCAACCTCGCCGCCGGGCAAAAAGGCCTCTCGGTGGCGTTCGACCTCGCCACCCACCGCGGCTACGACTCGGATCATCCGCGCGTGTCCGGCGACGTCGGCATGGCCGGCGTGGCGATCGACTCGATCTACGACATGCGCACGCTGTTCTCCGGCATCCCGCTCGACCAGATGAGCGTGTCGATGACCATGAACGGCGCGGTGCTGCCGATCCTGGCATTGTTCGTGGCGGCCGCCGAGGAACAGGGCGTCCCGCCGGAGAAACTTTCGGGCACCATTCAGAACGACATTCTGAAAGAGTTCATGGTGCGCAACACCTACATCTATCCGCCGACGCCCTCGATGCGGATCATCTCCGATATTTTTTCGTACACCTCGCAGAAGATGCCGAAATACAACTCGATCTCGATCTCCGGCTACCACATGCAGGAAGCCGGCGCGACGCAGGACCTCGAGCTCGCTTACACGCTGGCCGACGGCGTCGAATATCTCCGGGCCGGGCTTGCCGCCGGGCTCGATGTCGACCGCTTTGCGCCACGGCTGTCGTTCTTCTGGGCGATCGGCATGAACTTCTTCATGGAAGTCGCAAAGATGCGTGCGGCGAGGCTGCTGTGGGCCAAGCTGCTGACGCAGTTCAACCCCAAGGATCCGCGTTCGCTGTCGCTGCGCACGCATTGCCAGACCTCGGGCTGGTCGCTGACCGCGCAGGACGTCTACAACAATGTGATGCGCACCACCATCGAGGCGATGGCGGCAACGCAAGGCCATACCCAGTCGCTGCACACCAACGCACTCGATGAGGCGCTGGCGCTGCCGACTGATTTCTCCGCGCGCATCGCCCGCAACACGCAACTGTTTCTGCAGCAGGAAAGCGGCACCAACCGCATCATCGATCCCTGGGGCGGCTCGTATTATGTCGAGCGGCTGACCCGCGATCTCGCGGCAAAAGCCTGGGGCCACATCCAGGAAGTGGAAGAACTCGGCGGCATGGCCAAGGCGATCGAGGCCGGGGTGCCGAAATTGCGGATCGAGGAAGCCTCAGCCAAGACGCAGGCCCGGATTGACGCCGGCCGGCAGGCCGTGATCGGCGTCAACAAGTTCAAGCCGTCGAACGAAGCTCCGATCGATGTGCTGAAGGTGGAGAATTCCACGGTGCGGCGGCTGCAGATCGACAAGCTGGCGCGGCTGCGATCCGAGCGCAGCCAGAAGGACGTCGACGCAGCGCTGGCGGCGCTGACCCGAAGCGCCGGCGAAGGCAACGGCAATCTGCTGGCGCTGGCGATAGACGCCGCGCGCGCCAAGGCCACCGTCGGCGAAATTTCCGATGCGATGGAAAAAGTATTTGGGCGGCACCGCGCCGAAATCAAATCCATCACCGGCGTCTACAAGCGGGAGGCGTCCACCATGTCCAACCGGGTCGAAAAAGTGCAAGCGCTGATCGACGCCTTCGAGGACGCCGAGGGCCGCCGTCCGCGCATTCTGGTCGCAAAAATCGGCCAGGACGGCCATGACCGCGGCCAGAAGGTGATCGCCTCGGCGTTTGCCGATGTCGGTTTCGACGTCGACATCGGACCGCTGTTTGCCACCGCCGAAGAGGCGGCACGGCAGGCGGTCGAGAACGACGTGCACATTTTGGGCCTCTCGTCGCTGGCGGCCGCCCACCTCACCGCGGTGCCGGAGCTGAAGGCCGCGCTGAAGAAGCAGGGCCGCGACGACATCATGATCATCATCGGCGGCGTGGTGCCGCCGCAGGACTACGATGCGCTGTACAAGGCGGGCGCCGAGGCGATCTTCCCGCCGGGCACCGTGATTGCAGATGCGGCCGAGGAGCTGATCCACAAGCTCAATGCGCGATTGGGGCACAGCGAGGCGGCGGAGTAACGCATCGCGGGTTACCGCCGCCGGCTGACGCCTTGCGACCGCAGCGCAAAGCTGACTAGAATGGCCGCATCATAAGAGCGCCGGGATTCACCGGCGCCACGGGAGGAGCTCATGCCCAAAATCACCCGCCGCGCTTTCGCGGCTACATCCGTTGCTGCTGCGGCCGTCGCGGCCTTCGGTTCCAGGCCGGCTCTGGCGCAGGCCTATCCGGCGCGTCCCGTCACCGTGGTCGTGCCGTGGGGCGCGGGC
>NZ_JAUYAN010000058.1 GCF_030693485.1 Bradyrhizobium sp. | reverse complement strand
GTCTGCCAGAACTGCGGCGCGGCGTTCAATCGCTGGCAGGGCAAGTGCGAGTCCTGCGGCGAGTGGAACACGCTGGCGGAGGAGGATACCACGGGCGCGACCTCGATGCCGGTCTCGATCCGCTCGAAACGCCGGGGCCGGCTGTTCCAGTTGGAAACGCTCACCGGCAAGAGCCAGGAGGCGCCTCGGCTGTCATCCGGGATGGCCGAGCTCGATCGCGTCACCGGTGGCGGGTTTGTGCGCGGCTCGGTGCTGCTGGTCGGCGGCGATCCCGGCATCGGCAAATCAACCCTGCTGACCCAGGCGACCTCGCTGATGGCGCGGGCCGGCCACCGGGTGGTGTATATTTCGGGCGAGGAAGCCGTGGCGCAGGTGCGGCTGAGGGCCGAGCGGCTGGGCCTGGCCGATGCGCCGGTGCAACTCGCCGCCGAAACCTCGGTCGAGGATATCGTCTCGACGCTGTCCGAGGGCACGGTGCCGCGGCTGATCGTGATCGATTCGATCCAGACCATGTGGACCGACACGGTGGAATCCGCGCCGGGCACGGTGACGCAGGTGCGCGCCTCGGCGCAGGCGCTGATTCGATTTGCCAAGAAATCCGGCGCCACCATCATCCTGGTCGGCCACGTCACAAAAGACGGCCAGATCGCAGGCCCCCGCGTGGTCGAGCACATGGTCGATGCGGTGCTGTCGTTCGAAGGCGAAGGCTCGCAGCAATTCCGGATTCTTCGCGCGGCCAAGAATCGTTTCGGGCCGACCGACGAGATCGGCGTGTTCGAGATGACCGGCCTCGGCCTGCGCGAAGTCTCCAATCCGTCCGAGCTGTTCCTGTCCGAGCGCGATCTGGGCAGTCCGGGCACGGCGGTATTCGCGGGAATCGAGGGCACCCGTCCGGTGCTGGTGGAATTGCAGGCGCTGGTGGCGCCGACCACGCTGGGCACGCCGCGGCGCGCGGTGGTGGGCTGGGATCCGAGCCGGCTGTCGATGGTGCTGGCGGTGCTGGAGGCCCATTGCGGCGTCAAGCTGTCCGGCTACGACGTCTATCTGAACGTCGCGGGCGGATTGCGGATCCAGGAGCCCGCCGCGGACCTTGCCGCCGCCGCGGCGCTGGTGTCGTCGCTGGTCAATGCGCCGCTGCCGACCGACGCGGTCTATTTCGGCGAGGTTTCGCTGTCGGGCGCGGTGCGGCCGGTGGCGCAGACCTCGGCCCGGCTGAAGGAGGCCGCCAAACTCGGCTTCGGCCGCGCCGTGCTGCCCGAATCGGCGCGCGGCGAGGTCGGCGGCGATGCCGGGCTGGTGCTCAATACCGTCGGCGGCTTGACCAGCCTGGTGGCGGATATCGCCGCCCGCGGCACGCCAAGGGGAAATCGGGACGCCAATCAGGAACGGAATCGTGAGGGCCGGGAGGGTGCGGCGGTGGAGAAAAATGCCACACCGGCGAGATTCCGTCGTCAGGAAGGCTAGTCGGGCGTGACGTCACCTGCCCCCGCCGCTATACAACCCGCGCACGGGGCGGGAATAGCGCGATTTCCGGCCTTGCGGGGCGCCCGGTATGTCCGTCACTTAGGACGGCGCCGACGTTGCCGATTCGCAGTTTTGACTTACGAGCGGACCTGACCAGCCGATGCCGATAACGATACTCGATCTCGTTCTGCTCGCGGTGATGCTGATCTCCGGTCTGCTCGCGATGGTGCGCGGCTTCATGCGCGAGATTCTCTCGATCGCGGCATGGGGCGCGGCAGCGCTGGTCACGCTCTATGCGTTCGGAAAACTGCTGCCGACCGCGAAAACCTATTTCCAGAACGAGACCATCGCCGCCGTCGTCGTCGTGGCCGGCGTGTTCATCGGTACCCTGATCGTGGTTTCCATCGTCACGGTGCGAATTTCCGACATGATCCTGGATTCCCGGATCGGCGCGCTGGACCGCACGCTCGGCTTCCTGTTCGGACTGGCGCGGGGCCTCCTGATCGTCGTCGTGGCCTTCCTGTTCTTCTCCTGGCTGGTTCCGGACAAGCAGCGGCCCGACTGGGTTACCGGGGCGAAGTCCCGCGTGGTGCTGCAGGGAACCGGGGATTGGCTGATGTCGCTCTTGCCGGATGACCCCGAGAACACCATCTTGAAGAGATTCAAGAAGAATAAACCAGACGATGAGCAGACTGACGCGGAGCCCGTGACGCCGGCCCCTGCCGATGGCTATAGCAAGGCTGCCCGCGACGGCTTGAAAAAGCAGATCGACAAGGTCGGGCGTTGATACAGGCCAGGAGAGGCGCGATGGACGAGATGAAAAACCCTTCCGATCCCGCTGACCGACTTGACCTGAACCCCACCGCGATCGAGAAACTCGACGCTGCGGCGATCGAACTGCAGGACGATCTGGAAGGCGACACGCTGCGCGAGGAATGTGGTGTGTTCGGCATCTTCGGCCACCCGGAAGCCGCCGCCATCACCGCGCTCGGGCTGCATGCCTTGCAGCATCGCGGCCAGGAGGCCGCCGGCATCGTCTCCTTCGACGGCTCCCGCTTTCACTCGGAGCGGCGGCTCGGTCTGGTCGGCGACACCTTCTCCCGCCGCGAGGTGATCGAGCGCCTGCCCGGCAGCCTCGCCGTCGGCCATGTGCGCTACTCCACGACCGGCGCCACCATCCTGCGCAACGTGCAGCCGCTGTTCGCCGAGCTCAATGCCGGCGGTTTCGCGGTCGGCCACAATGGCAACCTCACCAACGGGCTGTCGCTGCGCCGCGAACTGGTGCGCAACGGCGCCATGATGCAATCCACCACCGACACCGAGGTGATCCTGCACCTGGTGGCGCAGTCGAAGCGCGGCCGTTTCATCGACCGCTTCATCGAATCGCTGCGCGCGATCGAGGGCGCCTATTCGCTGGTGTCGATGACCAACAAGAAACTGATCGGCGCCCGCGATCCGCTCGGCATCCGCCCGCTGGTGCTCGGCGAACTCGACGGCTGCCCGATCCTGGCGTCGGAGACCTGCGCGCTGGACATGATCGGCGCCAAATATGTCCGCGACATCGAGCCCGGCGAGATCATCGTGTTCGACGAGCAAGGCGCGCAAAGCCACAAGCCGTTCCCGCCGAAACCGCCGCGGCCCTGCATCTTCGAATACATCTACTTCTCGCGGCCGGATTCCATCGTCGGCGGCCGCTCGGTCTATGACGTCCGCAAGGCCTTTGGCGCGCAACTGGCGAGAGAAAGTCATGTCGAAGTCGACGTCGTGGTGCCGGTGCCGGATTCCGGCGTGCCCGCCGCGATCGGCTACAGCCAGTATTCCGGCGTACCGTTCGAACTCGGCAT
>NZ_JAUYAN010000266.1 GCF_030693485.1 Bradyrhizobium sp. | reverse complement strand
CGGAGGAGCATAAGCAGCGCCTGCTGCCGCCGTTGGCGTCGGGCGAAGAGATCTGGTGCCAGCTGTTTTCCGAACCCGCCGGCGGCTCCGACCTGGCGGGCCTCCGCACCAGGGCCGAACCGGCCGATGACGGCTCCGGCGACTGGATCGTCAACGGCCAGAAGATCTGGACCTCCGGCGCGCATTATTCCGACTATGGTCTCCTCATCACCCGCACCGACCCCAATGTGCCGAAGCACAAGGGCCTGACGATGTTCTTCCTCGACATGAAGAGCAAGGGCGTGGAAGTGCGTCCGATCAAGCAGGCCAACGGCATGCAGGAGTTCAACGAGGTCTATTTCACCGACGTGGTGATTCCGGACAGCCAGCGTCTCGGCAATGTCGGGGACGGCTGGAACGTGTCGCTGACCACGCTGATGAACGAGCGGATGTCGATCGGCTCACGTCTCGCCACCGGCTTCCCCGAAATGTTCGAGTTCTGCTCCAGCCTGATGACCGAGGACGGGCCCGCGATCGACGACCGCGCCACGCGCTCGAAACTCGCGGGCTGGGCGGTGAAGGCGAACGGGCTGAAATATACCAGCTACCGCGCGGTGTCTGCGCTGTCCAAGGGCGAGCGTCCGGGGCCGGAAAACTCGATCGGCAAGCTGGTCGCCGGCGTGATGCTGCAGGACATTGCGAGCTATGCGATGGACCTGCAGGGCGCCGCCGGCGCCCTGACCGGCGCTGCGGAGGAAGAGGCGGCCGGCCAGTTCCAGCAGATGCTGCTGAGTTCGCCCTCGATGCGCATCGCCGGCGGCACCGATGAAATCCTCCGCAACATCATCGCCGAGCGCGTGCTCGGCCTGCCCGGCGACATCCGCGTCGACAAGGATGTGCCGTTCAACAAGATCCCGACCAAGGGGCGATGAGCATGACGGAAGCCGCTGCGAAGGCGCGTTACAAGGGTGAAGACCGTGTCGGCGTGCTCGAGGAGCTCCTGAATGAGCGCTATTCGGTTCGCGCCTTCCTGCCGCAACCGGTTCCGCGCGAAACCATCGAGCACGTCCTCACTATCGCGCAGCGCACGGCGTCCTGGTGCAACAGCCAGCCGTGGCAGGTGCTGATCGCGAGCGGTGAGGCCAAGGAGCGGTTTCGCAAGCTGATCTACCAGGAGGCGGCTTCCGGCGCCGAGGACGGCCATGATTTTCCCCCGCCGCGGGAATATCTAGGGGTCTATCAGGAGCGCCGCCGCGAGAGCGGCTTCCAGCTCTACAACACGCTCGGCATCGTCAGGGGCGACAAGGCGGCGTACGGCAAGCAGGCGCTGGAGAATTACAATTTCTTCGGCGCGCCGCATGTCGCGATCGTTCATACCGACGAGCCGCTCGGCGTCTACGGCGCGGTCGATTGCGGCGCCTATGTCGGCAATTTCATGCTGGCGGCCCAGGCGCTCGGTCTCGGCACCATTCCGCAGGCGGCGCTGGCGCGGCACTCCGGATTGATCCGCCGCCACTTCAGGCTGGCCGACGACCGCAAGGTGGTCTGCGGTATTTCGTTCGGATTCGCTGACAACGCCGCGAAGGTCAACAGCTACCGGACCTCGCGCGCCAGCATCGCCGACACCGTCACTTTCGTCGAAGCATAGAAGCGCTGTTCGCTCCCCTCCCTCCGCGCGCCCTTGCGCGTGGTGGGGAGGGGAGAAGGAAACTGCCCTAATGCGAGAGCAGGATCGGCAGCGGCGGCTTCGACAACAGGCTCCGTGTCGCGCCACCCAGCACGAACTCCCGCCACTTCGAGTGCCCATACGCCCCCATCACCAGCAGATCGGCGCCTTGCGACGAGGTGTAGGCCTCGATCACCTCGCCGATCGAACCGCCTTTGGCGTCGACCTTGTCCAGCACGACATCGATTCCGTGCCGGGAAAGATTCTTGGCCAGTTCTTCGCCGGAACGCCTGGTGTCCAGTGCCTTCTCGTTGATCACAGTCACGATGTGAACCTTGTTCGCGACTTCGAGTATCGGCGTGGCGTCCGATACCGCGCGCGCGGCCGCGCGGCTGAAATCCCAGGCCACCGCGACGGTCCCGACCTTGAACGGCCGCCGCTTCAAACTGACCGGCAGGATCAGGGTCGGCCTGCCCGATCCGAAAATCACCGCTTCGGCGTACCATAGATCGGATGACGCCGGCAGGATCGTCAGGTCGCGCAGCCGCGCATACTCCACCAGCAGATCCGGAATCTCCAGCGTGAGGCATTTCTCCAGGATGGTTTCGCGGGGGACACCGGCCTTTTCCGCCGCGGCATCGAACGCGGCCAGCAATTCCTGGGCGCTTTTCCGGCTCTTGGCGGCTTCACCTGCAATGATTCCGCTGACCATCGGGGCCGAGACGAAGTGCCCCGGGACCTGGACGCGGGTCTCGCAGGAAAGCGCGGCGAGATGAGCGCCGAGCGCTGCGGCGACCGCAACCGCATCCTCGACCGCCGAAACCGGCGTCGGATCCGGGTAACTGTTGAGCGCGACGAGGATATCCTTGAACGGCATGCGTTTCTCCTGTGGGCATGACCGTAAAATATCCGGAAGGCTCGCGGTTGATCTATCTCAATGGATCAGTGTTGCCCATGCTTCGAGACGCTCGCGATGCTCGCTCCTCCCGAGTGAGCGCAAAGCGCTCATCTCAGCATGACGTTGTTGTGTTGCAACAGGATGGACGTCATCCCGAGGAGGCCACCGACGGGTCGCGCGAACGCGCGCCCGATGACAGGCTCCGTGGCCGTCTCGAAGGATGGGCTGCAATACCGGTTTTCGATTCCACGTATCAGAATTTCGGCGGACGCTTCTCCGAGAACGCCTTGATGCCTTCCTTGATTTCGGCGCCGCGCATGCTGTCGCGGGCGCGGCGATCGGCATCCGCTTCGTCCAGCCTGCCATGCGCGAACTCGTTGATGGCGCGCTTCATGCCGCGCATCGCGACCGGCGCATTGCCTGAAAGCACCGTCGCCAGCCGGTCGACTTCCGCATCCAGCGCCGCGGCCGGCGCCATCGCGGTCAGATAGCCGATCCGCAGCATCTCCGCGGCATCGATTTTCTCGGCGGTCAAAAACAGCTTTCGGGCATTGTCGGCGCCGAGCCGCGACACGTAGCGCTTGATGCCGCCCTTGTAGTAATGCAAGCCCAGCCGCGCCGCCGGCATGAACATCTCGCAGCTGTCGACGCCGATGCGGAAATCGCAGGCCAGCGCGAGGTCAGTCGAGCCGCCATAGACCCCGCCATTGAGCCGGCAGATGGTCGGCAGTGCGAGGTCCTCGAGCCGGTCGACCACGATCTCGAACGCCGATCCGGCGGTCTGCGCTTCCGGCGCCGCGCTGGCGCGCTCCGCAATCGACCCGAGGTCGTAGCCGGCGCTGAAGGCGCGGCCGGTGCCGGTCAGCACCAGCACCCTGATGTCAGGATCGGCCTCGATCCGCTCGAACAGCCCCATCAGGGCGTCGAGGTCGTCGGGCTGCAGCCGGTTCAGGTGCTTCGGCCGGTTGAGCCGGATGGTGGCGCGCGCGCCGCCGATCTCCAGGATCGGCGTGCTCGCCTGTTCGGCGGCTTTGGGCCAGGATTTTTCCATTACTTGGGCTTTTCCATTATCTGTTTTCCAGCGCGCGCCGCCTGGCTTCGGCGTCGATGGTCGCGGCGAGATCGGGATGCCGCGCCATCAGGAGACGGAAGTCGACGAGATCGAGCACCAGCAGCTTCGACACCCGCCTGGTGGTGATGTTGGCGGAGCGCATATTGTTGCCGAGCAGCGCCATCTCGCCGAAGAACGCGCCGGCGCCGAGCGTCACCTTCTTGCCCGGCAGATCGACCTCGACCTCGCCGTCGGCGACAAAATACATGCAGTCGCCGGTTTGGCCCTTGCGGATGATCATGGTGCGCGCCGGCAGATCCATGGTGCGCAGCATGTGAGTGACATCGGCGATCGCAGAGGGTCCGAGCGCTGCGAAGAACGGCACCTTGCTTACCGACTCCCAGGTTTTCAGGAAATTGTCGCGACGGGTTTGCGCGGCAAAGCCGGTGGCGAGGATGCCGGTCCAGAGCCCGAACACGCCAAGGCCGCAGATCATCACCATGGCCGCGACCAGCCGTCCAAGCGGCGTGGTCGGCACGGCATCGCCATATCCTACTGTGGTCAGGGTGACGACCGCCCACCACAATGTCGCGGGGACGCTGCCGAAGGCCACCGGCTGGATGTCGCGTTCCAGGACATGCACCGCCACCGAAGACAGGAATAGCACCATCAGGAAAATCACCAGCACGCTCGAGAGCGGTCCGGATTCCTGCACCAGCACCCGGCGCAGTTGCCGCAATCCCGGAATTCCCGGAACCACCTTGAGCAGCCAGCACACGCCCAGCAGCCACGCCGTTTTGGGACTGGCGCCCAGGACCAGGGCCAGCGGTATCGCTGCGGCGGATACCGCGTCGACCAGCCCGCGGCCCGATATCGCGTAGCTCGATCCGTGCCCCGCCAGAAAGGCGTGGCGAAGCCGGACCGCCCATTCGAACACGAAGAAAGCCAGGCAGGCCCACAACACGGCGTCGACCCAGTGATGCGCCGCCTCATAGGCGGGATCGACCGTGATCAAACCCATCATGGCGGAGCCAGTCGCCACCACGACATAGGCTGCCCTGGTCATGTTGCGGCCGTTCGTTGCGGCAACGAATTCCGCCAGCAAGCGAGGAACAAGTGGCCTGGACATTGGGAGACGGCGCCTGTCGATGTGAAAGTGTCTGGTACGGCCAATGCGGGGCGTGGCCGGAAGACAAGGTGCCCGGGCGCGGGGAGGCCGTCAACGAGGGCGGGAAACGGCGTTATCGGCCGATATGCCGCCCCGTGGGGGCATGCGGTGGACGCGGCAGTTTTGGGCGCGCAGGCGCAGGGCGGCATTTCGGGTGAGGGGGCGCCGCCGCGGGGCGGTCGCCGGAACAGGGCGACCTCTCAACCGTCATGGCCGGGCTTGACCCGGCCATCCACGTCTTTGCCTCTCATGCCGCGTCTGTCAGCGGCCGTGCCCGCTCGATCCGCTTGCGCTGACGCGCGGAATGCATCGCTTCCCACAGGTCGGTTCGCCGCTGCACGTTGAGCCAGAAATCCGGGCTGTTGCCGAACACGCGGGCGAGGATGAGCGCGGTCGCCGCGGTCACGTTGCGGCGGTCGTTGCACAGCTCGTTGACGTGCTTGCGCTGCACCCCCATGGCGGCAGCCAGCGCGCCCTGTGTCAGGCTAATCGGCTTCATGAATTCTTCGGTCAGAATTTCACCAATCGTCGCCGGCTTGCGTTTTGTGGTCAGCATGACCTGCCTCAATGGGTGCTTGATCGTGTAGATATACACATTTCGGGTCGTCGCGGCCCGCGATCCATGGCCCGCCGCGAAAGGTGCGGGGCGGCCTTCTGGTCAAGGCGGCTGGTTGCAACCCGCGATCGGGAAGGCTCTTGCATTTTTGCTTTTTGTAGCTACACTAAGCTGTGAGAATTGAATTCGATCCAGCCAAGAGCGAGCGCAACGCGAGGCTGCGGGGGCTCCCGTTTGACCGGGCGCACGACTTCGATTGGGACGGCGCGGTGTACGATCTGGACTCGCGCCGGGACTATCCCGAGCCACGATTCGTGGCGCTGGGCCATCTGGGGGACAGGCTGCATTCGATCTGCTTCACGCCGGTCGAAGGCGGCGTTCGGATCATCAGTTTTCGCAAAGCCAGTCGACGCGAGGTTCGCTATCATGCCGAAAAAACCTGAAACCATGAGGCCGCCACTGACCGGCGCCGATGGCGAAGTTCGCCAACTGACGAAGGCAGATATCGCCCGTATGCGCCCGGCGCGCGATGTGTTGCCGGCGGAATTGCTGGCCGTGCTGCCAAAGCGCAGGCCGGGGCAGCGCGGGTCGCAGAAGGCGCCGACCAAGAAGCAGATCACCTTGCGGCTGGACGAACGCGTGATCGATCACTACCGCGCCAAGGGCGACGGCTGGCAGTCGCGGATCAACGATGATCTGAAGAAACTGACGGGCGCGAGGTGACGGGCGGGCATCTCCGAAATCATATGGCGCATCGGCGGTCGCACGCGGGCTACGCCGAAGGGCCGGGTGGACCTTCGGGCTTCCGTCAGGCTAAGCTTCGCCTAGAAGTTGATCATGAATGAATCCGCCTTCCATCCCGAGGACAAGGCCAGGTCTCTGATCGACCGGCGGCTTGCTGCGTGCGGGTGGCTGATCCAGTCCAGGGCTGACGTGAACCTTGGCGCCGGACTGGGCGTCGCGGTGCGCGAGCGGCAGGATATCCCTCAATCCCGACCTCGTTCGTGCGCCGACCGGCTGCATCGATTATGTCATTACGCATGAACTCATCCACTTGATCCATCCACATCATGGACTGGCATTTTATGATTTGCTGCAAACGCTTATGCCGGATTGGCGCAGCCGAAAACAACGGCTGGAGCGTTTGCTTTCGTGAAACGGAAGTTCGTCCCCAAGGTGCTGCGAGCCGGGTCTCTTACTGTACATGGGGTTGTTTTCGATATTTTTGCCTGAGCAGAGCCTTTGCCATCGAAAAACTTCTTATTTTCAGAATTTTTCGTTGACTCCTCTCCCAAATCACCCGCACATTTCCGCCCATCCCGGCCCGTTCAGAGGGGCGTATCATGATTGTCACGAAACGTGGGTCGGGGACGGTGGACGCGGCAGCGTCGGGCGCGCAGGTGGTTGCAGGGCGGGTTGGCGAAAGGCCCGTGAGCGATCGAGCGGCGCGCAGACGTCCGGTGCTGAAGCGTACGGCAAAAGCGTGTGGGCCTGACAGCCTCTGGGTTGGCGTCAAGTTCCGTGGAGGCGAAGCCGGCCCAACCGGGCTTTGGGTTCGCCGTTCAATCCGCGGGGCGACGGTGACAAGCGAATCCTGATCGCCGGGGTGAGCGCGAGATAAGCCGTAAAGCCATTGCGCAGGGAAGGCCGGAGTGTTTCCGCTGAACCTGTATGCTCATGTGCGTTTGTTTTGTACGGATTTGCACATGGGACCGCGGGTGCAGCGCGCACCCGGTCTTCCCTGCGCCCTCTGAATCAAGGCGCAAACCTCCCTGGCAAAGCTCGGGCGTTCGCGCCGCGAGAACGCGAAATGACGTCCGGGCCTCCCGGCCCTCCGGTTTGAACCGGAATCCGGCATATTTTTTGGCCACGCCGCCCCCAATCGGCCGAAAACCCAACCAATCCCGGCGTTTTCTCCGTATACCAAAAACGGCGCGCCGACATTACGATGACGCACGCGCCGGAACATGATGCCCGGAAGTTCACTGACGTTTCAAGACGTTCGATGACGTTCACTCCTTAAAAGCTGGTTGGCTGCCCATGGATACCTCGAATCTCGCCCAACACGCCGGCACGGCAGGCGCTGTCTTCGCATCGATCTTCGTGATCGCGACCACCACGATGCGGACCATGATCCCGCTGCGGGTGCTCGGCATCTTCACCAACCTGGTGCTGATCGCGACCGCGATCCCGAGCCGCAATTATCTGATCATCGTGGTGCAGGCGCTGGTGCTGGTGCTCAATTCCTACCGGCTGCACCAGATGCTGCAGCTGGTGCGGGACGTGAAGAGGTCGGTCAACAGCGACCTGTCGATGGACTGGCTGAAGCCGTTCATGACCGAGCGCCATTGCCCCGCAGGCGAGGTGCTGTTCTACAAGGACGAGAAGGCCGAGGACATGCTCTACATCGTCAGCGGGCGGTTCAAGCTGGTCGAATCCGGCATCGAGCTGCCGGTCGGCGCCATCGTCGGCGAGCTCGGCATGCTGTCGCCATCGAACATGCGAACGCAGACGCTGGAATGTATCGAGGCCGGTCATATCCTCAGCGTCAGCTACACCAAGGTCGAGGAACTTTACGTGCAGAATCCGGAATTCGGCTTCTACTTCCTTCGTCTCGCCAGCGCCCGGCTGTTCGAGAACATCGCCAAGCTGGAGGAGCGGCTGGCGCAGCAGGCCGCCGCCGCGCCGGCGCCCGCCGCGCCGAAGCCCGTCTAGGCCGGATCGCGGGAGTGGCAAGCTTCCTGTCCTCGCTGCGCTATCTGTTCGCCGATTTCATCGGCGAGGGCGACGGCACGCCGCCATTCCTGCCCGCCGGTCTGCCCGAGAGCGCGGAGCCCGACGTCAGCGAAGGCATCCATCTGCTGATGGATTATCAGGGCGCCCGCTACGCCAGGCTTTACGTGGAACGGCTGCGGCGCTTCGTCGGCAAGCCCGGCGTCGACGAGGCGATGTTCGGCGAGATCGCGCGGCTGATGGCGATGCGCATGAGCTATCAGGATCCGATCCGGATTGCGCAGCTGAAGCTCGCCGAATTGAATCCCGCCACCGGCGATCCGCCGGCCGGCGCACCCGACGACGTCAGGCAATTCCGGCTGGATGAACTGGTCGAGGCGATCCCCGCGACGATCGCCGAGCCGATCCTCTACGTCCTCGAGCGTCTGGGATGGGTCCACAAAGAGGTCTCGATCCGCTTCAGCACCAGGAACCGCTGGGGCATTCGCCGCCTCCGGATCGAGGCGGCGCTGCGGCGATGGCGGCGGTTCTCGATCCGCTATGCCAGGGAGCGGGTCTGGGTCGAGCGCTGGCTGCACATGATCGACCGCGCGCTGACCCGGCAGCCCGCGGCCGCGTCCGCGATCGTGCGGACCGCGACCATGGTGCAGGGTTACGGCGCCGCCTATCGCCAGGGCCTCGCCGACTGGCATGCCATTATCGACGGCCTCGCCAAGCCGACCTTCGACGGCGTGCTGCCGCTTCGGGATCTGACCGGCGCCGTCGCCGAGGCCCGCGCGGCGGCCCTGCCCGATCCGCGGCAGGCCGCGCTCAAGCGCACCATCGCCGAGATCAGGGCCCGCGCGCTGGCGGCCTCGGAAACCGCGGCGGTCTGAGTGTGACCTCTACGCTGCGGAGGCGACGAATCCGGAAGGCCCATTTTAAGGTGAATGAACCCTTAAGCCCTTGAGTTCCATTAGGAAGCCGAATCGCGGATCCCACCAAACTGGTTCGATTTCGTGCTGAATCGGAGGCACGCTATTGCAGAAATGTCGCACCGATCCGGCAAAGTGCTTCGTTTCGCCCGGAAGCCGCAGGTTTTGCTTGTTTCCACAGCCAACTGAGGTTCTGTAGGGTCATCGAATTCAATATGGGGGATTTTTCCATGCAGTCCAAATTTCTCACGCTACTAGCTGGAGCGGCCCTGAGCCTCGGTCTCGCGAGCGCTGCTTCCGCCGCCGACATGGCCGCCCGTCCCTACGCCAAGGCGCCTGCGCCGATGATCGCCGCGATGTACAACTGGTCCGGCTTGTACATCGGTCTCAACGGCGGCGGCGGCTGGAGCCACAAGTGCTGGGATTTCTCCGGAGATGCCACGGCCCGTCTGGCTGTCAACGTCGCGGAAGGTTGCCATGACGCAAGCGGCGGAACCGTCGGCGGCCAGATCGGCTATCGCTGGCAGGCAGCTTCCTGGGTGTTCGGTCTGGAAGCCCAGGGCAACTGGGCCGACTTCAAGGGCTCCAATGTCAGCCTCTTGTTTCCCCTCGTCACCAACAGGACCAAGGTCGACGCGTTCGGCCTGTTCACAGGCCAGGTCGGTTACGCCTTCAACAACGCTCTGATCTACGTCAAGGGCGGCGCCGCCGTGGTCAATGACAAGTACGACTACTACACCA
>NZ_JAUYAN010000265.1 GCF_030693485.1 Bradyrhizobium sp. | reverse complement strand
AACCCTACCGCCCCAATGTGGGCATCGCGCTGTTCAACGCCGCCGGTCAGGTCCTGATCGGGCGACGTTTCAGGGACGACGGACCGGAAATCATTCTGCCAGGCCTGGAATGGCAGATGCCGCAGGGCGGCATCGACGCCGACGAGGACCCGCGCGACGCGGTGATGCGCGAATTATGGGAAGAGACCGGCGTCAAGCACGCCAGCTATCTCGGCGAAACCGACTGGCAGACTTACGAGTTTCCGGCCTATGACGGACCGCCGTCGCACCGGCTGGCGAAATTCCGCGGCCAGCGCCAGCAATGGTTCGCGCTGCGCTTTACGGGAGATGACGCCGAGATCGATCCGCTGACCCCGCGCAACGGCCAGCCGGCGGAGTTCGACCAGTGGCGCTGGGAGCGGCTCGATGCCGTCGCCGACCTCGTGGTGCCGTTCCGGCGCGAGGTGTACCGGACGGTGGCGCGGGAATTCGCGAAATTCGCGCAGCCGTGAGCTTCTTTCTTACCTCTCCCGCTCGCGGGGGAGGTCGACGCGCGAAGCGCGGCGGGTGGGGGAACTCTCTCCACTGGCGCAGGTGAATGTTGAGGCAGCCCCCACCCCGGCCCTCCCCCGCAAGCGGGAGAGGGGGAAGAAGAATCCGTCCCATCGGTCCCCACGCGAACGGACCTATCGCAGCATGCTCGAATGAGAAGATGAAGACGGGTCGGATTCCGAGCTAAATCGGACCCTAATGCATCGCCGTCGAAGTGAGCTGATGCTGGATGCTCTTGAAGTGATCGAGCCGCTCGATGGCGCGATGGAGTTCGGAGCCCTCATGCTCGGCGAGCTTTTCTTCCATGCCGGAAATCGTATCGGCGAACTGCGCCCGGTCCAGGTCCTGCACCGAGGTCGCGACATCGGCGAGCACCGTGAGGCCCTTGTCGGAGACTTCAGCGAGGCCGCCGAGCACGATGATCCTGTGCTGCGTGCCGCCGGCGGTCACCGTCAGGATTCCCGGACGGATCACGGCCACGACGGGCGCATGACCGGCGAGCACGCCGAAATCGCCCTCGATGCCGGGCACGTCGACCTGATCGACCTCGCCGGAGAAGGCGAGTTTTTCGGGCGAGACGAGATCGAAGTGGAAGGTGGCCATGGAGTAGTCCTGCGAATGGCTGATGGCGAATAGCGAGTGGCGATGATCGGGGAGGGGCGCTTGTTATTCGCTACTCCCCATTCGCCATTCGCCCCTTAGGCTGCTTCCGCCGCGAGCCTCTTGCCCTTTTCGACCGCTTCCTCGATGGCGCCTACCATGTAGAAGGCGGCTTCCGGAAGGTGATCGTACTTGCCTTCGCAGATGGCGCGGAAACCCTTGATGGTGTCGGCGAGGTCGACGAACTTGCCGGGCGATCCCGTGAAGATTTCGGCGACGTGGAACGGCTGCGACAGGAAGCGCTCGATCTTGCGGGCGCGGGCGACCGCGATCTTGTCCTCTTCCGACAATTCGTCCATGCCGAGAATGGCGATGATGTCCTGCAGCGACTTGTAGCGCTGCAGCACCTGCTGAACCATGCGCGCGGTCTGGTAATGCTCCTCGCCGACGATCAGCGGCGACAGCATGCGCGAGGTCGAGTCGAGCGGATCCACCGCGGGATAGATGCCCTTTTCCGAGATCGCGCGGTTCAGCACCGTGGTGGCGTCGAGATGCGCGAACGAGGTGGCGGGCGCGGGGTCGGTCAAGTCGTCGGCCGGCACGTAGATCGCCTGCACCGAGGTGATGGAACCCTTGTGCGTGGTGGTGATGCGCTCCTGCAGCGCGCCCATGTCGGTGGCCAGCGTCGGCTGATAGCCCACCGCCGACGGAATACGGCCGAGCAGCGCCGACACTTCGGAGCCTGCCTGGGTGAAGCGGAAGATGTTGTCGATGAAGAACAGCACGTCCTGGCCCTGGTCGCGGAAATGCTCGGCGACGGTGAGGCCGGACAGCGCGACTCGCAAGCGGGCGCCGGGCGGCTCGATCATCTGGCCGAACACCAGCGCGCATTTCGATTTGACGCTCGGATCGGGATTGTGCGGGTCGGCGTTGACCTTGGACTCGATGAACTCGTGATAGAGGTCGTTGCCTTCGCGGGTGCGCTCGCCGACGCCGGCGAACACCGAGTTGCCGCCATGGGCTTTCGCGACGTTGTTGATCAGTTCCTGAATCAGCACGGTCTTGCCGACGCCGGCGCCGCCGAACAGGCCGATCTTGCCGCCCTTGGCGTAGGGCGCCAAGAGGTCGACGACCTTGATGCCGGTGACCAGAATTTCAGCCTCGGTGGCCTGGTCGGTGTAGGTCGGCGCTTCCGCATGGATCGGGCGCAGGCCTTCGGAGGCGATCGGACCGCCTTCGTCGATCGGCTCGCCGATCACGTTCATGATGCGGCCCAGCGTGCCGGCGCCGACCGGCACCTGGATCGGGCTGCCGGTGTCGCTGACTTCCTGGCCGCGGACCAGACCCTCGGTGGTGTCCATCGCGATGGTGCGCACGGTGGATTCGCCGAGATGCTGCGCAACCTCGAGCACCAGACGGTTGGTTCCGTTCATGGTGGTGATGGCGCTCAGAATAGCCGGCAGATGTCCTTCGAACTGCACGTCGACGACGGCGCCGATGACTTGCGTGACGCGTCCGGTCTGGTTGGCGGGTGTAGCCATAAAACTCTCTCCTTGAAGTCCGAAAACTTAAAGCGCCTCGGCGCCGGAGATGATCTCGATCAGCTCCTTGGTGATCATCGCCTGACGGGTGCGGTTATAGATAAGCGTCTGCTTGCGGATCATGTCGCCGGCGTTGCGGGTGGCGTTGTCCATCGCGCTCATCTGCGCGCCGTAGAACGAAGCGTTGTTTTCCAGCAGCGCGCGGAAGATCTGCACCGCGAGATTGCGCGGCAGCAGGCCGCCCAGAATCTCGTCTTCTTCCGGCTCGTACTCGTAGGATGTCGCCGGACCGGCATTGGCAGCGGGCGCTTCCACGACCAGCGGAATGATCTGCTGCGCGGTCGGGATCTGCGAGATCACCGACTTGAAGCGCGAATAGAACAGCGTGCAGACGTCGAACTCGCCGGCTTCGTAACGCGCGATGACTTTCTTCGCGATATCCTCGGCGTTGACGAAACCGAGCTGGCGGACCGAGCGCAGCTCTACGTTCTCGACGATCTGCCGCTCGAAGGTGCGGCGCAACTGCTCGTAGCCCTTGCGGCCGACGCAGAAGAATTTCACTTCCTTGCCCTGGTTCATCAGGGCCAGCGCCCGCTCGCGGGCGAGCCGCACGATCGACGAGTTGAACGCGCCGGACAGGCCGCGCTCGCCGGTGCAGACCAGGAACAGGTGCACCTGGTCCTTGCCGGTGCCGGCCAGCAGCGCCGGGGCGCCGGGCGAACCGGCGGCAGCGCTGGCGATATTGGAGATCACCGCATCCATCTTTTCCGCGTAGGGCCGCGCCGCTTCGGCAGCGGTCTGCGCGCGGCGCAGCTTGGAGGCCGCGACCATCTGCATGGCCTTGGTGATCTTCTGCGTCGCCTTGGTGGAGGCGATGCGGACCCGCATGTCTTTCAGTGAAGCCATTCTCAGTTCACCCCGGCGATCCGGTTCATGACCCGACCGCAAGCCTCTTTTTCGTCATGACCGGCGTTGCGCCGGGTCATGACGGCAATCAACAAACTTCGCTTAAGCAAACGACATCTTAAGCAAACGTCTTGGCGTAAGCCTCGACCACGGCCTTGAGCTTGGCGGCGGTGTCGTCGCTGAGATCGCGGCTGTCGCGGATGGTATTGAGAATGTCGACGTTCTTGCCGCGCACCAGCGACAGCAAGCCGTCCTCGAAGGCGCGAACCTTCGCAACCGGAATGCTGTCGAGATAGCCGTTGACGCCGGCATAGATCACCACGACCTGCTCTTCCATTTTCAGCGGCGAAAATTGCGGCTGCTTCAGGAGTTCAGTGAGGCGCGAACCACGCGCCAGCAGGCGCTGCGTCGAAGCGTCGAGATCGGAGCCGAACTGCGCGAACGCCGCCATTTCGCGGTATTGCGCCAGCTCGCCCTTGATCTTGCCGGCGACCTTTTTCATGGCCTTGGTCTGCGCCGACGATCCGACGCGCGACACCGACAGACCGACGTTGACCGCCGGGCGAATGCCCTGGAAGAACAGG
>NZ_JAUYAN010000258.1 GCF_030693485.1 Bradyrhizobium sp. | reverse complement strand
TTAGCGGTGCATAGCTTCTAAGCGGCGTTGCGCTGGCCTCGCTTGCCACGTAAATTTCGCCGCCTAAACGCTTGCCGGAACGCGGATTTTGCGCTCCGGCCGGCTTCACCAGAGGTCTGTGCTGGCACTCATGAGCGATCGTCCTGCCAACGGCCCCGGCAACGCCGAGCCAGTCTTCGCCGATATCGACGCCGCGACGCGGCGGCTGATGTCGGCGCTCGACTCGCTGGAAAGCGCGGTCGAACGCCGGCGCGAGGCCGACCGCGACGAGAACGAGTTGGCGGCGCGGATTCAGGCGCTCGGCGCCGACCGGTCGCGGCTCGCCGACGAACTCGACGGATCGCTGGTGAAGTCGCGCCGGCTGGAGCGCGCCAATCGCGAGATCGCCGAACGGCTGGATGCGGCGATCGGCACCATCCGCTCCGTACTCGATCCCGGAGACCGCGAATGAGCCATGTCAACGTCACCATCAACGGCCGGCAATTCCGGATGGCCTGCGAGGAAGGCCAGGAGTCGCGGCTGTTGAAGCTCGCCGAGAGCCTGGAAACGCGGATCCAGAGCCTGCGCGGCAAGTTCGGCGAGATCGGCGACGCGCGCCTCACCGTGATGGCGGCGCTGACGGTGTGCGACGAATTGCTTGACGCCGGCCAGCGCATCCGCAACCTCGAGGAGGAACTCGACGCCCTGCGCGACGTCCGCGCGGTGTCGGCGGATCGCGCCAAGGCGACGCAGATCGCGGTGGTCAACGCGCTGAACTCCGCGGCCGACCGGATCGAGAAGACCACCCATGTGCTGAACCGAACCATCGGCGGCGGCGTGCTGATCGGGTGATCGCGCACTTACCCTCCCCCTCCAGGGGAGGGTGAAGAAAGCATCGCCTCAGATCCTCCCGTTAAGGCTGGCGGTTTGGCCGTATCGTAGCTACATTGGCGGGGCGAAGCTGTGTCGCGCGTCAGAAGCCATATATCCCCGGGGCCTTATCGATCCTTCCGGGAACTGTCCCTGGCCGGGTCCGTGGATCCGGTCATATGGTGCCCACCTACTTTCGTAGGGAACTCCGGGATCGAGTGCTTCAACGGCCATTACGGCTTCGCACTTTTCTTGTTTTTTTTCCGCCGGGTTATTTCCTTGAGTGTGCGTCCATAACACTGGATGTCAGCTTTGCCGACCGACCGATCGAAGGCCGATCTGCGGACCGCCGCTCTCGCGAAGCGCGAGGCATTGAGCGACAAGAAGCGCGAGGCTGCGGCGAAGGCTGTTGCCAAACGCGGCCTGCCGATCGAGATCGCGCCAGGCAGCATCGTCTCCGGTTATTCGCCGATCCGCAGCGAGATCGATCCGGCGCCCCTGATGCGGATGCTCGCGGCCCAAGGCGCGCGGCTGGCGCTGCCGGCGGTGATGGCGCGCGGCAAGTCGCTGGCGTTTCGGGCCTGGTCGCCCGACGACAGGCTGATGCTGGGGCCGCTGGGCATTCTCGAGCCGTCGCCGGCCGCGGCCGAACTCGTTCCCGACATCATGCTGGTGCCGCTGGCGGCGTTCGACCGGCTCGGGCATCGCATCGGCTATGGCGCCGGGCATTACGACTACACGCTGGCGCATTTGCGCAAGACCAAGGCGATCACGGCGATTGGCCTCGCCTTCGCGGCGCAGGAAATCGAGGCCGTGCCGGCGTTGTCGCACGACGTGCCGCTGGATTATGTGCTAACGGAAACCGGGATATTCGATTTCCGGAGTTGATGGATTGCGCATTCTTTTCGTCGGGGACGTGGTCGGCCGGTCCGGCCGCACCGCTGTCGCAGAACACTTGCCGGGCATGATCCGCGACTGGGCGCTCGATCTCGTGGTGGTCAATGGCGAGAACGCCGCCGGCGGCTTCGGCATCACCGAGGCGATCTACCAGGAATTCATCGACGCCGGCGCCGATGCGGTCACGCTCGGCAACCACGCCTGGGACCAGCGCGAGGCGCTGGTGTTCATCGAGCGCGCGCCGCGGCTGGTTCGTCCGGCTAATTTTCCGAAGGGCACGCCGGGCCGCGGCGCGGCTTTGGTCGACACCAAGAACGGCAAGCGCGCGCTGGTCATCAACGCGATGGGCCGCGTCTTCATGACGCCGTTCGACGACCCCTTCGCCGTGCTCAACCGCGAACTCGAAGCCTGTCCGCTGGGCGAAGCCGCCGATGCCGTCGTGGTGGATTTCCACTGCGAAGCATCGAGCGAAAAGCAGGGCATCGGATTCTTCTGCGACGGCCGCGCCAGCCTCGTGGTCGGTACCCACACCCATGTGCCGACATCGGATCACCAGATCCTCGCCGGCGGCACCGCCTACATGACCGACGCCGGCATGACCGGCGACTATGATTCGATCATCGGCATGCAGAAGGAAGAACCGCTGCGGCGCTTCACGACCGGCATTCCCTCGGGCCGGTTCGAACCGGCCGGTGGCGTCGCCACGCTGAGCGGCGTCGCGGTCGAGACCGACGATGCGACGGGCCTCGCGCTCAAGGTCGCGCCGGTGCGGATCGGCGGCCGGCTGGAGACGGCGCTGCCGGGGTTCTGGATGACAGGTTGAGCGCAGGAAGACCGGCTTTCGCGATCTCGCGCTCAAGGAGGATGGCTTGCGGGTTGATCTGATCTGGATGCTGACGGCATTTCTTGCCACGGCCGCGCATGCGCAGACGCTCACGCAGCGGCCGGCGGCGCAGAATCCGGTGACGTCGGTCGAGATGACCGAGCGGCTGGAGAAATCCGCGCTTCGAACCGCGAAGTCCAATCCGAAGGGCGCGGCGAGGGGCGCGTCGGTGGATTTCAGCTGGCCCGCCGACGCCGAGGAATACCGCAAGCTCGCCAAGCACGTGCTGGTGCTGGTCAGCGTGGTGACGCAGGACGCCGCCGAACTGCCGCTGCGCCGCGTCTATGTCGATTCCAATGGCAAGCAGACCCAACTGAAAAAGCTGTCCAGCCAGCGCAGCAGCGTGGCCGATGGATCGGTGACGTTTTCCGTGCTCGGACCCTATCGCGAGGATGGTTTCTACCTCGCGCCTGCCGGAGCGATGATGGCGGAGGGCCATCTGCAGGCCGATTTCGCGGTGCGCCGGGTCGGCTTCAATCTCTA
>NZ_JAUYAN010000255.1 GCF_030693485.1 Bradyrhizobium sp. | reverse complement strand
CCGACTTCCTCGATCGGATGGGTGGCGAGTTTTGCACGCGTGGCCTTGAACGAGGTCTGGTTGACCTTGTTTTCCAGCATCCAGTCGCGGGCGAACTTGCCGCCCTGGATGTCGGCGAGAACGCGCTTCATCTCGGCCTTGGTCTCGGCGGTGATGATGCGCGGGCCGGTGACGTATTCGCCGTATTCGGCGGTGTTGGAGATCGAGTAGTTCATGTTGGCGATGCCGCCTTCATAGATCAGGTCGACGATCAGCTTCACTTCGTGCAGGCACTCGAAATACGCCATCTCGGGCGCGTAGCCGGCTTCCACCAGCGTCTCGTAGCCGCCCTTGATCAACTCGACCAGGCCGCCGCACAGCACCACCTGCTCGCCGAACAGGTCGGTCTCGCACTCTTCCTTGAACGAGGTCTCGATGATGCCGGCGCGGCCGCCGCCGATCGCCGAAGCGTAGCTGAGGCCGAGGTCATGGGCATTGCCGGAAGAATCCTTGGAAATCGCGATCAGGCAGGGCACGCCGCCGCCGCGCTGGTATTCCGAGCGCACGGTGTGGCCGGGGCCCTTCGGCGCGATCATCAGCACGTCGAGATCGGCGCGCGGGTCGAGCAGGTTGAAATGCACGTTGAGGCCGTGGGCGAACACCAGCGCCGCGCCATTCTTCATGTTGTCGTGCAGGTGCTCGCGATAGATGTCGCCCTGCAATTCGTCGGGGGTCAGCATCATCACGAGGTCGGCCCATTTGGCGGCCTCGGCGACTTCCATCACCTTGAAGCCGGCGTTTTCCGCCTTCTTGGCGGAGGCCGATCCCTTGCGCAGCGCGATCGCGACGTCCTTGACGCCGGAATCCTTCAGGTTCAGCGCATGGGCGTGGCCCTGGCTGCCATAGCCGACGATGCAGACCTTCTTGCCCTTGATCAGGTTCAGGTCGGCGTCGCGATCGTAATAAACACGCATGGTCGTTCCCTCATCGGTGGCCGAATCGGCCGGTTAATCAGGCTTTCAGGTGGTCAGGACCGCCGGTCGCCCGTGAATTTCCGGCGTTGTCTAGAGCATTTTCCCGCTCAGGGGAAATCCGTTTTGGCATGGCGCGGTGCGGCATCATGCGTCCGTCAGGACCGGGTAGAGCGAGGCCAGCAGCAGCAGCGCCATGACGATGTTGAAGGCCCTGACGGCCCGGGGCGAAGTCAGGATCGGCCGCAGCGCGCTGCCGAACGCCGCCCAGGCCGCGCAGGACAGCGTTCCCAGCAGCAGGCTGAGCAGCACCTGGATGACGATATTCCAGGGAAAAGCGGCGATGCCGGCATAGGCGGTGATGGTGCCGATCACCATCACCCAGCCCTTGACGTTGATCCACTGGAACATGGCGGCGCCCCAGAACGTCATCGGCCCGCGCGCGTTGTCCTGGCCAGGCGTCGCCGGTCCGGACATCGCGATGTGGACGGCGAGATAGATCAGATAGGCTATCCCTGCATATTTGAGGATCGTCTGCAGCACCGGATAGGTGATGAAGATGGTGCCGAGCCCGAGGCCCACCGCACCGACCATGAAGGCGAAGCCGATGGTGATGCCCGCGGCATGCGGCAGCGTGCGGCGGAAACCATAGGTCAGCCCCGACGACAGCAACATGATGTTGTTCGGCCCCGGCGTGAAGAACATCACCGTGGCGAACATCACAAAGGCGATCAGCAGCGACTGCGACACGCTAGCTCTGCTCGCCGGGTTTCGGCTTGCGCAGCAGATAGGTGCCGTGCAGCGGCGCGTGGTAATCGGCCGAGACCAGCGTGAAGCCGACATCGGTCAGCAAGCGCTCGATCACCCAGCCGAAGGTAGAGTATTCGTCGCGCATGTGGGTGACGACGCTGTCGCGATCGAACTCGTGGTTCTTGATGCTGAAATCCGCCCACGCCTCGACGTCGCGGTCGACGCCGTCGGGCATGCTGACGAAGACGATGTCGCGCAGGTAGAAACTCGCGCCCGGTTTCAGCGCGGCATGGATTCGCGCCAGCGCCACCGCCTTCCAGAAATCCGGCAGGTGATGCAGCACGAATTCGCTGACGATCAGGTCATACGAATTGGGCTTGTAGGCAAAGCTCAGCAGGCCCGCGGGCTGGGTCCGGACCGCGACCTTGCGGTCGCTGGCCTGGATCTTCGCCAGCGCCAGCATCGCCGGCGAAATGTCGATGGCGTCGACCTCGGCGCCCATCAGCGCCGCCTCGACGGCGAGCACGCCGTTGCCGCAGCCGATATCGGCCACCCGCCAGCCGGGCTGTACGCCGAGCATGGTCAGCGCCGCGCGGGCGCGCAGGTCGCTGTCGTCATGACGGTCGTAGATCGAGGCGACCGCGGAATCCAGTCCGAGGCGACGCCGTTGCGTGTAGTACCAGTCGCGCGCCAGCATGGCTTCACATCCCCTCGGGCCCGCGAGCGATGGCGGCGACGCCGGTGCGCGAAACCTCGACGAGGCCGAGCGGGCGCATCAGGTCGATGAACTGGTTGATCTTGGCGGAGTTGCCGGTGATCTCGAACACGAAGCTTTCGGTGGTGGCGTCGATGACGCGGGCGCGGAACGCCTCGGCCAGCCGCAGCGCCTCGACCCGGTGCTCGCCGGTGCCGCGCAGCTTCACCATCGCCAGTTCGCGCTCGATCGAGCGTCCCGTCAGCGTCATGTCGACGACGCGGTAGACCGGAATCATGCGGTCGAGCTGGTGCTTGATCTGCTCGATCACCATCGGCGTACCCGTGGTGACGATGGTGATGCGGGAGACGTGTTTCTGGTTCTCGGTCTCCGAGACCGTGAGGCTTTCGATGTTGTAGCCGCGACCGGAGAACAGCCCGATCACGCGCGCCAGCACGCCCGGCTCGTTCTGGACCAGCACCGACAGCGTGTGGGACTCAATCGGATCGTGGCGGTCTTCCATGAAATAGGCGGATGCGGGCTGGTTCATTGTTGTCGTCCCCAAATTGGCGTTCACGCCGGCACCCTGCCACCGGCGACGGCGGCTTGCGGAATGACCCAGCGATTGAACAAGTCGAAATCGATATTGCCGCCGCTCAGGATCAGGCCGACTCGCTTGCCGCGAAGTCTGGACTTGTCCTGCAAAGCGGCGGCGAGTGCCGCAGCACCTGCGCCTTCAGCGAGATTGTGGGTATCGGTCCAGTAGGCGCGGATCGCGGCGGCTACCGCGTCGTCACTGACCTGCACGATGCGCGAGCAGCCCTTGCGGATGATCGCCAATGCATCGGGATCGGGGACGCGCGTCGCCATGCCATCGGCCAGCGTATTGCTGCTCTCGGTGGTGACGACGGTGCCGGCCGCAAAGGACAGCGCGTAGGACGGCGCTTCGGTGGATTGCACGCCGACGATTTCGGTTTTGAACCCGAGCAAGTCGCGCGCCATGATGCAGCCGCAGACGCCCGAGCCCTGCCCGATCGGCACATAGAGCACATCGAGATCCGGCGCCTTCCGCAGCAGTTCGAGCGCGTAGGTCGCGACGCCGAGCACCAGGTTGGGGTGAAACGCCGGCACGATGTGAAATCCGGTGGCGGCGGCGCGGCGAATCGCTTCCTCGCGCGCGGCCTGAAAATCCTCGCCATGCTCGACGAGCTCGGCACCGAGCGCCTGCATGCTGCGATTCTTCTCGACCGAATTGCCCCGTGGAACGTAAATCGTCACCGGCAGGCGGTAGCGGCTCGCGGCGTAAGCCAGACTCTGGCCGTGATTGCCGCGGGTCGCCGAGATGATTCCGGTGGTGCCGGGCTGCTCGCGCTTCAGCCGGTCGACATAGACCAGCCCGCCGCGCACCTTGAAGGCGCCGATCGGCGTATGGTTTTCGTGCTTGACGATGACATCGGCGCCGAGCCGCTCCGACAGCAACGGCCACGCCAGCGCCGGCGTCGGCGGCATCGCCGTGCCGACAACGCCGTGTGCGTGTTCGAGTTGCTGCAGATCAAACATCGGCCCGGCTCACCCTCACACCAGCGCCTTGCCGCCGGCGAAGGCGGCGGCGGTGGCTTCGTCGTTGGCTTCCGCCGGCAGCAGCATCTCGTTGTGCGCCTTGCCGGACGGAATCATCGGGAAGCAGTTTTCCAGCGCCGCCACCCGGCAGTCGAACAGCACCGGACGCTTGACGTCGATCATCTCCTGGATGGCGCCATCGAGGTCGCCGGGCTTGGTGGCGCGGATCCCGACACAGCCAAAGGCGTCCGCGAGCTTGACGAAATCAGGCAGCGCCTCGGAATAAGTGTGCGACAGCCGGTTGCCGTGCAGCAACTGCTGCCACTGCCGCACCATGCCCATATACTGGTTGTTCAGGATGAAGATCTTGATCGGCAGTTCATACTGGATAGCCGTCGACATCTCCTGCATCGTCATCTGCACCGAGGCGTCGCCGGCGATGTCGATCACCAGGCTGTCGCGATGCGCGACCTGGACGCCGACCGCCGCCGGCAGGCCGTAGCCCATGGTGCCCAATCCGCCCGATGTCATCCAGCGATGCGGTTCCTCGAAGCCGAAAAACTGCGCCGCCCACATCTGGTGCTGACCGACTTCGGTGGTGATGTAGGTATCGCGCCCGCGCGTCAGCTCGAACAGCCGCTCGATGGCGTATTGCGGCAGGATGATATCGCTGTTCTTCTTGTACGACAGCGAGTTGCGCGCCCGCCATTTCGCGATTTCCTGCCACCACGGCTTGATGTCCGGCCGCTTCGCCTCCGCCTTGAACACCTGCAACAGGTCGCCCATCACATTGGCGCAATCGCCGATGATCGGAACGTCGACGCGGATGTTCTTGTTGATCGAGGACGGATCGATATCGATGTGGATCTTCTTCGAGTTCGGCGAGAACGCATCGGTGCGGCCGGTGATGCGGTCGTCGAAGCGCGCGCCGACGCACAGCATGACGTCGCAATCATGCATCGCCATGTTGGCTTCGTAGGTGCCGTGCATGCCGAGCATGCCGAGCCAGTTCTTGCCCGAGGCCGGATAGGCGCCGAGACCCATCAGGGTCGAGGTGATCGGGAAGCCGGTGACTTCGACCAGCTCGCGCAGCAGCCGGGAGGCTTCGATACCGGAATTGACCACGCCGCCGCCGCTGTAGATCACCGGGCGCTTGGCGGAGGCCAGCAGTGCCACCGCCTTGCGGATCTGCGTGGCATCGCCCTTCAGCCGCGGCGTATAGGACAGGTGAACGTCGGACTTGCGCGGCGGGTGATAGGTACCGGTCGCGAACTGCACGTCCTTCGGCACGTCGACCACAACAGGGCCGGGACGGCCGGAACTCGCGACGTAGAACGCCTCATGCAGCACCTTGGCGAGATCGTTGACGTCGCGCACCAGCCAGTTGTGCTTGGTGCAGGGCCGGGTGATGCCGACGGTGTCGCATTCCTGGAACGCGTCATTGCCGATCAGGTGGGTCGGCACCTGCCCGGTGATGCAGACCAGCGGGATCGAATCCATCAGCGCGTCGGCCAGCGGCGTCACCATGTTCGTGGCGCCCGGCCCCGAGGTCACCAGCACCACGCCCGGCTTGCCGGTGGAGCGCGCATAGCCTTCGGCGGCGTGGCCGGCGCCCTGCTCGTGCCGCACCAGGATGTGCTCGACGTCGCTCTGCTGGAACAGCTCGTCATAGATCGGCAGCACCGCGCCGCCGGGATAGCCGAAGATATGCTGGACGCCATGATCGATCAGCGCGCGGACGATCATGGCTGCGCCGGTCATCTGGTTCGGATCGTGGCTGGTATCGCTCATGGCTTGCTCCGGATGCGCTGTGGTCAGCGGCTTTTGTCTGTTGGCTGTTGGGAAAATAAAAAGGGGCCCAAGAGGCCCCATGCACACCGCCCGAATGTGGATGGCCTCAGCCACCCCCGGCGGTGCGCCTGGGTACGACGACGATAAGGAGTTTGGTAATAATATTACGCATTCGGCGGCCCAGACTTCCCAAAGGTTGCGCGGAACATACTGCCCAAGCCTGAAAAGTCAAGCCACGGAGGCAATCGGCGCAGAAATAGAGCTTAGCGGGGTTTTTTGCCCCGGGCGAGCGCAATTTGCTGGTTCCAGCCATGCGCCCGCGGTCCTCGTTCCGTCATTCCGGGGCGCGAGTGAAACGAGCGAACCCGGAATCTCAAGATTCCGGGTCTGGTCCTTCGGACCATCCCGGAATGATTGTCGCCAACCATTCCCTCCCCGCCTCCGGCTTCACCCACTCGAATTCCGGCAGTTGATGCCGGAACCAGGTGAACTGCCTCTTGGCGTAGTGCCTGGTATCGGCGCGGCCGATCTCGGCCGCCTCGTCCAGGCTGATCTCGCCCTCCAGATGCCGGATCAAAGCCGGCACGCCATGCGCCTTCATCGCCGGCAGCTGGGAATCGAGTTTTCGCGATGCCAGCGCCGCGACCTCGTCCAGTGCGCCGGCTTGCAGCATCGTATCGAAACGCGCATCGATCCGCGCATAAAGCGCGTCACGGTCGGGCTCAAGAAACATCGCGCGGAAGGTATTTGGCGGCAACAGCGGCGGCAGGCCGTCGCGATGCCATGATGTCAGCGAGCGCGACGTCGCCTCCACCACTTCGAGCGCGCGGGCGATGCGGCTGCGGTCGCGCGGCTTCAGGCGCTCGGCGGAAGCCGGATCGCGCCGCGCCAGTTCGGCATGCAGCGCCTCGACGCCGTCGCGCTCCAGCCGCGCGCGGACGGCTTCGCGGATCTCGGCGGGGATCGGCGGCACCGATGACAGGCCGCGCGTCAGCGCCTTGAAATACAGGCCGGAGCCGCCGGCAAAGATCGGCAGGCGATTTTGCGCGCGGAGGTCCGCCAGCACGTTGGCCGCATCGGCCACCCAGCTTCCGGCCGAGAAATTTACCGCGGCATCGACATGGCCATAGAGCCGGTGCGGCACCCGCGCCTCCTCCTCCAGCGTCGGCCGCGCCGTCAGCACGCGCAGGTCGCGATAGACCTGCATGGAATCGGCATTGATGACGACACCGCCGGTCTTTTGCGCCAGTTCGAGTGCGAGCGCCGACTTGCCGCTGGCGGTCGGCCCTGCGATAAGCACCGCCTTGTCATTTTCCACGTGTGAAGCCACTCGGATGTCTCTCGTCGCCACGCTCATTTGCAACCCCGCCGACCCCGCGCTCGATAGCACGGTGGTGGACGGCGCGCGCGCCGTTCTTGGCCAGCCCGAACAGGCGCAGTGGCTATTCGACGAAGTGGCGGTCGACATCCCCTTCGAAGGCAGCCACGACGAAATCGGCGCCGTCGTCACCCGCCTGCGCCAGGCGCGCGGCGATTTGCCGGTCGACATCGTGGTGCAGCCTCGGGCGTTCAGGCGCAAGAAGCTTTTTCTGGCCGACATGGATTCCACCATGATCGGGCAGGAATGCATCGACGAGTTGGCGGATTTCGCCGGCCTCAAGGCCCATGTCGCCGATATCACCGAGCGCGCGATGCGCGGCGAAATCGAGTTCGAGCCGGCGCTGCGCGAACGCGTCGCACTCCTGAAGGGCCTGCCCGTCGACGTGGTCGACGAGGTGCTGAAAACGCGTATCATTGCGACGCCGGGCGGCCGCGAACTGGTCATGACCATGCGTGCCCATGGCGCCTACACCTGCCTGATCTCGGGCGGTTTTACCTTGTTCACCGGCGTCGTTGCCGAGCGCATTGGATTCCAGGAAAACCGCGCCAATGAACTCGAGGTCGCGGACGGAAAGCTGACCGGCGAAGTCCGCGAGCCGATCCTGGGCCGCGCCGCCAAACTGGCAACCCTGATCGAGCTGCGCGAATCCCTGGATCTCGACGAGATCGACACCATGGTGACCGGCGACGGGGCCAACGATCTCGGCATGATCGAAGCCGCCGGACTCGGCGTCGCCTACCACGCCAAGCCGGCGGTGGCGGCGGCCGCCGCGGCCAGGATCGACCACGGCGATCTTACGGCGCTGCTGTATGCGCAGGGCTATCGGCGGGATGAGTTTGTGGGCGCGTGATCTCTCGCCGTCATCACCCGCGAAAGCGGGTGATCCAGTATTCCACAGATCGCAATCATGAACGGCAGTGATTACTGGACACTCCGCCTTCACGGAGTATGACAGCCCCCTACTGCACGCCCAGCGCCACGAAACGCAGTTCGCCTTCCGCGTTCGATACCAGCAACAGGACGGATTTCTTGCCCTCCTTCTTCAGCTGATCGACCCGCTTCTTGATGTCGGCGGCGTTGGCGACCGACTCCTGCGCCACCTCGACGATGACGTCGCCGGCGCTGAGCCGCTTGTCGGCGGCGTCGGAGCCGCTGTCGACGCCGGTGACGATGACGCCCTTGACGGTGTCCTTGATCTTGTAGCGGGTGCGCAGGTCCTTGCTCAGGGTGGCGAGGTCGAGGCCGAGCGCCTTTTGCGTTACCGGCTTCTCCATGGGCTCTTCCTTGCCCTTGACTGCGGTCTGCACCGCCTTGTCATCCACAAGGCGGCCGAGCGTGACCTTGCGGATCTCTTCCTTGCCCTTGCGGATGATGACGACGTCGACCTCCTTGCCGACCGCGGTGTCGGCCACCACGCGCGACAGGTCCTTTGGCTCCTTGATGTCCTTGCCGTCGAATTTGACCACGACGTCGCCGGGCTCGATGCCCGCCGGTTTCGCCGGACCTTTGTCCTCGACGCCGGCGATCAGGGCGCCGCGCGCCGGCTTGATGCTGAGGCTTTCGGCGATTTCGTCGGTGACCTGCTGGATCCGGACGCCGAGCCAGCCGCGGCGCAATTCGCCGAACTGCCGCAGCGAATCCACCACGCCGACCACCGTCTTCGACGGCACCGCAAACCCGATACCGATCGAACCGCCGGTCGGCGAGATGATCAGCGTGTTGACGCCAACCACTTCGCCATCGAGATTGAACAGTGGTCCGCCGGAATTGCCGCGGTTGATGGAGGCGTCGGTCTGGATGTAGCTGTCATAGGGCCCGGTGTTGATGTCGCGGTTGCGCGCCGAAACGATGCCGGCGGTGACGGTGCCGCCAAGGCTGAACGGATTGCCGATCGCGATCACCCATTCGCCGAGCCGCAGCTTCTCGGAATCGCCGAACTTCACGGCGACCAGCGGCTTCGCCGGCGGCTTGAACTTCAGCACCGCAAGGTCGGTCTTCTTGTCCACGCCAACCAGCTCGGCCTTGATCTTGGTGCCGTCGTTCATGATGATGTTGATCTCGTCGGCATCCGCGATGACGTGATTGTTGGTCACGGCAATGCCCGCGGTATCGACGATGAAGCCGGATCCGAGCGAGTTGGTCTTGCGCGGCTGGATCTCGCCGCCCTTGGAGCCGCCTCCCGGACCGCCGCGTCGGTTCTTGAAGAAGTCGTCGAAGAACTCCTCGAACGGCGAGCCCGGCGGCAGTTGCGGCATCGCGCCACGGTCGCCGCCGGATGAACCGCCCTTGGCCTCGACGGTCTGCGAGGTCGAGATGTTGACCACGGCGTCGATCACCTTTTCGGCGACATCGGCGATGCCGTCCGGGCCGCGCGCCGAAGCGGGCGCGGAGAAGACCGGCCCGACAAGCAGGCTTGCGGCGCAGATCGCGGCCATCAGGGGGCGCTGGCGATAGCTCGGGTATGGAATCGCACCGGTCATATCGGCTTCTCTCTTTGCGAAAGGTCGGAATCTGGCGGCAACAGTGCGCCCGAACAGGTCTGCGGCGCAAGCATTTGAGGCGGATAATAGGGCGAAAAGCCGACGCCGCGGGCTCACGATCGCGTTGATCCGGCAGCCTTTTTACCGTGGTTATCATTCCGGGATGGTGCGAAAGCACCAGACCCGGAATCTCGAGATCCGGGTTCGCGCCAGGGCGCGCCCCGGAATGACTGATGCTAGCGCCGCACGAACCAGATCAGGACCAAGCCCAGGACCGCCGATCCGATGCCGACGATACGCAGAATGTTGTCCGGCGTCGCCATGGCGCTCT